>JAVEYW010000003.1 GCA_034003325.1 Desulfobacterales bacterium
TTACCGAGCCCTTTTGCCGCAGTATATCGATAAAGACGCCCTGACCAGCACGCCCTGTTGATCTGCCATTTTTTATTCCAATAATTCGAACCGCATCACCTGACATGATTTGTCCTCCATTCTGGGGACTATCATGCCAGGATTTTTCCAGGCTGTGAAGATGGGGTTTACCGGACGCTTACATTTCAAGCTCGCCGTGATAAAATAGCAGTGCCCATGCCGAAACCGACCCCAAAATGACCTTGCCACCTCTTCACCGAGAATCGCTGGGAAAAGCGGAGAAGGGTTGACTATACATCGAAATAACGATAGATAACCAAGTTGAAGCGATACAATCATGAAGTACATACGTTATCATAAGCATAAGTAAAAAGATCCCGCACAGATACAGTTGGAAATTGATTTTTAATGCCCCGTACGGAAGCACGAGGTTCTTTACACTGAAAAGAGATTCTTTACTCAGAAAACCGGAAAAAGCCAGAGAAAGGAGACGGGTATGCAATTTCATCATATGTGCCTCATTGTTAGTGATTTGAGCAAAGCTGTGCGGTTATGGCGGGATGTATTGGGGTTCAAGATCGACATTGAAATAACGATTCCAAATCAACCTGAACCCGGGCCGAACACCCTCATATACCCTCAGGCTATGGACGATGTCTTCGGCCATAGGGCAGCCAGGTCGAATATGGTGCTGCTATCATCCCCGGAAGGGGCTTTAATAGAATTGCAGCAAACCGTAATACCGGAAGTGAAAAAGACACCGAATGAATATCTGGGGTATGGATATACCGGTATCAGGGAACTCGCCCTTTCGGTTACGGATATTGATTCTTGGTTTAAAAAAGTGAGGGGGGCAGGCTTTGAGACAACGACCGATTATGTCTGGCCTTGTACCACTATTGGTAGAACTTTCACTTTTTTTGACCAGGATCGAAATGTGATACAGTTGTTCGAGGCTACCGCTGGCGGGTCATCGTGGTCTACCACAGAATGAAATGATCAGCACATATCATTATATCCCAAAATATGAAGGTTATTACCTGAATTTTGCACATTAAGGCACAAAGAAAGCGGAAACCATCTGGGAATCCTGTTATAAAGGGAGGTGAGAGCCTCCCACCTTAAAGACAGGAGTTACCCAAATGGTAAAAGAGAGTAAATCAAAAAAGCGGCAAAACCGCAAGGACAAAGGATTCAACAAAAGTGGCGGCAGGGCCAGAAAAATCAACGTTTCAACGCCACACGAGACGTGCAGCGAGCAGCTAAGCCCATTTGGCGGGCTTTTAGCGATGATCAAATTTTTTTGATTTGATCGGTTTCAGTCAAATATTTCACGCCATCTATCGAGCACCAACCAGGGAATGTTAGCGGCGGCGTGAAAATGTATCAAAAATGGCGGGTTGAAAATGCCGCCTCGATTTAATACGGGACATAGCAGCCGGAGCCGGTTTTTCCGATTTCGGCTGCTATGCTAAAAGCTCCCAAGATCCGCGATTAACAGTTATTTTGTGGGGAAATCTATTGAAAAACCTCGTTGATTCAGGTAGATATGTGTTGACAAGACGACATAACAACCGAACCAACGAGGTGAGGCTAATGATAAAACAAACCGTGCTCCCATTCAAGCTTGAAGAAACGAAGGATCTGATCACGTCAAATGCCGGCCTGGCGCTTTTAGGGGAATTTGTGGTGGGCTTGGGATTGTTAGAAGCCCTGGACAATCATTTGCCGGCGCCGGGCAGTAGCGTTGGATACCGTTCGAGTGAACATATATTTCCACTGATACTGATGCTAAGCGGAGGTGGCCGAAGCCTGGAAGATTTGCGGCAGATCAGAGATGACAAGGGCTTGCGTGAAGTCATAGGATTGAGACGGATGCCATCATCTGATGCTGCCGGTGACTGGCTGCGAAGAAGTGGCACAAACGGTTCTCTTGGAAAGCTTGGCGAGGTCAACCGTAAGGTGATAAAGCGCGGGCTCAAGTACGACGGGATCAAAGGATATACGTTGGATATCGATGCAACGGGGATTGAGGCGGAGAAGGAATTGGCCAAGATGACTTACAAAGGATCTTTTGGCTACATGCCCATCGTGGGCCATTTGGCGGAAAACGGTCTGGTTATAGGCGATGAATTTCGTGAAGGAAACCAGGCCCCGCAGCCGGGAACCTTGAATTTATAAAATACTGTGAGAAACAATTACCCAAGGGCAAACATGTCAAAGCGGTTAGGGCGGATAGCGCAGCTTATCAGGCTGATATAATTAACTATTGCAATTCAAATGATATAGAGTTTGCGATTGGCGCAGATCTTGATAAGGCGTTGGTAAGTTTGATTAAAAGCCTTGGGGCCAATGATTGGAGGACTTATCAGAATGGATCTATCGCCGAAACGGTGCACTGCATGAACAAGACCCGGAAGGCGTTTCGCCTGATAGTGATCTGGCGGCCGATCCAGGGCAAATTGTTTGATGAAACCGGGGAAAAGGAAAGATATACTGTGATAGCGACCAATCGGAGCGAAGATCCTGAGCAGGTAGTGCAGTGGTACAATCAGCGAGGTCAGTGCAGCGAGAATCGGATCAAGGAACTCAAGATCGGCTTTGGGATGGAAAGGATGCCGTGCGGTCAGTTTGAGGCCAATGCGGTATTTTTTCGCATCGGCGTATTGGCATATAATGTCGGTCGGCTATTTGTTCTGAAGACATTGGACAAAACTTGGCACCGTCATCAGGTGCAAACGCTGCGTTGGAAATTATACGGAACAGCGGGAAAGATAGTTTTCCATGGACGAGAAGTATGGCTGAAGGTGAGACGGCGATTGCGAGGCCTATTTTCGCAGATACGGTTGAAAAGTTGGCAGTTTGCAACCGGATAAAGACAAGCCGATATATACACCAGCAAGTAATCCGGGGGGAAGAGGCTTGTCCAAATGGCGCCATAAATGCGATTTACTAAATGAAGCAAGCTGTTTTTCTGTAAAATAATGGGTACGCAGAGCGTCAGCAGACCGTTTTGGAAGATTTTTTTACCCAACTCGGCCAAAAAACCACTTCACATAAAGCCAATCGCGGATCTTGGGTATCTTGAAAAGCTTGCCGATGGAGAAGCGGCATTGCGCCAAGACCGCGCCACCCGGCATCGGCTCCGCATGGCGCGCTTCCCGGTCATCAAAACCCTGGATCAGTTCAACTGGAGCTGGCCGAAAAGCATTAATCGTCTCCAGGTTCAAAACCTCTTTCGGCTTCAGTTTGTCCAAGGCAAGTCCAATATTATCTTTCTCGGCGGCGTGGGGCTCGGAAACCCACTTGGCCTCAGCCTTGGGCTATAACGCCTGTCTGAAAGGGTATAAGGTTTTATTTACCACGGCCGTTGACATCGTCAACACCCTCGCGGCAGCCCAAGCTGCCGGACGCATCAAGGAAGCGTTGAAAAAATACACCCAACCGGCACTTCTCGTCATGGACGAGCTTGGTTTTTTACCCATGGACAAGGCCGGCGCGGATCTTCTCTTCCAGGTAATCAGTCTGCGTTATGAGCGAGGGGCAATGGTAATCACATCCAACCGTGCCTATAACGACCGGCCAGAGATCTTTAACAACGACAGCACCCTGACCTCCGCTATCCTGGACAGGTTGTTGCATTACGCTGAAACCGTGCTTGTGGAAGGGAAAAGTTATCGCATGAAAGATAAAATCGAAAATTGAAAGCAGCTTTTAGCATAGCGCCGGAATCGGGAAAACCGGTTCCGGCTGCTATGTCCCGCATTAAATCGTGGTGGCATTTTCAACCCGCCATTTTTGATACATTTTCATGCCGCCGCTAACAACACACAGGTGATCGTTCATGTTCCTAAACGCATAACCGATCCGGCGGATGCGTGGGGATGGATTCAGGCAATGGCTTATTCCACTGATCACACACAGTCCGAATTGCAGCGTTACAGGCGAGTGTGCAAGGCGCTTTGCGGCATGTCGGATTGTGAGTGCGGGGTTGTTCGATAATTTGGATCCTAGGGCCCGGATCTTCCCGGGTGTCCGATCTTGAGACAATGACCGCCTCTTCGAGGCGGTTTTTTTGTTGCCCGATTTTTTTTACTCTGATTACAATGTGCTTACACAGTCCAAAAACTTAAAAGGGGCTACAGCTTGTTTCCGCTGTAACCCCTTTTTTTTATGGTACCGGAGGTCGGAATCGAACCGACATGGAGTTGCCCCCGCGGGATTTTGAGTCCCGTGCGTCTACCAGTTTCACCACTCCGGCAATAAAGTTGACCCTCTATATGCCAAGTTGGAAGCGATTGTCAATAAGGAATAGCTGCCAACCAGGGTCAGGTCAAAGTTAATCCGGAACGCCGATGAGGCGTAGGACGCCTTGGCCAAGTCTTGCGCAAGCACGCAGGGCGGGCGCAATGTGGGGGACACCCGCCATACGCAGCAACGAGATGGCTATATTGCGCAAACTGGTCATAATTTGGGCTCCGTTGCCTTTTCGGACTTGACTACGGTCCTCGTCAAAGGTGACGTCTCGGACCCAATGCAGGCGGTTTTCGATTGCCCAATGACCACGAGCCAAATTCAATAGGCGCTCCGGCTCGGCACGATCAGGGGTAAGACTGGTAACCCCATAGACGGTTTCGGTGTGTTGTTTGCCGTTGACCAATTTTGTGATGTCGCGTTGGATGCAAAAACATTGTGCGACATGCGGGAAAGCAAGATAATTATTGAGTTCAGTGTTGGTCCAAACATGGCGCAGCTCCAAGCGGCCATGGGCTTTATAGATGGTGGTGTGTGCAGGGGGGAAAAGCGCTGAGATTCAGCGTCGCGATGTCATTGCGCAGGGTGGGTTGATTCTCTTTGACAATAAACAGGTAATCGGCCCGCTTTTTTTCTACGATATAACGGGCCGTATCGTGCTGAGTGTGCAGCGCATCGGCGGTTACGACCGCACCTTGCAGGGGCAGAGGCGCAAGAAGTTCGGGCAGTTGGGGAATTTCGTTTGTTTTTTCTTTGACAGCCATTTGGCCGATTACCAGGGCCTCTTGGTGCAAAATGGCGCTGAGCAGGTGGACAGGTCGCTGGCCCGCATCATGGGCTCCGCGCAGTGTTTTGCCATCAGCGGCCACCGCACGTCCGGCCAAAGGGCAGTGTTGCACTATCCAATTGCCGATTTGGGAGTCCCACAGATCAGCATTCAGAGACTGTAAAACGCGCCGGATGGTGGGTTCCGAGGGTGGTTTGGGCCGTTTGGAGCCAAGCTTACGCAGCGCCTCACGGCTCAACGTTTCGGCCCATTCAGCGATGGCGGTAAAACTGCGTGCTCCGGACAGCGAGGCGCAGATGGCAATTGCCACGACAGTGACTACCGGATGGCGCACTCCGCGTGGCTTTCGGGGGTCGGCCACAGTTTTTAGCAGATCCATCAGTCCACCATGACCTTGCAGGGGCAGTTGATTGATGTCGATCATCGCGGTGCACTCCTTTCCAGGTGCGCCAACAGAAGTCAAAAACGGGGCGCGTAAATGCCGGGAGGCATCGGCCACCAAAGGGCGCACCAATAAAAGCTTTGGTTGGCCGTTATGCCAGTAGCCCTTGTTGCTTTTGGAATAGCCTTGCGTTGAACCGAGCACTTGCCAACCGGCGGCCCGGTAGCACGTACCGGCAAAGCGGGCACTATCGACAAAGGTTTCTGCCAGCAAAAGGGGATGCCCATGGTAAAGCTGCCAGTCTTGGCTCAGGCGCTTGAGGTTCAATGCCAATAGGTGTGAGGCCAAATTGGGGATGCGCCAATCGGGCAGGATCAAAAAACGAACATTGTTGGCAATCAAATGCAACCGTTTGAACTGCAACGCCCGGTCCCATCCAATCCATTGATCCCGGGCAGCACACTTAAGTGCCGCAGAGCCCCAGCCAAGAAGGGCTACCCATTGGGTTTCATTAGTGGTGGCAACATAGCAAAGGGATTTTCCTACGATCCGCTCAAAGCCGAGATAGTGGTACTGGCGCATCAATGTACGCCAACGATCCATCTCGTCGCGTCGGACGGGACGTAAAACAAAGCGGGGTGGGCTGGTTGAAGGCGAAATTTTTAAGTTGCTTATAAAAGCAACTTAACAAATTCGAACTCAAAAAGTCAGCGCTATTTCGTGGCCTTCTGATTTCTTACACTTGCGCGACTTTGACGGAGCCCTGGAATAGCTGCCATTATTGCCTTGACTGGAATAATTCCTTCCCGAAGAATGTGTGGCGGCTCAACCGTCACATCAACGACGGTTGAACCGATGCCGCCTTTGAGGCGCCCCGCATTGATGACAAGATCAGCCGACCGAATAATACTCTGTGAAATCTCTGAAATTTGCTTACAGCCCGGTTCTCCGGATATATTGGCGCTGGTTCCGGTTATCGGGCGTCCTGCTTCACGGACCAACTGTTTCGCGACCGGATGAAGCGGCAGTCGAACGCCTATTTTTCCGGTGCCGGCCGTCAAACCGACCGGCAACATAGAATTGGCCTCAAAAATAATCGTCACGCTGCCGGGCCAAAAAATATCCATTATTCGTTCGGCTGCAGGAGAAATGTGATTCGTGATGTTGAGTAAATCCTTTCTGCTCGGAATCAAAATCAGAAGCGGACTTTCGAGTGGCCGGCGTTTCAACTTAAACACCTGATCAATAGCATCCGTATTAAAGGCATCCGCTCCCAAGCCATAAAGGCACTGAGTCGGGAACACAATAACGCCACCGCCGCGAATCTTTTCCGCACCGATTCGAATGTGGTCCGCTTCGGGCCTCTCCGGGTCAATGGTTATGATGTTGGATTCTGGCATGCGCACCGGTCAGATAAGCGAATTCGGCTTAAAAACTCGCCAACGCTGCCGCCTTTTTATTTACGGATTCAGCCATTTCCAGCTTGAAGCCCACTAATTCCCTAGCGACGGTTTCATCCGCAAGCGATAGAATTTGGGCGGCCAGTATCGCGGCATTTCGTGCCCCCGATTTACCGATGGATACGGTTGCAACCGGCACGCCGGGGGGCATCTGGACCGTAGACAAAAGGGAATCGAGCCCCTGAAGGCAAGAGGAGTCGATGGGAACACCGATGACGGGCAAGGTAGTGTGCGCTGCCAAGACACCGGCCAAATGAGCCGCGTGTCCGGCGCCGGCGATAATAACCTGAATCCCTCGGCTGCGTGCCGTGGCGGCCAGCTCCATGGCACGTTCAGGCGTACGGTGCGCCGATGCAACCGTCATTTCAAAGGGAATGTCAAATTTTTTAAGAATGGCGGCCGCCTCATCCATGACCGGCAGGTCCGAATCACTGCCCATGACGATGCTGATTCTTGGTTTGATGCGCATTCGCAAGCTCGCTTTTTCACCGATATCTTTTCGATAATGCATATCCGGCCAATTGATTTTAGATACAGCCTGATACGCTTTCTTAATGGCGGATTGAACGGTATCCCCAAGCGCCGTAACCCCCAATACCCTGCCGCCACTGGTCACGACAGTTTTCTCCCGTGTGCTGGTGCCCGCATGGAAGACGACCACGTCCTTCATTCGTTTTGCCGCATCGAGTCCGGCTATGGGTGCGCCTTTTTTATAATTTCCGGGATAGCCGCCCGAAGCCAGGACCACGCAAACCGAAGCCCGTGGATCAATATCCAGTTTAAGCCGGTCCAGCCGCCCTTCAATGACCGCGTCCATGATGTCCACGATATCGCTTTTTAAGCGGATCAGCAGGGGTTGGGCTTCCGGATCTCCGAAGCGCCCGTTAAATTCCAGAACGTTAATCTTATCCTTATCGATCATCAACCCCGCATACAAAACGCCTTTATAGGGTCTGCCCTCAGCGGCCATGGCCTTCACCGTGGGGTACATGATTTCTTTCATTATTTTTTCATGCAATTGCCTGTCAACGATGGGCGCGGGACTGTACGCGCCCATACCGCCCGTGTTGGGTCCCTCGTCTTGATCAAAAACCGCTTTATGATCTTGTGAAGAGGGAAGGGGAAGGATCGTTTTGCCGTCCGTAAAAGCTAAAAAAGATGCTTCTTCGCCGGACAGACATTCTTCAATTAAGACTTTTTGACCGGCATCCCCGAAAGCCTTGTTAACCATAATATCCTGAAGCGCCGCGAGGGCTTCATGAATGGTCTTGCAAACCATGACGCCCTTTCCGGCGGCCAACCCGTCCGCCTTTACGACAAGCGGCGCACCGGTGTTACGGACATAGGCTTCCGCCTGTTTGTAGCTGGTAAAGCTGCATCCGGCGGCAGTGGGAATGCCGTATGTTTTCATCAATTCTTTGGCGAATGATTTGCTGGCCTCGATTTGCGCTGCTTTTTGAGAGGCGCCGAAAATTCTCAATCCTTCGGCTTCAAATGCATCCACAATGCCGGTTGAGAGCGGTCCCTCCGGTCCGACCACGGTCAGATCGATTTTTTCCTTTTTGGCGAACGCAAGCAACTGGTCATTCTCTTCAGTGCCTATCGGAACACAAACGGCCAAGGACGCAATTCCGGCATTGCCGGGGGCGCAATAAATTTTTTTTACGCGAGGACTTTGGGATATCTTCCACACCAACGCGTGTTCCCTACCGCCACCGCCAATAACCAGTACTTTCATGCGCCTCCTCCATGCATTGTTAATTATTCTAATCCGGCAAAGCCGGAAGCTTGGCGGCTGGACTGCTTGGCAGCCAACGACCTTCTTTGATGATGCACGCTTTTTCGTGCGTGTTTCTGATAAAGGGCCTATGGCTGTCCGAGAAAATTCAGTAGACCCTTTCTCCCCCCCCGTTCAAGCGATACAGTCGCTATATTTTTATATGATTTTCAAGACTTAACCTTATTAATTCATCCAATAGATGAGCAAAACTCATGCCCGCAGCACGGGCGGATATCGGTAACAGGCTTGTAGGGGTCATTCCCGGTATCGTGTTGGTTTCAATAATATAAATCTCCCTATCTTTTAATATCATATCGGTACGGCTGTAGCCCTTGCAGTATAGTGCGCGATGGGCCATTTTGCCGTATTGTTGCGCCTTTTCCGTCAGCGCGTCATCAATACGAGCCGGGCATATTTCCTGCGTGTGTCCCGGCGTGTACTTGGCTTCGTAATCAAAAAAGTCGTGCATTTTATCGGGGATGATCTCAACCAGCGGCAAGGCTTTGAGGTCTTCGTTTCCAATGACGGAACAGGTTAATTCCACCCCTTTGATAAAGGCTTCCAGCAGAACGGTTCGATCATTGGCAAAAGCCTTGGCGATCGCCTCCGTCAAACCATCCTGTGATTTGACAATGGACATGCCGATACTTGAACCGCTGGAAGCGGGTTTCACCACGATCGGCAACCCCAGGCGGCATATCCACGCTTCAACTTGAAGCGGGTCCCCTTTTCTGACAACCTCATAGGCGGGAACCAGCAAGCCTGCGAATTCGTACAGTTGCTTGGAAGCGGCCTTGTTCATGGCAAGCGCGCTGCCAAGAACGCCGCTGCCCTGGTACGGTATGCCCAGAAGCTCGAGCAAACCCTGAATGGTGCCATCCTCTCCCATCGGGCCGTGCAGGATAATCAGTGCAATATCGATCCGGTGGGCATTCGACACCAGTTTGTCCAAATCCGTTTTGGAGTCAAAGCGCAGGATATTATATTTTTCTTTATCCAACGCGTCCTGAACCTGAGCGGCGCTTTTCAGAGAAACCTGTCGCTCCGTCGAGGTACCGCCGCAGATCAAAGCCAAATTCAACTTGTCCATGAAATCGTTATTTCTTTGTGTCAACGCAGGTGGTTGGTTTAAGTGCTGAAGATGTATGCCGCTGAATTGTCATTGGTGCCGAACCCGTGGCCTATGATGCCTAATGAACTTAAATTTTAAACAAGTTGCGCTTAAAGCGGTTATATTCATCGGGTGTGATCAAATCCTTTTCAAGCAAATTGGCGAGTTCGGTAAGCTCGCGCAGGCGTGCTGCCGACGGGTCTTCCAATTGCGGGCGGTTGTCACCGGCTGAAATAACAATGGGTGGATTCGCATCGTGCTGGCCCACTTTGAATGACGCAAGCCCCCCCATAAGACTTATTTCAAATGATTTTCCTTGTAACAAGGGAGAATTCAGGGTTTCACGCAATGACTTTCCCTGGGCCTTGATTCGTCGGTAAAAATAATAACCGGAGCCAAGAAGGAGGGCGCATCCGCCAATGAAAATCCAAGGCATATAGGCTACGATGCCTCGAAAGAATATCACCAGCATTCCCATTGCTGCGATTAAAATAACATGTAAAATCAATATAAAGTAGGCCAGCATCACGCCTTTGAACAAGCCGGTCTCCTTTTTTGTTACCGTAGTCATTCTTATTGCCTTTAATACCATCAACCCATGTCGCGTAAAACGGTTTAGCAGCCTACTTTTTTTCCTTCGCAAGGGAGCCGAATCGCTCGGAGAGCTTTTCCCTATATTGCTGCGGCATTTCAAATTGTGCATTGCCGTTTCGCATCGCGTTGAATTTCATGATCAAAAAATTTAATTTTTTCAGTAACCGGTACGCTTGAACCGTGTCTTTCATGCCAGCCAACAGGGTTTCTGTTTGAATAATCTCTTTTTTGGTTTCGATTTCAGGTGGCGTACAATCCGCATTCTTTAAAATTTTGTATGCCAGTCGTAAATCTTCCGGGATGAATTGGTCATCGGCAAATACAAGCGGTTTTCCGGCACCCGGCAGGTTGTCAAATTGCCCGGTGCGCTGGGCCTGCATAATTCGTTCTTCAACAATTTTTTCAAAACCTGTAAACATATCTGTTCGTTATAAATAATTAGCCATAAAACCATTAAAGCCGTAGTGCTTGACCGATATGTGTCATGTTCATGATATTATACAATTGGCTGTTTGTTTTCAATACCAAAACGGTTGAAGGTCGATTGAAATAACTTTGGGGGGGATGTTCTGTTGGCGGATATGGGCGTAGTTTAATCGTAAAACGAAGCAAAACGTTGCGCTTGGCCGCAAAAAGAAGCGCAAAAAAGGTGATAAGGCGGATATTTTTCGTCGGTCACCGTTACCGCACGGGATTATTCAGAACGCCCCGCTTAAAAAGATCGAAAGCAAAATTGAGTGCTTCTTTGATGTCAATTTTTCTTTCTTCCATGAATTCTTTGCTGGCTTCCCACAGCACTACCCCTGAGAAAAGGCACCAATAGGTGTTTGCCAATGATTCCGGAGCGGAGTTGATAAAGTATCCGGCGTTAATGCCGTCGCGGAAAATATCGGTAAGCACCCGCATGGATTTTCCGACCAGTTCATGGAATTCAGACAATAACTGTTCCGATAAGTTTCTTAATGCTTCGCTGGATTGGAGATGAAACATGTTGATGATAGAGGCGGTATCAAAATCATACACATCATACATGGCGGATTTGAGGATTTCGAGCCTATCGTTCGAGCTGTTTTCCATTACCGCTTTGACCTCTTCCAGCCGAATGACCAGGTACTGAAGGATCCTCAACGATAAGGATGCAAACAATTCCTCCTTGTTTTTGAAATAAAGATACAGCGTGCCGGCGCTCAGTTCAGCTTCATTGGCGATATCCTCAATGGTGGTGCGAGAAAACCCTTTGTATAGAAACACTCGCTTTGCTGCCACCAGAATTTGTTGCCTGCGCCGTTCTTTTTCCCGCTCTTTTCTTTGCTGTATTCCCATGTGAATAACCTGTCTTTTAGTTGCAGAAGCGTGTTCATATAATGTATTAAGTTCATTCGGTCAAGGCCAAAACGGCCTTGATCATCTTTTCGGCCAAGTCCCTACGGTAGAGAGGCCGCCCCAGGGTGTTTTTAGAAGAGCGGCAGGCTGTTTAAGCGACAGCGAGTTCCTGCCGGTCTGGAAAAAACACCCTGGCGTGGCCGAAACCATGATCATGGCCGCAAAAACGTATGTTTCGGGGAACGGATAGGAGGTGTGATATGAGTGTGTTGGTGCATTTTTCGATTTTTCCGATGGATAAAGGTGACCATTTGAGCGGATATGTCGCACGGGCGTTGCGTATTATTCAAAAAAGCGGCTTGCCTTACAGGCTCGAAGCCATGGGAACCACCATCGAGGGCGAATGGGAAGAGATAATAAACGTGGTAACCCGGTGCTATGAAGACCTGAATGCCGATTGCGGCCGGATTTTAATCAATTTGAAAATGGACTGCAAAAGAGGGCAGGGCGGCCGAATGACGGAAAAGGTGCGAACCGTTGAGGCAAAGCTTTAAATAACTGAGCTATTTTCAAAACGTTTCAGTTCGGTCGAGGTCAAGGCGCGCGAAAATTTCAACCGGAGGAATACATTAAGTATTTTGAGGATTGAAATTTGAGCGCAACGCAGAGATCGGCCGAAATGGGGCGTTTTGAAACTGGCTCAACTGAAAACGGTAACCGCCTATTGTATTCTACCCATTGAAAGATCCTCGGGAGCGATCTGCATTCGTTTGTTAAAGTCTTTCGTTTCCCAAATGGAGTCTTCCTCCTGTTTTTTCTTGGATTTCTTTCGGGTGGCAGACGATTTTTTGGATGTGCTCAAAAGCGATTCGCCGGATTGAGCGCCTTGAGCTGGCATCGTCGCGACATGCTCCGATCCGGATCCGGGGGATAGTGCGGAGAGCTTTTGAATATAGAGCATTTTATTTCGTTCCGTGTCGGCGACGAGGTTGCTCATCTGTTCCAGCGCGGCCTTGCTGTTTTGCTTAGATCCTTCGAGAACTTCCAGCTTCAGAATTTCCAGTTCGGCATTTCTGCTGATGATAAACTTTTTTAAATCCATTCGAATTCGTGCGGCTTCTTCCGATACGGTGGCTGGTAGCTGCCCCTGATGGACCTTCTCTGTCATCTCATTATATTTATTTTCGAAAATATTAAGCAGATATGAAGCGTCATCCGTTTCTTCAACTACTTGAGCCGTTTCCTCGACATCATCTTCTGACGAATCCTGCGCGTAGAGCGGAGAAAAGGGTGAAAAACAGTATGACATGATTATCAGTATAAGAACTAGCAAGGATCGTAGACGTAACACCGAAACCTCCGATTGATGGTTAAAAAGGGCCGGAAATAAAATGACTGACATGAAATTTGGTTGCAGATTATATGATTGGAAATAATTTGTCGATATAAAAAGAACATATAAAAAGAACGTTCACTGCAAGCGGGGGGACGTCCATTATAAAAGGAATGATTTTTTATGTTTTAAAATATGGCTATCGCTTGATTCCCATTTTGTCTTCGCATATGATGACACCCAATATTTTGTACGTCGGTGTTGTTTTTTTAAATTAAACTTTAGTGCGTTTTTGCTGGCGATCGATTAGCGGCGCGGAAGATGATACAGGAGCCGATCATGAATATGCACCATATTTTATTTTTACCGCACAACAAAACAGTTGAAGTACCCGACGGGGAAAATTTGATTCGCGCCGCCATGGAAGCCGGCGTCCACATCAATGCGTCCTGCGGCGGCGAAGGCGTTTGTGGAAAATGTCGCGTTATTATTGAATCCGGAGAGGTGGCAGGCGGTATTACCGCGCATCTGTCCCCGGAGGACCAGGAAAAAGGATATCGTCAGGCTTGTCTGGCAACGGTTAAGAGTGATCTGGTCGTTAGAATTCCCATCGAGTCGGAGATTGATGCCAGTGTGCTGAATATGCAAAGCACACCAAGAAAAACCGCTCGCATCAAGCAGCCGAATTTTGATGACCTGAAAGAGCGGGGGCTGTTTGTTCCTCCCGTCGAAAAAAGATATCTGGTGCTTCCCGCGCCCGACGCACAGGATAACCAATCCGATATTTCGCGCATCGTTAATTTTTTAAACATCGAGCATGGCGAGCATCGGCTGGAGGTTGATCTTTCGGTCATTAGGAAAATACCCCAAATTATCAGAGAGGCCGATTTCAAAGTGACTGTCACTCTAGCCAGGCCGGTCCGGGAAGTCGGCAAAAGCCGCATCATCAATGTGCAGGCAGGGGATACCACCGAACGCAACTACGCCATCGCCATGGATATCGGAACAACCACCATCTATGGCCAGTTAATTGATCTGGTTTCCGGAGAGGTTCTGGCCGAATACGGCGATTTTAACGGCCAGATCAGTTATGGCGAGGATGTCATCAGCCGAATGGTTTTTGCCGAAAAGCCGGGCGGGTTGGAAAAATTGAGCGATGTCGTTAATGAAACCATGAATAATGTGATTTATAAAATTGTCAGAAAGGCAAAGGTGGACAAGGACGATATTTCCACCATCACGCTATCCGGCAATACGACCATGACGCAGTTGTGGTTAAAGGTGGATACTCGGTATATACGGCGCTCACCCTATGTTCCGGCGACGGCGCTATACCCGCCTTTCAATGCTTCGGAATTGGGCCTTGACCTGGGAGATCATGTCACGGCACTTGTCTATCCTCAGGTTTCCAGTTATGTGGGCGGTGATATCGTGGCCGGCGTGATGGGTTCGGGCATGTACTTATCCGATGCCATTACCCTCTATATGGATATCGGAACCAATGCCGAGATTGTGATTGGAAACAAGGACTGGTTAGCCTGTGCTGCCTGCTCGGCCGGCCCGGCCTTTGAAGGGGGGGGGATCAAACTCGGTATGCGGGCGACAAAAGGGGCTATCGAAGACTTTTCCATTGATCCGGTCACCCTGGAGCCCATGAACATTACCATTGGTCGCGTGCGGCCCAAGGGCATCTGCGGCTCGGGGTTGATTATCATTGTCGCTACCCTTTTTGAAGTCGGGGTTATCGACAACCGGGGGAAATTCAACCGCGATCTGAATACGCCGAGAATACGCGAAAAAGAGGGGATTTATGAATATGTGCTGGCATGGGCGGCTGAAAGCCAGATTGACCGGGATGTGGTGCTGACCGAGCCGGATATTGATAACCTGATTCGCGCCAAAGGCGCCATGTACTCGGGGTGCCAGACATTATTGGAGGAGGTCGGGCTGCGAATGGAGGATATTGATCATATTATTCTCGCCGGTGGCTTCGGCAGTTATGTGGATTTGGAAAAAGCCATGACCATCGGCTTGTTGCCCGAAACGGACCCGGAGAAAGTGACCTTCATCGGCAACGGCTCGCTCATGGGGGCCCGTATGAGTTCATTGACCAATCGAATCCGCAAGGATGTTTCCGGCGTGCGAAACAAGATGACCAATTTTGAATTGTCGGAAACACGGTCCTTCATGGATCACTATATTGCGGCGCTTTTTTTGCCGCATACGGATATCAATCTTTTCCCCAGATTGAAAAAACGGCTGGATTTGCGACGATCCTTTCAAAGCTGATTCGATTCCTACCTTTTTAGAATAGTATCCGCCTCTTGCGACCGAGACCATCCAAAAAGGTGCATGCGCGGAGGCGGTGTTGTTTTACAAGGGGCACCCCTTCGGTTGGCAATAGCATATATCCATTTGTTATTACAATGAATCGGATTCGGTAAGCCGAACCGGTTCGGGCGAAATGACCACTTTGCCTTCGTCATTCCTATTTAGCACCTAAGCTGGCTATTTTTTTTAGGTTCTCATCTATTGACAAAGCCAGTTTGATCAGATAAGGATTTTTTTTCTGCTAATATACGCACATCCCGGTCATTTGGCCTTGCCGGGAGAACCCGGCGGCCGATGCCCCGTTTCGGTTCAAAAGATTAATGATTCTATCAGATTTGCTGCGCGGAGGCAGCTGATGACACCAAGTGAGCAAACTACTGCGGTAGAAGATTATAAAAAAACATATCAGAAGGGAGGGATTGATCATCTTTAGGGGATACAGGCCGGCCCCCTTTTTTGTTGGGGAATGCCGGCGGTTTATTTCTGACACCTCAGCTTATTAACGGGTTTTATTCAAAGGAGGTAAAATTGGGCTTTGAAATTTTCAAGGAATCCTATGCGGGCGGCATAAAGGAGATATCCATCGGACAAGGGGAAAAAGCCGTCACGATTGGCGGCGAGTCATGCTACCCCTTTTATCAATTTGAAGGGAGCATGCCGAATAAACCCAGAATCGCTATGGAAGTTTGGGACATGGACCCCGGGGAAGAATGGCCGGAATCCGCCAAGGCGCCTTTTAAGGACGTGCTGGGCGATGCGGCTGCCTGGGCTAAAAAATGCGTGGATCAGTACGGCGCACAAATGATCGTTTTACAACTCAAAAGCACGGACCCGAACGGCAAAGACGCCAGCGCTGATGACGCCGCGGCAACGATTCAAAAAGTCTTAGCCGCCGTCAAGGTGCCGTTGATCATCTGGGGGTCTGCGAACACCAAAAAAGATGAAGTCGTTTTAAAAGCACTTGCCGAGAAGTTTGATGGAAAAAAATTGGTGCTGGGACCGGTGGAAGACAAAAACCACAAAGCCATCGGTGCTGCGGCCATGGGCTATGGCCACACGGTCATTTCCTCCTCACCGATCGATGTAAACCTTGCCAAACAGGTGAATATTCTGTTGGAAAACCTCGGTATGCCGCTGGATCGTATGATTGTCGATCCCACGACCGGCGGTTTGGGTTATGGCCTTGAGTATTCCTATTCGGTCATGGAACGACTCAGAATGGCGGCACTGGCACAAGGGGACGACAAGTTGCAGCTGCCGCTGATCAATAACGTGGCCAACGAGGTTTGGAAGTGCAAGGAAGTCAAACAGACCGTGCAAGACGCCCCGTCCCTGGGTGACCCGGAAAAACGAGGTATTCTGATGGAGTCCGTTGCGGCGGTCAGTTACCTGATGGCCGGATCCAATATTTTGATTATGCGTCATCCGGAAGCGATTCGGATGGTCCGTTCATTCATCGACCTGGTATCGGATGGTGGCAGTGCGTTGAGCGTGGCAGGGGCCAAAAAACAGTTGGATGATGTGGATATCGACTTTGCCGTATTGGCACCGGCGCCGGATTTGACGATTGCCGAAGATAAAAAGGCGGCGCCTGCTAAAAAAGAAGCCCCGGCGGCACCCAAAGCAGCCGAAGCGCCCAAGAAGGAAGCCCCCAAGGCTGCAGCCCCGGCACCTAAAGCGGAAGTAAAGGCAGCACCCGCGCCAGTCGTGGAAGCCAAGCCTGCTGCTGTTCCTGTCGTCGACAAGGCCGCTGAAGAGGCCGCCGCCAAAGCTGCCGCTGATGCCAAGGCAAAAGCGGAGGCGGACGCCAAAGCCAAAGCCGAAGCGGATGCCAAGGCAAAAGCGGCTGCCGAGGCAAAAGCCAAAGCGGAGGCGGAAGCCAAAGCCGCCGCAGACGTTAAGGCCAAATTGGACGCCGAAGAAAATGCCGTCCGCGAAAAACGCGCCAAAGAACGTGATGAACGGATGGCTCAACGGCAACCCGGCGAGAAGAAGGCTGTGTCCTTGACGGCTGCAGCGCAGCAACAATCAGAACTGGATAAAATTCTTGCCAGGCTCGATCGCGTTCACCGACGCGTTGCATAGGGCTTATGGACCCCATGTGGCAAAGACGACAGCCGGTAATAGCCGGGCCGCCTTTGCGACATTTATGATATGAGATAATGACACACAAACATGTGGAGGAACCACAAGTGACAGATAAAATTGAAAAAAAGGCTGAAAAAGAAGCCAAGAAAGCCGATCCGGTAAAGGCTTCTATGGATCTTGCGACCCAGATTATGATCGCACGCGCTCAGGAACTCGGTGTTGAAACCGTTTTTGACAGAGCTGAAAGCATGAAGCCCTGTAACATTGGGGTTCAGGGCACCTGCTGCAAAAATTGTTCAATGGGTCCCTGCCGGTTGCCCTTAACCAAATCCGTCGGAGACGGGCCGGATGAACGCAAAGGCCTCTGCGGCGCAACAGCGAACACCATTGCCGCAAGAAACTTTGCCCGCATGGTGGCCGGCGGCGCCTCCGCACACTCGGATCATGGCCGTTGCGTGGCCGAAGTATTTATGGCTGTGGCGCGAAAAGAGTCCGCGGATTATAAGATCAAAGACACGCAGAAACTTCTGGCGGTAGCTGAGGCCTTGGGCGTTGCCATCACAGTGAAAACTGATGACGGTACCGAAGCGGATCGGGATATGGATGAGATCGCTTTGGAAGTAGCCGAAATAGCGCTGGCCGAATGGGGCAAACCGGAAGGCGAGTTGCTTTATATGAAACGGGCACCGCAACCGCTTTACGAAAAATGGAAAAAAGCCGGCGTTCTTCCCCGAAATATCGATCGGGAAATCGTTGAAATCATGCATCGCACCCATATGGGGGTTGATCAGGATTATAAGAATATCGTCAAGCAGTGTACGCGCGCCGCGCTGGCGGATGGATGGGGTGGCTCCATGCTGGCGACCGACCTTCAGGATGTTTTGTTCGGAACCCCGTATCCGATACAGTCCGAAGCGAACCTGGGCATCATGAAGGAAGATCATGTCAACATTATCATTCATGGTCATGAGCCGGTTCTTTCCGAGATGATCGTGGCTGCTGCTCAATCCAAGGAAATGGTTGATTACGCCAAGAGCATGGGGGCCAAGGGCATTCAGTTGGGCGGCATCTGTTGTACTGGAAACGAAATGTTGCAGCGCCACGGCGTGCCGCCGGCAGGCACCTTCCTTCAGCAGGAACTTGCCATCATCACCGGCGCCTGCGATGCCATGGTGGTCGATATTCAGTGTATTTTTCAGAACCTGGCCAATGTCGCTAAATGCTTCCACACCAAATTGATCACCACGCATCCCATTGCCCGTATGGAGCAGGACAATGTGATTCATATTGAATTTGATGAGCATCATGCCATGGATGACGCCAAGCGGATCGTCCGCATGTCCATCGAAAATTTTAAAAACCGCCGCACAGAGGTCATGATTCCCCGCCAGAAAGCGACACAGATTGCTGGGTTTGGGGTTGAATCCATTAAATACCATCTGGGTGGCACCTTCAGGGGTAGCTATTACACGCTCAATGACAATATTATCAACGGCCGGATTCGCGGCATTGCCGGTGTTGTCGGTTGCAACAACGCCAGAACCCGTCATAATGAGGGGCATATTCTGGTGGTCAAGGAATTGATCAAAAATGACGTCGTTGTTCTCACCACGGGATGCAACGGCATTGCCTGCGCCATGGAAGGACTGTTGACGCCGGAAACCGCTGCGGTATTCTGTGGCCCTGGTCTGAGAGAAGTCTGCGAGACCGTCGGCATTCCGCCGGTTCTGCACATGGGCTCCTGTGTGGATAACAGCCGAATTCTGCTGGCGGCAACCGAAGTGGTGAAGGCGGGCGGTCTTGGAAAAGACATATCCGATCTACCGGTGGCCGGCAGCGCGCCGGAGTGGATGAGTGAAAAAGCCATTTCCATCGGACATTATTTTGTCACCTCAGGCGTCTATACCGTATTCGGCGTCACCTTCCCGAGTAGCGGCGCTCCCGTCTTTGAAAACTATCTGTTCAAAGACCTGGAAAAGACTTATGGCGGCATGTGGGATTTTGAAATTGACCCGATCAAACATGCACACAAGATGATCGCCCATATCGACAAAAAGCGTAAAGCCCTCGGCATCGACAAAGCCAGAGAGCGCGTTCTGATGGATATGGCCGACCGGCAAAAATTGGAGGCAATATAATTTCGGCTGGAAGCCGTTAATTGTCTTTGACTGAACACTGAATCATCAATCCTCAACGAAGGAGGAAAAAATGTCCAAATTAGTCGCATTTGCCGCTATACAAGGTGGCTACAATATCGTTTCCAAAGTCGAAGGAGAATACCAGAAAGCCCTGGAGACCTTTGACGCCTCCACAAAAGTCGGGTTTCCCAACACCGCTTATTATCTGCCGGTGATTTACTCCCTTCTGGGAATTAAAGTTGAAACCCTGGAAGACATGAAAAAGCCGTTGGAATTTGCCCGCAAGCTGTTACCGCCCCATGTTAAAGGCGCCAATCACCTGCCGTACCTCGGCCCCCTTTTGGATGCCGGTATGGCGGCATTGCTGGCTTTTGAAATCAAGGAAGCCATCCGGTATCTGAACCAACCGGATTTTTATCTCCACTCGGAAGATATCGATGAAGACGCCGGCAAAATCTGGCTGGGCGCTGCGGACGATACGGTTTTCCGTAAACGCGGCGTGGAATTTGTCGATGGCTCGGCCCCCGGGTTTGCCGCGATTGTTGGAGCAGCACCGAATCCCGAAATCGCCAAATTGATTGTTGAAGACTATCAGAAACGAAGCCTTTACATCTTTCTGGCAGCCAATCATAACGGCACCACAGTTGCTCAGCAGTTGCTGGAAGCCGGCGTTCAAATCGGCTGGAATACCCGTATTGTTCCCTTTGGCCCGGATATCTCCTCCGCCATTTTCGCGCTCGGGTTCGCCAACCGCGCCGCCATGGCCTTTGGTGGTGTGCAGCCGGGTGATTACAAAAAAATGCTGCTATATAATAAGGACAGAATCTTTGCCTTTGTAAACGCGTTGGGTGATGTAGGCACCGAATGGGGCGCTGCGGCAGCCGGTTGTGTGAACTGGGGCTTTCCGACGCTCGCGGATACGGATATTCCCGAGATTCTTCCTACGGGTATCTGTACCTATGAACATGTGGTCGCCAATGTTCCGCATGCTGAAATGTGCCAGCGCTCGGTCGAGGTTCGCGGTCTAAAGGTCACGGTATCTCAGATCGACATTCCGCTGGCGTTCGGCCCCGCCTATGAAGGGGAACGGGTTCGCGGCAAGGATCTGTATGCGCAATGCGGCAGCAAGACCCAGTGTACGGAGCTTGCGAAGATGGCCGAAATGAATGAAATCGAGGACGGCAAGGTGGAGATCATCGGACCCGATGTTACGGAACTTAAAGAGGGCGCCACCTTCCCGATGGGTATCTACGTTCAGATCGCGGGCCGGGAATTTCAGACGGATTTCGAACCGATTCTCGAACGTCAGATTCACCACCTGGTCAACTACATTCAGGGCGTCATGCATGCCGGTCAGCGCGATATCTCCTGGATTCGGATTAGTAAATCTGCCATGGAAAAAGGATTCAGCCTGAAACATATCGGTAAGGTGCTGCATGCCAAATTCCATCAGGATTTCCAGAAGATCGTCGACAAAGTACAGGTCACGCTCTTCACAAAACAAGAGGATGTGGACAAACTAACCGCCAGGGCCCGCGGGGAATATAAGCTGCGGGATGAGCGGGTGGAAAAGATGACGGACGAGGATGTCGAGACTTATTATTCTTGTACGCTGTGCCAGTCCTTTGCGCCGAGCCATGTTTGTTCGGTCAGTCCCGAGCGGACCGGTCTTTGCGGTGCCTATAACTGGATGGACTGCAAGGCCTCTTTCGAAATCAATCCGACCGGCCCGAACCAGCCCATTGAAAAGGGTGAATGTATCGATCCGAAACTCGGCCAGTGGAAAGGTGTTAATGACTTTATTCAAAAAGCCTCCCGCGGCGCTGTTACGCATTATAATTTCTACTCCATGGTTGTTGATCCCATGACGACCTGTGGGTGTTGTGAATGTATCGCGGCCATGCTGCCGTCCTGTAATGGCGTTATGACCGTCAGCCGTGATTATGCCGGCGAAACGCCCTGCGGGATGAAGTTTACGACGCTGGCCGGTGTTATGGGCGGCGGGGCCTCTTCTCCCGGGTTCGTGGGCCACTCAAAATACAATATCACGCAGCGGAAGTTTATCATCGGAGACGGCGGATTGCTGCGCATGGTCTGGATGCCCAAAATCCTTAAAGACGAGCTTAAAGACCGCTTGATTAAACGCGGAGAAGAAATGGGTGTTCCGGATCTGTTCGACAAAATTGCGGATGAAACGGTCGGAACGACAGAGGAAGAAGTGTTGGCGTTCCTGCAGGAAAAGGGACATCCCGCACTTTCCATGCCTTCGATCATCGGTTAATCGGCCGGCACGGGCAAGCGGACGGTCCTTCGCGCCAGCCCACTGCGTGGAAATTGACGGATGATGTATAAGGACTTAACAACAAACGCGGGCATATAAAAAACACCGCCGGATGCGCTTACCGGTCCGGCGGTGATACGCTGCGCGTAACAATATAAGGAGACAAAAATGGCATTAACCGGAATTCAGATATTCAAACTCCTGCCGAAAACAAATTGCAAGGAATGCGGCGTTCCCACATGTCTGGCCTTTGCCATGAACCTGGCATCCGGCAAGGCGGAGCTGGACAGCTGCCCTTACGTATCTGACGAGGCCCGGGCTCAACTGGCGGAAGCCGCCGCCCCGCCGATCCGACCCGTTGCAATCGGAAAAGGGGTTCGGGCGTTTACCGCCGGCGGAGAAACCGTATTATATCGCCATGAAAAAACCTTTTTCAACCCGACGGCTTTGGCTGCTACGGTACCCTCCGACATTGCGGCCGATGCGCTGAAAGCAAAACTTACCGCATGGAACGCGTTGCAGTATGAGCGCGTGGGGCTCAACCTGAGACCCGAACTCGTGGCGGTAAAGGATGTGAACGGCGATGCCGCGGCCTTTGCCAAAACAGCCAAAACAGTGGCGGAGACCTCGGAATTCAATGTGATTCTGATGACTCAGGACGCTGCCGTAATGAAGGCCGGTATTGAAGCAGCCGGCTTTAAGAAACCGTTGATGTATACAGCCACCGCAGCCAACGTGGATGCGTTCGGCGCCCTGGCCAAAGAAAATAATCTGCCGTTGGCTGTCAAAGCGGACAGTGTGGAAGCGCTCATTCCGCTGACCGATAAACTGACCGGCCTGGGGCTAAAAGATCTCGTCATTGATTCAGGTGCTAGAGAAATCAAGAAAAACCTGGAAGACAATATTGTCATTCGACGGGCGGCCCTTAAATCGGCAAATCGTGCACTGGGCTTTCCGACCATTAATTTCGCAAGTGAAATGGCCTCCAACTTGGACATGGAAACGCTCATCGCCAGCATGCAGATTGCCAAGTACGGCGGCATTATCGTCATGTCCGATTTCGCAGCGGAAGGGGTTTTCCCGTTGCTTCTGGAACGGCTCAATATTTTCACCGATCCTCAGCGGCCCATGACCGTAACGGAAGGCATTTACGAGATCGGGAATCCGAATGAGAACTCACCGGTGCTTGTCACCACGAATTTCGCCTTGACGTATTTTATCGTTTCCGGTGAAATTGAAGGCAGCAAAGTTCCCGCATGGTTGCTCATAAAGGATTCCGAGGGGCTGAGCGTTTTGACGGCGTGGGCGGCCGGCAAATTTTCCGGCGATGATGTGGGTGCGTTTGTGAAAAAGTCCGGCATCATGGACAAGGTTAAACATAAAGAGCTGATTATTCCGGGCTATGCAGCGGCGATCGCCGGCGATGTGGAAGAAGAACTCCCCGGATGGACTATCACGGTCGGACCGCGCGAAGCCGCGCATCTTCCGGCATTTCTTAAATCAAGATAAGCGCTGAGCTTGCTGTAATCTCGTTTTTCAGGGCCTCTTTTTTCAATGCAAGAGGTCCTGAGAACCTTTCGATCGGTGGGGGCACCTGCCGAGGCGCTTAATGTTCATTGAAGGAGGAAATATGTTACTCATCGGCGAAAGTTTGAACGTAATTTCAAAGAAAATAGGGAAGGCGTTCAAAGAAAGAGATCCGAAACCGATCCAGGAAGAAGCACTGTTTCAAAAACAAAAAGGGATGGATTACATTGACATCAACCTGGGGCCGGCCAAAAAAGACGGCCATGAATTGATGCCCTGGGTGGTGCAGGTGGTGCAGGAAGTCGTTTCCGATATTCCGTTGGTCCTGGATACTTCCAATATCGCTGCCATCGAAGCGGCGCTGAAAGTTGTCAAGCCCTGTGGCACCCCGCACATGATCAACTCCATTATGTGTCGTCCGGAACGCTATGAGAAAATGGTTCCCATGGCTGCGGAATACAATGCCGATTTTATCGCCCTGATGTGGGGCCCCGAGGGCTTGCCCCGGGATGAAAACGAGCGGGCCGCGCTCTGTGTCGAATTGCTCTATTTTGCCAATGAAGCCGGCATTCCCAATGAAAAAATCTGGGTGGACGGTATCGTTACCCCCGTTAACATTCAGCAACCCCAGGCTATCAGTCTGATGAACTTTCAGTCGATGATTCCGGAGATGGCTCCGGGCGCGCGCAGCACCTGTGGACTCTCCAATATTTCCAACGGCGCGCCGGATCACCTGCGCCCGATTATCAACCAGACCTACATGGTCATGCTGCAAAAGCACGGCATGCAGTCGGTGATTGCCGATCCGCTCGATGACCGTCTGATCGCCATCGCAAAAGGCCAACGTCAGGACATCGTGGATCTTATCTACGGCATGATGGATGGCGTGGATCCGAATATGGCCGGCCTGACCAAGGAAATGCAGGATTTTGCCAAAACCGTCAATATTATTACGGGGAAAGCCCTGTACTCCGATTCATGGCTTGATATTTAATCGGTTTCCGGTTTAAAGTCAAAGCCTCCTCTGTTTTAAGGGGAGGCTTTTTTTGTTTTTTAAGAACGTTAACGCATTATTGCCACGGAGGGCACATGCTGGTACTGACACGGAAGGTCGGTGAGAAATTGCTGATCGGCGATGATATCATCGTTCAGGTGATAGAGGTGAATCGCGGGAACATTCGCCTCGGTATTGAAGCGCCGGGACACGTTTCCATCATGCGCTTTGAGGTGTACGAACGAATCCGGGAAGAGAATGTGAAGGCTGCTAGCCCAAAAGCCGCTATGGATATTCAACGGGTGGCTGATCTTTGGAAAAAAAATAAAGGGGAAAACCATTGAAGATTGAAACAAGGCAGTTCGGTACGATGGTCATTGAGCCGGAAAAAATATACACCATGCCGGGGGGCATGCCGGGGTTTCCGGGCATGAAGCGGTTTGTGATCCTCAAGCGAGAGGAGATATGGCCGTTTTACTGTTTGCAATGTATCGATGATTCGGAATTGTGTTTTTATATTATGGACCCCATTTTGTTTAAAGCGGATTATGCCATCAATTTGTCCCAAACGGCCAAAGAGGCCGGCTGGGAAGGGGATTTGGAAGCCATTAAACTCTACGTGATCGTTAATACGTCCGCCGGGGTTCCGGAAAAGATAACCGCCAATCTTCTTGGGCCGCTTTTGATCCATATCAAGCGGTTCGAAGCGGTGCAACTCGTCCTTCACGACAGCAACTATTCTCACCAGCACCCGATTTTTGAAACACGATAACGTCTACACCTTTTTATCGAACAAGATGCCGATCATCTCTTCAATTTTAGCGGCCAGGTTCAGCACCTCTTCGGACGGAATTTCCCGTATCAATTTTTCGGTGGTTTTATCCATAATTTTGATCATGGTCCGGCCGGTTTTATCATGCATTGAAAACTGAATCCTGATATTATGAATGGATTCGATGTCCTGCTCAAGCGCTGCCAGCATTTTCTGTGTAACTTTGCTTGCCTTCTCCTCTGCCTCAACGGGAATCGCCTGCTCTGGAGGGAGTTTCGCGGAACTGTTCGTGCTCGGCATTTCGGCCGTTGCTGCGGCTTTTACCGGAACAACGTGGGGGGGGGGCAACTCCCCTCCGTTTTGCACTTTCGACGCAGTCTGCGTGATGGTTTCAAACATGGTATCACCCCACTTTCCTTGTCATACTAAACCGTATTAAGCGTTAGCGGCCCATTCATCCAACCTTGTCATGACCGCATCAAAGGTTTTTCCGGAAATTTCCGGCAGCGTGCCGCCCAATGCTTCCCTGGCCTGATCAAATCCTTTTGAAACGGCTTCCTTTATCCGATCCAGCGTGCCGGCGTCCCTTCCGGCTGAGGCAATCGCAAAGGTAACGATACGGTCTGATGTTTGATCAACCCCCCAAAAGCCGTCATCGGCAATTAACGCTTGGGCTTCGGCCTGTGTTTCATCGTCTATTTCAACCGGCGCTCCAGCCATTGCCGCTTCCCAGGTGACCCCCTGGCGTTCAAGAAGCCTTACCACCAGATCCCGCAGGTCGGTTACGCCGGTAATATCCGAATCGTTGTCGATTTTACCGGAACGCGTATAGGTGACAGCTGCCAATGTTTCTTCTTGAAAAGACACGGAATAGTCTGACTGGAGGTTTGATTTGGCGCTGTTGATTTTTCCTTTTTCCGGTTCTTGGAGCGGAAAAGCCTTTTGAATATCGCCGGCACCGTCGATTCGGTTAATCATCTTGCACCTCGGTTTTGATTACCGCGGCCCATAGGCCGTTGCCAATTTTCGTTTATTTTTTGAAACTTGTATTTTTTCAATATAATGCTCTTTTTTAAGTTCAAGTTCCTGAACGACGGTATCCACGCCGGACTTGATCTTTTGCAGCAACGGCAGCAGTGACGGGTCATGGCAGTCACCAGCGCCGGCGAGTTGATTCATAATCTCTTGATGCACCGCCATCATGGAAGCCACGGCGCCATCATCGATCTCGCCACTCAGCGCCGTCATCATCTGCGTGGTTATGTCATTAAGCCGAAGAAAAAGTGTTTCATGAATGTCAGATGGCACAGCTAACCCTCTCCATGGGACGATGCATTTCAAGCCCGGGCGTTTGCACCGACGCGCTGATCGTATTTTTTTGCTGTTGAAGGGCTGCTTCAAACCCCTCTTTCAAGGTCAGCAGAATAGTTTCCGCACGGTCCAACGACTTCAAATCATTATGAATGTTTCCGCTTGTGAGCTGCGCCATCACATACCGGTATAAGCCTCTTAATTGCAGGGATAGTGCGCCGCCCTTGTCCATGTCCAGTGCGCAATCGAGTTCGGTAATAATCGCCATGACTTTGGAGATATTTTCACCGCGAATTTTGGGAGAGTTTTCAATAAGTCCCCGCTTGGCGTTGGCGATAAATTTAAGCGTACCGTTATACAATTTTAAAAGGACCACGCGGTTATCTTCGATCGTATTGCCTGCTGATTGCCTGTATGCGTTGCATCCCGTCTGGTACATCAAACCCCTCCCTTTCTATATGCTATCAAATGCCACTTACTATCAAAGTCCCGCTTGTTTTATGTCGGCCTGCCGACTGGCGACTGTATTTCAGACTATCTATTCGCAATGGACGTGTTCAGGTTTTGCAGGCTGGTGATCTGTTGGGTCAGATAGTTGCCGGTCGTCTGATACTCGCTCAGCAGCAATTCAAGTGCGTTGAACTGCGCCCGGATACGCGATTCTGAAGCGGTAACACGCGTTTCTATCCGATCAACGTCCTCCTGAATCCCATCGATACTGTTCTGGATTCCTTTTTGCCGGGCCGTTATGGACCCATTAATGGAATTGAGCATCGAATCCAGCTCGTCACGCATTCGTACCGAAAAGCCTTCCTCACCATCGCTGGTATGGGAGAAAAACTGGACAACGCCGTTAAAATTTTCTTTCAATGCGCCAGTCAACGTAGCGGTGGTCATTTTCAGTTTACCATCCACGTCCCGGCTGATGCCCAGATCTGCAAGCCTGCCGACCGAATCCATGCCGGTGCTATTCGAATTGAGAACGGCACTGAGGCGTCTCTGGATCAGCTTGGCCGTCGCGTCCCCCAATAGCGGTCCGCCGGTGCCGCTGGTTTTATCAAAGCGCTGGTTTGTCGTAAAAAAATCGACCAATTCGTTATAGGCCGAAATAAAGGCGTCAACCGACGACACAACAGCAGCACTATTACGGCCGATCGAGAGTTGCGTTGATTCGGTGTCCGGGTCGTCGTGGGCGTTTACCAGCTCGATCGTAACGCCGGTAATCACGTCATTCAGCGTATTGGAAGCCCGCTTGATACCGGAAACCCCGTCCACATCAATGGTGGCATCAAGGGCCGCCTGGTTTTCAATGAGATTTTCCGTCACGCCCTTTTCATAGGCTAATCGCGACAGGCCGCTATCGTTCGTATGGTTGCTGTCGCCGGTGTCATCAACGGTTACCTTGATCACATTCGCTTCGCCGGTTTTGGCAGTCGTCAGCGAAAGAAAATAATGGGTGCCGTCATAAATAACGCCGGCCGTCACGTCTCCTTCTTTGGCATTGACGGCATCGGCCACATCCTGGATGGTGCTGCCGTCTGCCACATCAACCATCATTTCGGCGCCGGCGCCCACTTGGATGGTCAGTGTTCCCTCACCGACGCTTTCTTCCTCTTCAAAGCCGGTGCTGGTCAGTTTATGCACCTGGGCCAGGTTGTGGACGGTGATGTTGAAAGAACCGGTAATCGCATCGCTGGAGGCTGAAACCGTGAAGATGTCGGTGTTCGCGGAAGACGCTGAAAATTTCGTGAAATCTTCTGCCTTATCGAGTCCGTTAAGGGCCGAGTCGAGACTGCTCAATGCACTCCGAAGGCTCCCGTAGGCGGAAAGCTTGAGCTGAAAGTCTGCTTCTTTGCTCTGAAGCTGAAGAATCGGGCGGCGTTCTATGGTTACGAGCTGCTCGATAATGCTGTCGGTGTCCAGGCCCGACATCAGACCGCCAACGGAAATCGACATGACGAAAACTCCTCTTAAAAAAGGTTGTGAGTGACCAATCGTGAGTCCCGGGTTTATTGCGATGATCTTGTCTTATTTATCAACAAAATCCGTTGAACTCGATTAACGCAATAAACTTAATTTGTTTCTATAAAAATTAAGCAATATGTGTGCCAAGTTAATGTTGATTGCGACTTTCTTTTCCTGGCTTTTTATAGAGGCTTACGATTCGCCACGCACAACTTTTTTCCCATCGCGGTTTCTGATTCCCGATGCTTGCTCAAATCGGGTGGGGAGTAGGAATAAAATTCCTACTCCCCTGAAACACGATTCTCTTTCGATTACTGAAGCAGACTCAACGCGGCCTGGGGCAGTTGGTTGGCCTGTGCCAGCATGGCAATACCTGCCTGTTGCAGGATTTGCCCTTTGGTCAGGTTTGCGGTTTCAAGTGCAAAGTCCGCATCCAGAACCCGGGAACGGGCAGCGGAGATGTTCTCCGAGACGCTTTGCAGATTGGCGATGGTGGATTCAAAACGGCTCTGAATGGCACCAAGATCGCCACGGATGCTGCCTACCTGGCTAATCGCCCCGTCAATGACGGAAATGGCGGCATTGGAACCTTCGACCGTGGAGATATCAACTGAGTTCATCTGACTCAGGGCGGGAGAAACGCTGCTTACGCCACCATAGGCCAGATCCGCACCACCCAGCGTGTAGTTTTCCGCGGAGCTCAGGGTCAGTGTGCCGCGGGTGGTTACGCCGTCGCCATCTGCCGCGGCAGTGCCTCCAGCGGCTGCTCCAGCTGCAAGTGCGCCGGCGTTGGTTGCTGCAGGTTCGCTAATTCCCAAAGTGCCTGTTCCTACAAGCGTTGATGTCAGGACAAGGGTAGTTGCGGTTTTTGCTCCGGTATCCACCGTGGTATTTCCCGCTGCTCTCTGGGTATCAATTGCCCCTTCCAATGCGGTTATCGAATCTGCCGCAGCTCCGCCGGCGACAATCACTACAGCGACGTTCCCGGCGGCTTCGACAGCAGCTTGGCCTGCAGCGTCAGTAAATTCGTATGTGAGGTTGTCAATTTTGACCTGGTCGGTTATTGTGAGACCGGTCCCTGAGCCTTCGACAGCGGCATCAAAGGTTAACGTACTAGATTCATTTCCACTGGCATTCCCAGCAGCAGAAACATCCAGACCGATCGCATTCTGAATCTTCTGAGCGGTGGCAGAATCCACGGTGCCTGCTGTCAAAGCAATATCGCGGCCATCTGAAGTGGACAGGGTCAATGCGCCGGTTGATGCGCTGGCGGTTGCCGTAACGCCCGTCTGATTGGAGATGGCGTTGATGGCATCGGCAGCCGTGCGGCCCTGGGTGACGGCACTGGTACTTTTGGCGATGGATCCCACCGCGATACCATTAATTAGCAGATCCCCATTAGCCAGGCCGATCCCTGCATTCGGGGCGGCACCGGTTAGTGAGTTACTTGCTGTGGCGGTGACACCGGTCTGGTCGAAAACACTATTGATGGCAGTGGCTTTCGCGGTGGCGCTGCCGGCGGTGACACCTGCGGCACTCGTAGCCGCCGAGACGCCCACTTCTACCCCATTGATGGTAAATCCATCGCCATCAAATGCAGACGCAGTTACCGCCGTTCCCGTGGCCTGATAAGAACCGAGATCACTTGTTCTCGCCCCCGTGATTCCAAAGGAAATGGTTTGATTTGCATCGGCACCGACCTGGAACTGGGCGGTCGAAAAGGAGCCGTTCAGAAGGCCCTTGCCGTTGAACTTCGTGGTTTCAGCGATTCGGTCCATCTCTGAAATCAACTGGCTCGCTTCTGCCTGTAGCGCCTGGCGGTCAGAGGAGCTGTTGGTGTCGTTTGCGGACTGGATCGACAATTCGCGTAATCGTTGCAGAATATTGGTGGTTTCCTGCAGGGCGCCTTCCGCCGTCTGGGCAAGAGAAATGCCGTCATTGGCATTTCTGGCAGCCTGATTCAAGCCGCGGACCTGAGAGGTCATCCGGTTTGTGATCGCAAGGCCGGCAGCGTCGTCTTTAGCGCTGTTGATGCGAAGACCGGAAGATAACCGCTTCAGTGAAGTGTTTAGCATGCCCTGGGAACTGTTGAGGTTTCTCTGTGCGTTCAATGAAGCGATGTTGGTATTGACTGATAGTGTCATAATGTTTTTCCTCCATGAAATTAAGATGTGTTTGGTTTCGGCGTCCTTGCCGTGGGTTAGTTGTTATTACGCTGAACCGAATCTTTGCTGCTTTTTCTTTTTTTGTCCCGACCTCCTTTCCGATTCGAGTTTTTCACGTTTAATCCCCTTATCGGAGTCGGCCTGGTTTTCTTTAGCGGTTTTTTTCAAGAAATAACGTAACTACTCAGGAATACAGAATTCAGGAGCCAGAATTCGAAATAATGCACTAACCACCTGAATCTTCATTCAACTATATTAATCCAGCTGCTTTCAGTTGTTTTAATTCTGAATTCTGGATTCTGTCTCCTGGCTACTGAGCAGTTACGAAATAACATTCTCATAAAAAGGTTGAGACGGCTTGATATTGTGCCCCTTACAGCGAAGATGTCACTCATTGACGGATTTTCTTGAACATAGCGGCGAGTCTGATAATTACGAATCAGCAGATGCGATTGAGAAGGCAGGGTAGGGGCCACTAAGTCAGGTTGCGAATATCCCGCCATTCAAAATTATATTTGCAAATTGGGTAACAAGCCCTCAATTTGTAAAAAAAAGCAGGGATACGCAGGCCGGTAGTGGAAAGGAACCAGGTTGGGACGGGAAATTGAATTAAAACTGTTGGTCCATGACGATTGGAAGGACCGGATATCAAATCATCCGCTGGTAAAGCGCTTTGCCGTGGGAAAAGCGAGCTGGCACCAGCTGTTCAATATTTATTATGATACGCCCGATTTTCAGCTGTATTCCCGGGGAATGGCCCTGCGCGTTCGAAAAGAAGAGGGGGGGCAACTTGTCCAAACCCTGAAGACCGCAGGCGAGGTCGTCGGGGGAATGAGCCATCGCGGCGAATGGGAATGGCCGTTGCCGAATGACACCCTGCAACCGGATTTAATTCCGCATCAGTTATGGCCCCCGGGGGTGGTAAAGGGTGGTGCGGACATACCGATTCCTTTGTTTCACACGGACTTTGAGCGGTCAAGGCAATTGCTGTACATACCTGCCGGTGCGTTGACATCGAATCAGGCCGAGGCGAAAATAGAACTGGCCTTTGACCGCGGGCTGGTGCGGGCCATCATATCAGACGAAAAGCGCACGGATAAGATTTTTGAAATCGAGATGGAATTAATGCTCGGGAAGCCAGAGACGCTTTTTGATCTCGCGTTGCTCCTCACTGCTGGTTTTCCGGTTCAGCCCTGCGATATCAGCAAGGCCGAGCGGGGGTACCGGTTGCTGGGGGCGCAACGGTTTTCGAAGGATGAGTATCCTGACAGGTTGCCGCTGATGAATGCGCCGGTTGAAACCGGCTTTTTCGACGAAATGACCTGGTCATTCGGGGTTTGGGTTCAACGGCTTGAATATTTTCAGTATTCCGGGAATCCGGCCCATCTTGCCGCTGCCGGACGCGCCATCGAGCGCATGGGCATGCTGATGACTTTTTTTAATTCGATGTTACCGGAATCGCAGACACGGCAGTGGCAAGAGATTCTGGCTACGGTAGCGGAACAATGCCGCAAGAAAGTGATTCCCGATGGAACCGGCGCGGTCATGCTGGCCTTAGCCAAGTGGATTTATTGCCGAGAGTGGCTGAATCAACAGTAGGGGCGAACCTGTGCGCGCGCCTATTGCCGTTGTAGGGGCGGACCTGTGTGTCCGCCCCTACGGTGATTGCGACGCCATGGATGTTGTTTTCATTAACAAACCGGTAATGCGCCCCAACAAACCGCTAATACGCCCCGTTAATCTTAGATGATATGACGTCTGATAAGATATATTATGTAAACTTTAAATTTTGGCTGGCGATATATTCCCTGACCTTCGGTACGACAAAAATGGTGTCGATGGGAAGCTGGCCCAGAAACGCCGCCAGAACCTGATTCTTTTTTGAAATGGGCAAATGTTTATCAATAATGAATCGTTGCTGGCCGTTAACTTTGCAAAAGCCGCTTTTAACATGAATTCCGGTGGCCTTGAAATTCTGTTCGGATATCTTAATATCCAACTTTTCAGCCAGGTCCTTTAATTGCTGAAATAATTGTTCGGGATTCATGGCCGGTTCGCTTTTCGTTGACAGTTTGGGGCTCTCTTGATATTTACCCGATACGTATTATGTTAAAATGAAATCGAATTCATCAAGTTATATAAGTTCTCAGTTTATATAAGTTCTCAGTGTTAAGTGTTAAGATTGCAAAAACGGGAACACACCCATTCCTTAACACTTAAAACTTAAAACTTAAAACTTTCAGGAGGAAAAAATGCAGACGGTATCTTACCAAGGCACTCAGGCGCAGGTTCGGGTCAATGAATTTGTCCGCAGTGTTTATAACTGGATGATGGTCGGATTGGCGTTGACCGGATTTGTAGCGTATTTTACAGCCCATAACGAATCCTTGCTACAGTTGATTTATCAAAATCGTCTCGTGTTTTTTGCGCTGATCATCGCAGAACTCGGATTGGTATTTTATATCAGCGCTCGAATCAATCGATTGGCCGCCTCTACAGCCACGGGGCTTTTTGTGCTCTATTCCGCGTTAAACGGGTTGACCCTCTCGTTTATTTTTCTTGTTTATACGAGTTCATCCATCACCTCAACTTTTTTTATCTGTGCAGCCACCTTCGGCGCATGTAGCATTTATGGATGGATGACCAAACGGGATCTGACATCGATGGGTGGATTTATGACCATGGGCTTGATCGGCATCATCATTGCCTCCGTGGTCAATATGTTTTTACAAAGCAGCGGAATGGCCATGATTATTAGCTATATCGGTGTGCTGGTCTTTGTCGGCTTAACTGCTTATGATACACAGAAAATCAAAACCATGGCCATGAGCCAACCGGTTGGCGCTGAGGCCGGGGTTATACGGAAAGCTGCTATTTTGGGCGCGCTTTCACTATATCTTGATTTTATCAATCTTTTCTTGATGCTCCTTCGTATTTTCGGTGGCAGCAGAGAATAAGATGTTGACATAAAATTGACCGAATTCATTAAAAAAAGGCCCTATCACAGCCGTTGATAGCGGCTTTTTTTTATTTATAAGAACATACACTATCTTGTGGCTATATATCGGTTGACACCCAAGATGGTCTGAATTATGCTGCTGCAGTCAAACAGGCTGCTAAAAAAAGACTAAGAGTAAACGATCACGGAAAGGATGACACATCTTGAAAAAAGTGCTTATTTGCTTATTCCTTGTTTTGGTTATGGCATCGCAAACACTAGCGAGAGAGACTAGAAAGCCCCGGAAAACAACTCCTCAAAAGGCCGCTTCAGCACAAAAAGCGTCGCCTCAAAATCAACCTCCTTTTAAGGCCTTAATGGTAATGGAGGCGAGCACCGGCAAGGTGCTTGAAGAAATTAATCCGCATCTGAAACATCCTTTAGCCAGCGTCACCAAACTGATGCTTGCCAGTGTCGTCATGGAAAAACTGCAATCCGGAGCGATTCAGCTTACAGAGATCGTTACTACCTCAGCGGAATCCGCCCGAATGGGCGGCAGTCAGGTATATTTAAAAGAGGGCGAGCGCTTCACACTTGAAGAAATGATGAAGGCCGTCATGATTGCTTCCGGCAACGATGCGGCTCATGCGGTCGCCGAACACATTTCCGGTACGCAAGAGGCTTTTGCGGAAGAAATGAATAAAAAGGCGCAAAAGCTGGGTATGAATGATTCCGAGTTTCACAGCGCCCATGGATTGCCGCCCGGTCCCGGTCAAAGTGAAGACATCAGTTCCTGCCACGATCTGGTGCTGTTGGCAAGGGATCTGCTCAACTATCCGAAGCTTCTTGAATGGACCGCCGTTCGGAGCGAACCGTTCAGAGACGGCGCTTTTATCATGCACAACCACAATAAGATCATTGCCAAACTGCCCGGTACGGACGGGTTTAAGACGGGATTCTATTCAAAAGCAGGATTTAATGTCGTGGCAACCGCTCAAAAAGACGGACTCAGGCTGATCGTCGTGGTTTTGGGCGGTCCGAGCGCCAAAATCAGAGACGCCGTGGCTATTGAAAAGTTTAAAAAATACATGGCAAAATACCGTATGGCGGCACTTGTTAAAAAAGGCCAGGATCTTGGAGACGCTGTTTCTCTTCCCGATGGCGAAACGCAATCAATACAGGCCGTCACCGCTTCTGATTTTTCCTATCCCGTTATAAAGGAAAAAATAGCCGATATTAAAAAGGAAATTCATTTGCCCAAAGAAATTGAAGGGGGCGTTGAGGCGGGTCAAAAACTTGGGGAAATTGTCTTTATGCTGGAAAAAGAGATGTTAGGCAAAGTGGATCTCATTTCTCCGGCGCGCATAGGAGAGGCCGGTTTCTTCACCAAGGTTCTCAGGCGGGTCGGTTTCGATTAAATGTCCCTTTATCCTTAGTAAATCAGAAAATGCCTATGTGCCCGGTAAAGAGAATCAAAACAAAGACAAGGAGAATATGGCCCATAGTCTTGCTCTTTTTGCTGGTCGTCGGTCTATGCGTTTGGGGCGGGGTCCTTGCCCTCGATGAGATTAATACCTATAAGGGCCAGGCGCGCATTTTATCGCAAATGGCCTCGCGGATGCAATTTGAACTTGCCGATGGCCCCTCTTCCCGCCCGCTTTCAGCGCCTGCTGGCCCGTACGATATGCGCTTTGGGTATACGCGCTTACCCGATATAAAAAGCAGAATGGAAAAAAGCGGCTATGTCATTTCAAGAGAGGTTCGACCGTCTGATTCCATGCTGAAATGGAGCCAATGGGGGGGCTTCCCGATTTTTCATGAAAAAACAGTATCAGGGCTGACGCTATTGGATCGGATGGGGGAGGAAATCTATGCCAGAAAGTACCCCCGGAACACCTTTTCATCGTTTTCCGAAATTCCGCCGGTGCTGGTGGAGATGCTTCTTTTTATCGAAAATAGAGATCTTCTCGATCCGCAAAAGCCCTTGATGAATCCCGCAGTGGCATGGGAAAGGTTGGCAAAGGCGTTATTTGATAACGCCCTTCAGCTTATTGTTCCCAGCCATTCCGCGGCGGGTGGAAGTACACTTGCCACTCAAACTGAAAAGTTCAGGCATTCCCCTGAAGGCGTTACGCATACAGCAAGGGATAAGCTTTACCAGATGGCCTCCGCCTCACTCAGAGGCTATCTGGATGGTGAAAATACACTTCAAGCCCGCAAGAATATCGTCCTTAATTATATTAATTCCATTCCGCTGGCCGCTCAGCCGGATTATGGGGAAGTCAACGGGTTGGGAGATGGTTTGTGGGCCTGGTTCGGGGCCGACTTAAACCGAGTGGCGACACTGTTCAGGGATCTCGATGCCACTTCAAACGGATACTCGATCAACAAAAAAGCCTTGGCGGTCAAGCAGGTGTTGAGCCTCTTTTTGGCCCATAGGCGTCCCAGCCACTATCTGATCGGAAAGCGAGATGATTTGGAAGCGCTTTGCGAGACATACCTTGATCTTCTTTCCAGTCAAGGGATTCTTTCAAAAGCTATTTGCAGTTCGGCTTATGGCCAGTCGCTGCCGTGGCGTTCGAGCCCACCGCCATCTCCTGCCATGACTCAGGTCGAAAAAAAAGCATCGAATACCAATCGAATTCAACTTCTTTCGCTTCTCGGGGTGAAAAAACTCTATGAGCTTGACCGCATGGATTTGACAGCCAAAAGTACCCTTGATTTAACTGTTCAGACTGCGGTGAGCGAAGAAATCATGCGCCTGCATGACCCCGCCTATTTGACGGAAAAAGGGCTTTACGGGTATCGCCTGTTGGGAAAAGGTGACCCCAAAAAAATCACCTACGGTTTCACCTTGTACGAAAAAACACCGCGGGGAAATGTCCTGCGGGTCCAAACCGACAATTATGATCAAGCCTTGAATATTAATGAAGGGGTTAAAATGGAGCTGGGCTCGACCGCCAAGCTGAGAACCCTGGTCACCTATCTAGAGATTGTGTCCACCCTGTTTGACCGTTACAGCCAAATGGCGCGCTATGATTTACTCGCCGTGGAAATACCGCCAAGAGACACCCTGACCGCCTGGGCTATTTCATATCTGATCGGTACTCAGGAGCGAAATCGGCTGCACATGCTCAATGCCGCCATGCAGCGCACCTACTCGGCCTCCCCGGCTGAGGGATTTTTCACCGGCGGCGGGCTGCACAGCTTTGAAAACTTTAACCCGCAAGACAATTATCGTACTGTGACCGTTATCGAAGGGCTTCGATATTCCATCAACATGGTTTTTATCCGCTTGATGCGCGATATCGTGCGGTACTATATTTACAATCCGGTAAATGGCCCTGGCGCGCATCTGCGTGACCCCCTCAATCCGCAGCGGCGGGCCTACCTTGAAAAGTTTGCCGATCTTGAGGGAACCAAATTCGTCAGAATGTTTTATCGGAAATACGCCGGAAAATCTCAGTCGCAAATTTTATCCACAGCGCTTCAGTCGGTTTCACCGGTCCCCGCGCGCCTCGCCTATGTGTGCCGTTTTTTGGCGCCGGAAATGGAATTGGATGAATTTGCGGAAGAGGTAAAGGCCCATCTTCCCAAGTTCACCTTAACCGACGACTTGGTTCAAAAGCTTTACTGGCAATCCGACCCGGACCGTTTTACCCTGTCAGACCGTGGGTATCTTTCCAGAATGCATCCGCTTGAACTCTGGGTGGCGGACTTTCTGCGAAATAAACGCGAGGCAAGCTTGCAGGAAATTCTAACGGAAAACGCATCGGTCCGGCAGGAAGTATATAAATGGCTGTTCCGATCTTCTCAAAAAAGAGCCCAAGACCAGCGCATCTACACCATGCTGGAAATTGAAGCCTTTGTTCAGATTCATCAAGCCTGGAAACAAGTCGGCTATCCCTTCGGAAGCCTGGTTCCCTCCCTGGCGACCGCGATCGGTTCCTCCGGAGACCGGCCTGCCGCGCTGGCGGAGCTGATGGGGGTTATCGTCAACCGGGGAATTCGCATGCCGCTTTACCGGATTGAAACATTAGTGTTCGCGGCCGGGACGCCTTATGAGGTTCACTTCGAGCGCGGCGCACCGGTGGCGCCGGAGAAAATCTTGGAACCCGATATCGCCGATGTGCTGAAAGATGCGCTTAGCCAGGTCGTTGAAAGCGGCACGGCACAAAGAGCCTTCAGATCATTTGTGGATCCGGACGGCACCGTCATTCCCCTTGGCGGCAAAACCGGAACGGGGGATAACCGATACGAAAAATTCGGGCGCGGTGGAAATATTATTTCATCAAAGGTGTTAAACCGTTCTTCCACCTTTGTGTTTTTTCTGGGAGATCGATTTTTCGGGGTTGTTTTGGCTTATGTGGACGGGCCCAACGTGGCTGCTTACGATTTCACCAGTGCGCTTCCGGTGACCTTGCTAAAGATCCTTGTCCCTCGAATAATGCCGTTATTTCACTTATGAGGCATTTCCCCAAGCAGGCAATCGAATGGATGGATTTAAACAAAAAAAACCTGCCAAGGGTTCGGCAGGTTTATGGTAAGGATGGTGGTGGAGATGAGGGGGATCGAACCCCTGACCTCAGCATTGCGAACGCTGCGCTCTCCCAACTGAGCTACATCCCCACGAAGTGAGCCGGTATATAGCAAATTGTTCGGACGGGGTCAATTTAAAAACGTGTCAACGGTTGATAAAAGCAAATTATTTTGAAAAGGTTTTTATATGAACAATATCTTAATATTAAATGATGCAATCAAAGGTTTTACATTAGATCAGGACAAGATCATAACCCCCGAAGAAACCGTCCGAAGGCTCAAAACCAAATTATCGCAACTAAATCTCGATATTCTCGACCGCGCTGAACGAATCGACAACGGGCGCTTGGACATTCCGGTCTATTTCAGTGTATGCGGGAAAGACGCGCTTTCCATTATCGGAACCAAAAAGCAGATGGGAAAAGGCGCAACCCTGCAGCAAGCAGAAGCCAGTGCGGTAATGGAGCTGGCCGAGCGCTTCAGCTTTTTCAGTTTTTGCAAGCAGCCAAATAATTTCGTTACAGCATGCTATAAAGCTATCAGGGACAAGGCCATTTCTTTTGACCTTATCGCCCGATCCGTTCATGACGACACCGGCGAGCTTGACATCACCCGTGGTTTTTTTGAAACCCTGCCCCTTCAATGGACCCGGGCATATAATTTAACCAAACAAGAAGAAGTGCTTATCCCTTTTACCTGGTTTTATGCCATCAACGAATTCAATGGCCCGTCCGCCGGTAATTGCCGGGAAGAAGCATTGATGCAGGGGATATCTGAAGTTATGGAGCGCCATGTCTCATCCCTTATCAGTCAAAACCGGCTGAGGGTGCCATCCATTCGGCCCGAATCGGTTACCGATCCGATCGTGCTTGACATGTTCCGTAAATATCGGCAAGCCGGAATTCAACTCTTTCTATCGGATTTTTCGCTCGATACCGGCATCCCTACGGTGGGGGTTCTGGCGTATGATCCGGCCACCTTTCCAAAATCAAGTGAAATCGTCTGGACTGCCGGAACAACCCCTGATCCACAAAAAGCGCTTAGCCGGGCATTGACGGAGGTCGCCCAGTTGGCCGGGGACTTTAATACCGCCGCCAATTACGTGGCTTCGGGCTTGCCCAAGTTTTCAACCCTTGCGGAAGCCGATTATGTCATGAATCCCGGAAAAGAAGTCGATATTCAAGACCTTCCCGATATCTCAAACCCCAATATTCGGATAGAGATTGAAAACTGCATTGCGGCCCTGGCCGATAACGGCATGGAGATTATCGTGATAGATACCATGCATTCGGAATTGAAGGTGCCGGCCTTTTACACCATTATTCCCGGCGCTCATTTCAGGGAACGGGCACGGGGTACCAGTGTCGGCATGTTTTGTGCTAAAATTGTCCATGAAAACGCTCAGCCGGCGCTCGCATTAAAAACGCTCAGGGAAATGGATAACAAATTACCGGGAAAATATTTCATTCAATTTTATATGGGAAGTTGCCTGCTGAACCTGGGTGATCCGCGGGCCGCCCTGCCCTATTTTAAAAAAGCGCTTTCGCTCCAACCGAACGAGCAGGATATCCCCAGTATATATTCTTATATTGGTGTTTGTTTGAAAGAAATGGGCCTGTACCGGGAAGCCATCAGCGTGCTTCAACAGGGAGAAACTTTTGATCAGGAACGTACCGACATATATAATCTCATGGGTTTTTGTCATTTCATGCTCAAAGAACATGAGGCGGCTATTTTAAATTTCAAGAAGGTGCTCGCGCTGAACCCCTCCTCGGCCATTGATTACGCCAACATTGCCTCAAATTACCGGGATATGGGCCATACCGACAATGCCATCCAGTATTATGAACTTGCGCTGGAATTGGATGCGGGAATTGATTTCGCCCGCATCAATCTGGAAAAATTGAGGGGCCAAAAGACATTCGTTTGACCGCGTGGCTTTTAGTATTATCTTAAGGGGCAAGCACGGTGAAAGGAAAATGCCATGACCAAATCAATTATCACCATTCCCAATATTTCTTGCGGACACTGTGTTCATGCCATTCAAAGCGAGCTCGTTGAAATGAAGGGAATCATCAGCGTATCCGGTGATCCTGCGAACAAAAAGATTGAGGTGCAATGGTCCGCGCCGGCCTCCTTAGAGGCGATTAAAATGCTGCTTAAAAAAATAAACTACCCGGCGGCAGCTGATTAGACCCGCTATCAGAAACACGCATGAAAGCGCGTGCTTCATCGGAGAAGGTTCTTAGCTTCCAAGCGTCCCAGCATTCCAGCCGCCCAGCTTCCGGCTTTGCCGGATTAAGGCGATACGGAATTTTCCAGGCAGGTACCTATGGCGGATCAAAAACTTACCCTACCGATCAGCGGCATGACATGCGCGAATTGTGCCGCCAATATTGAGCGGAACATCCATAAGTTGCCAGGCATAACGGCCGCGACGGTTAATTTCGCCGTTGAAACAGCGACCGTAAGATATATATCGTCCCTCACGACACCGGAAGAAATTGTGGCCGTCATTCAACGCGCCGGTTTTGGCGCCCATATACCAAGGGAGGGCGCCGTCGCAGGGACGGACAATGACGAAGCACTTTACAAAAAAGCGGAGATTCGCGAGCAGACCATTAAATTGACGGTCGGTATCGTGTTTACCCTTCCCCTTTTTTTGCTGAGCATGGGGCGGGATTTCGGCCTGACCGGTATCTGGGCGCACGCCGCCTGGGTCAACTGGCTCTTCTGGATTCTTGCCACACCGGTCCAGTTTTATACGGGATGGGATTATTATGTTAACGGATTTAAAAGCCTGCGAAATGCCGGCGCCAATATGGATGTATTGGTGGCAATGGGCTCATCCGCCGCCTATTTTTATTCGATGACCGTTTTGATTTTCCCGGCAATGGGAACCCATGTCTATTTTGAAACATCCGCCGTTATCATCACGCTGATCAAGCTTGGCAAACTTCTGGAGGTCAGAACCAAGGGGAAAACCGGTCAGGCGATTCGCAACCTGATGGATCTCGCGCCCAAAACAGCCCGAAGGCTGGTGGACGGAAAAGAAAAAGAGGTGCCGGTTGAACAAATCCAAAAAGGGGATTTTCTTTTTATTCGACCCGGCGAAAGAATTCCGGTAGATGCCGTCGTATCGGCCGGATCATCCGCGGTGGATGAATCCATGCTGACCGGAGAATCGATGCCGATCGATAAAATGAGGGGAGATTCGGTGGTTGGCGGCACCATGAACCTTAACGGCGCGCTCACCGTGACAGCGACCCGGATCGGCCGGGATACCGTCTTGGCACAAATTATTCAATTGGTCCAGGATGCCCAGGGCAGTAAGGCCCCGATTCAATCCATCGCGGATCGCGTGGCATCGATTTTTGTGCCCGTCATCATTCTGATCGCCTTGGCTACCTTTGGTATTTGGTGGGTCGCCGGCGGCCTTTTGGTTCCCGCCATGATTCGTTTTGTGGCGGTGCTGGTCATCGCGTGTCCCTGTGCCCTCGGGCTTGCCACCCCCACCGCCATCATGGCCGGCACCGGGAAGGCAGCGGAAATGGGCATACTGTTTAAGAACGCTCGGGCGCTTGAGCTTGCGGCCGGCATTGACACCATCGTGCTGGATAAAACAGGAACCCTTACCGTCGGAAAACCCAAGGTCACCGATGTGGTTACCGTTCCGTCATCCGGCATTTCAAAAGAAGCCCTGATCATTCTGTCGGCTTCAGTTGAGAAAGGCTCCGAGCATCCCTTGGGAAAAGCGATTACCGCCGAAGCCGAAGATGCCGGCGATGGGCTTTTACCGGTTACGGACTTTAAGGCCCATGGCGGATTCGGTGTGGAAGGCTGGATAGAAGGAAGTCATATTCGAATCGGCCGGCCCGGCTGGTTTGATGAGACGGCGATTTCTTTAGGTTCTCTTAACGAGCAAATTGATACCCTTCAGCATCAGGGAAAAACCGTCATGGTCGTGGTTCGGGAGAATGCCCTTGCCGGCCTGATCGCGGTTTCGGATGTATTGAAACCCGATTCCCAAGAAGCGGTGAAAGAATACAAGCGATACGGGTTACAGGTTCTCATGCTGACCGGTGACAATATGGCCGCAGCGCAGGCGATCGGAAAGGAAATCGGCGTTGATCAGGTCTTCGCGGAAATAAGGCCGGATCAAAAAGCACTCCAAATAAAAACCTTGCAGAATACAGGCCGAAAAGTCGCGATGGTGGGCGACGGCATTAATGATGCACCCGCCCTTGCACAGGCGGATGTCGGAATTGCCATCGGCACCGGAACGGATATCGCTATGGATACGGCCGATGTTATCCTGTCAAGCGGCAGCTTGATGAATGTAACCAAAGTTATCTCGTTGAGTCACGCAACCATGCGAACCATTCGACAAAATCTTTTCTGGGCTTTTTTTTATAATCTGTTGCTGATTCCCCTGGCTGCCGGTGTGTTGAATCCTTTTGAAGGATTGCCGCTTTTTTTAAGACAGCTTCACCCGATACTGGCCGCACTGGCCATGGCATTCAGCAGTGTTTCCGTTGTCACAAATAGTTTATTGTTATACAAAAAGAAATAATCCCGCCCGGTTCCAATGGGGACGGAAGTTGGTGGCGGTTATTTTTTTATGCCCTCGTTTTTTTAAGAATCTCCTCCGCCAGGCAATGATAATCCTGTGATCCGATACTGGATGGTCGATAAAACACCACCGGTTTGCGCACATCCGCACTTTCTGCGATGGTGACATTATTTCGAATGACGGTGTCAAACATGAGCGCTTGGTAGGGAGGTGTCTCCTTCAGTCTTTCAGCTATTTTCCGGCTGATTCGGGTGCGTTGGTCGTAAAAAGTGGCCACAATACCCGTTATGGATAAGGCCGGGTTTATATCTTCCCGAATGGCGGAAATGGTTTCGAAAAGATCCGCCAAGGCCTCATAGGCGTACGGCTGTGTTTGACAAGGAACCACCACTTCATCGGCATAGGCGAACACGTTGACAGTAAGCAGTGATAAGGTGGGCGGAGTATCCAGCAAAATAAAATCATAAGCACCGTTGAGCTCGGCAAGACCTTCTTTAAGCCGATTTTCACGCCCCTCTTCTTCCACCAGCTCCAGTTCGGCGCCAGCCAGGTCGACATGGGCGGGGATCAGATCAAGACCTTCCCATCCGGTATGAATGACAGCCATGGTGGCAGACGGTTTCCCGTTTTGAAGCAGGTCATAGGTTGTGAGCATTCCTTCTCCAACTGTTACGCCCAGTCCCTGGGTGGCGTTAAATTGCGGATCCATATCCACAATCAACACCTTTTTCCCCGTTCGCGCCAAGGCGGCCCCGAGATTGATCACCGTTACGGTTTTCCCCACGCCGCCTTTTTCGTTTGCCACGGCTATAATTCTGCACTTACGATTCATGCCACCCCTCCTTTGCCCACAGCCGTAACGGCTGGGCCAAGTTGTTCCCGCATCGTAAACAGTCCGGCTTCTATTTCTTCCGTACGAACCGACATTTCAGCCAGAATGCTGGCTGCATGCACCTCGTCCAGTTGCTTATTGCTCACAAGCGACCGCATTTGCAGCAAGCTGTCCATATAGGATTGAAAGCGATTTAGCAGGGTTTCCTTGACCGAACGGGACATCGCGTCCGCCAATTTGATGAGATATTGAAACTTTAAATTTTCCTTATAATCAATGAAATGATAAGAAATCGTTTTTTCGGTCTCGGACCGCATTCGCCGAACGCCATCTGAAAGGGCGCTGAGTTCTTTTTCCTTTTCGCTACGCAGCGGTTTTTTCAAAACCTGTTTCACGAATGTCAACACCGTATAAAAACCGAGACGAAAAATCGCCTCCGTTTTTATTTTGGCCGAATAATGCAAGGTGACCATCGCGGAAGGAAAGGATATGCCGGCGACACGCTTTGTTGTGCCGGCGTCAGGGAGCAAGACAATGGAGGTCATGTTGCTTCCGGGGGGGGAAATGTCCAATTCCGCCATGCTGCGACTGAATTCAGCCATGGCGTCTTGAATCATCACATCATAGGGGTTGGAAACCGAAAACAGTTCCTTTTCAATGTATTTTTCCATTTCGCGGACATAACCGAGAATTTGAGGCGTGATGCTCTCCGCCATAAAGGTGTCGATCGCTTGTCTGAAATCCTGAAAAATCTGATACATTGCAGCGTTGAAGCCCCGTGTGGACAGATCGTCAACATAGCGGTTCACCCCGACATCATAGGATTTAATATAGTGAATCACCGCAGCGATGACACCATCGGATTTCCCGCCGAAAAATTGATCCGCTCGAGATTTTATTTCTTTTTTAATCTGATTGAGCGCCCCATCCAGCGTGTTATTCATCATGGCGCGGATTTGATTCATTCGTGCCTGATATTGTTGAATCCTATCCGCGATTTGAGAGGCGCTCTGTTCATCCTGTGAGATCATTTTTCCGTTGATATTCAGCCAGTGTTTCATACCGGAAACGATACGCTCCAACCTCTCCAGATGATTTCTCCATAAAACGGATTGCCGTTCTTCCGTTATAATGGATCGAAAGGTTGAAATAAAATCGTTACTATTTCTATCGGAATATTCCCTCATCTCCTTTTCAGATTGCCATTGGGAGAGCCGATATTTATCTTTTTCAGGCAGCGTTGTCTCAATTTTCATAAACAGATTGAATAATGCCGATAGCGCAAAAACCTTCGGATTCGGCTTGATTAAAGCAAGTTCCCCTACTGTTTTGTTGACGAGCGCCGATAGATCGTCAAGCGAGCCATGCTCGTTGAAATCGAAGTTGATGACAAACAGAATATTGTCCATAATGCCCATCTTCTTGATCATGGACAGAAAACGAATGTCCGCCCGTCTCACGCCGGTGCGGCTGCTGATTACATAAATAATCAGATGGGTCTGATTTAAATAATCCTGAATCATCGCCAAATGAAGCGGATTCGACGAATCACTGCCTTGACAATCCGCTATTTCAAGCTGTTCATCCATGAAATCCGATTTGATTTCTAACTCAATATCCGTCAAATAGACGGCAAGCGCATCATCGCCCACAAAGGCCCGATGCGTATTAAACGCGTCCGCGTCATAGACCTGTGTCACCGGATCAGCGGAAATAAGCTGATGAATCTGATCGTAGCCTTTTAAATAGGAATTCAGCAATACCGAGTTTGCGTTTCTGCTATCGTGTGTAATCAATTGTTCCGGGCCCAAGGTTTCAAGGGCGCCGCAAAGCGCTTTTCGATCGGCGCTGCGACGAATATCAAACCTGTCATCTTTCTGTGAAAGCATAAAGTTGGGCAATAATACCAGCGCCTCCGCTATATCCTGATTCACCTGGTCCCAAGACTTGAAAAAAAGCGTCGCTTTCAGGGCATTGCCGGGTCTGGTTCTAGTGACAATGGAGGTCACCACCCCCGCACCGCGTTTGAGATAATCTCCGAAAAGCAAGGAGTTGATAAAGGTACTTTTGCCGGATTTGATGGCGCCGACAACCGCCACACGAATCAACTCCTCGGTGAGTTGGCAGGAAATCATTTCACAGACGTTTTTCCATTCGGAAAAAGCATTTACAGTAATGCCCCTGAGCTGCTGCGGCAGAGCAAAAAGTAAAGAAAGTTGCCGAATGGCTTCCAGTAATCCTTTTTTAATCTTTGTGTGATTAGGTGTCATGTCAATTGATTGATTCTGTACCGAGCTTGCCGGTGGATACGGGTTTTTGCTTTATCCAATAAATAGTTCCCTCACTGGATAACATTGACCGGACGGTTTTTATTACATGTTCCCGCGGGAATGTCAAAACCATAATGGGAGAGACATATCTTCGAACATCCATAATTTCAGGGGAATAGATGCGATACACCCGAATCGGAAACACACTGTTATCCCATGAGGTTCGACACTTGCGGGGGAAAGGGGCGTTGTAAATTGCCTCCTCAGAAAAAGATATTACATAATGCCTTGTAAAAGCAAGGGTTTTATGATACCGTAACCGCATACGTTTTTTTATCGAAGCAAGGCCGATTATTTTCTATCTAAATGCGAGGTGACTTTTCGCAAACCGGTGCCTTGAGTGCTTGCATTATTTGCATGAATCTTCGTTTTTCGCCGATAAAAAAATCTGAAGAGGAAAAGAGCGTTATGTCTGAAAAACATCCTGAATGTCCCTTATATAATCCCTCAAACTGCAAAGAGTACTACAATCCAAAGCTCTGCGCCTTTGTTCGAAAGGATAAGATATGCCTTAAAAAGAAAAAGCCGAAAGCAAAAGAAAAGGACGAATTGAACACCCAACTGGAGAAAACAGGATAACGCATCAGTGGCAAAGCGTTTTTTTGTATTCGCCGTCCCCTATGTTTAACATGTGATTCTCACTTCTACGCATGCCCCGGCTTATTGGAAAGCAAATTCGGATCAACCCCCATTTTGTTCATCGCGGTTTCCCACCGCTTTTCCGCTGGAATCTCAAATACAAGCTGCGGCGTGGCAGGACACGTCAACCAGGCATTATGCCTTAGCTCGGCTTCCAATTGGCCTTCGCCCCATCCGGCGCACCCCAATGAAATTTGAAAGGCTCTGGGGCCGGCCTCGCCGGCAATTGCCGTCAATAAATCCATCGTGTTGCTCAGCGCTATGGAAGGCGTGACCATCAGGCATCCTTCCCAAAAAAAAGGCGGGCCATGGACGACAAAGATTTCATCAACATGAACCGGACCCCCGTGATGGATCGGTATTTTCGACATGAGCGGTTCATGCGGAATATTGAGTTCTTCAAAAATATCGCTCGCATACAACCCGATATGGACACGATCGAGAATGACGCCCATGGCACCGGATGCGTTATGTTCGCAAATCAATGTGAGCGATTGCGAGAAATTAAAATCCATCATTCCCGGCATGGCCATCAGCAAATGCCCTTTGAAGCTGCCTTGCCACAGACTCTCCATGATTGCCTCCTTTGGTCTATCTGACCCCCCTGCCGCTCACCCGCATAAGCACGGTTTTCGCGCGGCTCCGGTTTCATCCAGCCTTCGAACCTTTGTGATTTCCGGTGCCTGATGAAGCCGGGCCGGGGTTTCACGGGCCTCGGCTGCAATACACCGCATGGCATCGATAAACTGGTCTATGGTTTCTTTGTTTTCCGTTTCCGTCGGTTCCACCATGATAGCACCCGGCACCACCTGCGGAAAATATATGGTCGGCGGGTGAAACCCGTATTCCATCAGGCGTTTGACGATATCGAGCGTGGTAACCTTATGGGCTGATTGGAGTTTGTCTGAAAAAACGCATTCATGCATACAGGCGCTGTCATACGGCAGATCGTATTCCGATTTAAGGTTTTCTTTAATGTAGTTGGCATTTAACACGGCCAATTGACTTGCTTTTTTAAGATGTTCCGCGCCCATGCTGCGGATATAACTATAGGCGCGAACCAGTATTCCGAAATTACCGTAAAAGGCATGAACCTTCCCAATCGCGCTCGAATTATTTTCACTCAGGCAAAAGGAGCCATCCTCTTGTTTGATCACGCGCGGATTGGGCAGAAAAGGGGCCAATTCGTTGCTAACACAAACCGGTCCGCTGCCCGGCCCGCCGCCGCCGTGAGGCGTGGAAAACGTTTTATGAAGATTGAGATGAAGAATATCGATGCCGATTCTGGCGATATCAACGATTCCCATCACCGCATTCATGTTGGCACCGTCCCCGTAGACCAGCCCGCCTTTTTCATGGACGATTCCGGTGATTTTTTTAATTTCTGTTTCAAAAAAACCCAGCGTGTTGGGGTTTGTGATCATGATGCCGGCCGTATCTTCATCCATAAGCGCCGCCACGGCTTCAGCCGGCAATATGCCGCGATGGTCGGACTTTACCGTTATCGGTTTAAAGCCGCAAAGGGCCGCACTGGCCGGATTGGTGCCGTGAGCTGTGTCCGGAATGATGATCTTATGCCGCACCCGGCCTTTTTTCGCATGATAAGCATGAAAGATAAGCATTCCCGTCAATTCTCCGTGAGCGCCTGCCGCCGGTTGAAGACTCACCGCAGGCATTCCCGTGATGGTGGACAGATATCGCTCCAGATAATAGAGAATATGAAGCGCTCCCTGGGACAAGCTGGCCGGCAATAAGGGGTGTGCGCTGCTAAAACCGGAAAGCGCGGCTTGACGGTCGTTGGTTTTGGGGTTGTATTTCATGGTGCAGGAACCCAACGGGTACATGCTGCTATCCACACTGATATTCCATTGAGACAGCCGGGTAAAATGCCGAACCACTTCGAGTTCACTCAAATCGGGGAAATCCGGTCCTTTTCCGGCGAGCGTCTCATCCAAAACGTGTCTCTCCACATCGCTTGCCGGCAGGGAAAAAGCGCATCTGCCTTTCGCCCCTTGTTCCCAGAGCAGCGGCTCGTTGAATTGCAATCCGATAGTGCCGATGCGCGTTTTCATGATTGCACCTCTCTAACCAATAAATCCATATCCTCGCGACTCGTTGTTTCCGTGACGCAAAACAAATAGTGATTAGTCAATTCGGGATAAAATCGTTTCAACGGAATGCCGGCAACAATTTTTTTGTGAAGCAGCGCATTATAGGTCGCCTCAAAGCCACTCGGAAATAATGCCACGAATTCATTAAACGTGGGGCTGTCAAAAGCGATGCCAACTCCGATTTTTCTGAACGCATTTTTAAGATACGCCGCCTTGTCATAATTTAAATGCGCCAGTTCGCGAATACCGGAGCCCCCGAGAGACGCCATGTACATGACCGAAGCCGTCGCACATAATCCCTGATTGGAGCAAATGTTGGAGGTGGCCCGCTCGCGGCGAATATGTTGCTCCCGAGTGGCCAGTGTCAGAACAAATCCGCGTTGTCCATTCCGGTCCGTTGTTTTGCCGACGAGTCTTCCCGGCAAATTTCGTATATTCGCCGTTTTCGTGGCGAACATGCCGAGGCCAGGCCCCCCGAAGCATTGCGGAATCCCAAGGCTTTGCCCTTCCCCGCAGGCAATGTCCGCGCCCGAATCACCTGGATTTTTGATCAGGCCGTATGCCAAAGGCTCGGCAAAGGCGGTCACAAAAAGGGTCTGAGGGTCTGTATGAATACAGACGCCTATTTGTGTTAAGTCCTCGATGCATCCGAAAAAGTTGGGAGACTGAATTGCAACGGCAGCCAGGGCGTACAGATTCGTTAGCGCGGAAAGATCCGTTCGGCCATCCGGTTGATAGGGCAGCCTCACGATATGATAACCAGCAGGCGCCAAATAAGTTTGAACGACTTGCCGGTAGAGGGGATGAATCGCATCGGAGATGGCGACCGCTTGTCGTTTGGTGATGCGAATCGCCATGAGCAGTGCTTCTGCAAGCGCGGAAGCCCCGTCATACATGGAGGCATTGGCGACATCCATTCCGAGTAAGCGCGTGACATAGGTTTGATATTCATAAATGGCTTGCAATGTTCCTTGACTGATTTCGGGCTGATAAGGGGTGTACGCGGTTGAGAACTCACCGCGACCGATTAAAGTGGTCACCGTCTCGGGAATAAAATGATGATAGGAACCGGCACCGGCAAAAATCTTATAGCCGGATGAAGTGGCATTCATGCTTGCCAGACGATTCATGTGATCATTTAATTCCCATTCGGAAAAAGGCGCCGGCAGATCTACGGGGGTGAGTCGTTTGCAGTCTTCGGGAATCAAGGAAAATAGATCATCCAGGTGCTTTGCGCCGATGGCTTTAAGCATCGCATCAATATCTTCATCGGTATGGGGTAAATATCGCATGGGGCGGTCCTTGGGTTCTTTTAGTTCTGTTGAGTTCGTTGCGACTGTCGGCTTGTTTTGTAGGATTCAATGGATGTAGGGCACCTTTAAATTATAGCCTTTGTACACAACGAAGGTTTCCACGGATTGCACATCTTTAATCTTGGACATCTCCTGTGTGTAAAACTCAAGAAGGCCAAAGCCTTCCTTAAAAAGAACCGTTAATAATAAATCAAAGCGGCCGGTTACGACCCCAACGGAAACCACCCCCTTGAGTTTGCTGAATTCAGCCCCTTTCTTAACCAGTTCCATGGTATCGAGTTTGACACCCACAAAGACCACCTGGTGGCGCGGTACGGTCTCCGGATCTACTAGCCCCGCGATCTCCAACAAGCCGTCTTCCTCCATTTTTCTCACCCGGGCCCGAACCGTATTTTCCGTGACGGACAATTCATCCGCGATTTTCTTAAAGGACTTTCTTCCTTCTCGAAGATGCCGGATAATCGCAATGCTGTTCTCATCAAGTTTCATAACGGCAAGAATTCCTTATCGACTTTGGTTGTATTTATCCGTTATATATAATAACTTCATTGAATCCGCAAAATAAAATTTATAAATCAATGCGTTATTGTCGCGATGGGTTGATGACAACCGGGCATGTCGTTGATGCCCGCCGTTTTTGAGAATGAAGGGGGTGACATTCATGAACCTCAATAAAACGCCTTTATACGAGTTACACAAAGGGGCCGGGGCAACGATGGTCTCTTTTGGGGGATGGGAAATGCCGGTTCATTATGCCACCGGCATTTTACAGGAACATTTGGCCACGCGCAAAACAGCCGGACTTTTTGACGTATCCCATATGGGCAGATTTACCGTGTCCGGACAGGATTCGCTTGCGTTTTTACAACATGTGCTTTCAAACAACGCGGCGGCCCTTCAAGTTCTTGAATCCCAATATACGTTTATTCCGACTGAATCCGGTGGCGCCGTGGATGACGCCTATCTATACCGGTTTATAGAAGAGGAGTATTTTCTGGTAGTAAACGCAGGCAATCGGGAAAAGGATTGGGTTCATTTTCAAGGTTTCAGCACGCAATTCCCGAATCTGAACTTGGTCGATCAAACGAAGGATATCGCCATGCTCAGCCTTCAGGGGCCGGCGTCCAAGGACATGTTACGCAACATTCTGGAGGACGGCGACTTGCCTGAGCCATTGCGAAATCAGCTATCCATAGCGACCATCGCCGGCACTGAAGTTCGTATTGCGCGAACCGGATATACCGGGGAGCCGATTGGATTTGAACTCTTCTTTCCCGCCGGCAATGCGGTACGCATCTGGAATCTACTTGAGACACTAGGGGCGACGCCGGTTGGATTGGGCGCTAGAGACACCCTGCGCTTAGAAGCAGCCCTTCCTCTCTATGGCCATGAACTCGGAATGGATGCTGAAAACCGGGAGATTCCTGTTTTTGCGCTCTCAATAGCCAGAGTTGCAGTCAGCCTGTCCCCGTTAAAGTTTGAATTTATAGGTAAAAATGCGTTGACCCGTCAGTTTCATGCCATGCAAAAAATAATTAACCGGGACTATACATCTGTAAATGATCTTCCCAAAATGATTCGACCCGTTGAAATTACCGGCAAGGGGATCGCACGAGCAGGGGACAAGGTCTTTGCCGGAAAAAGCTTGGCTGGATACATTACCAGCGGCACCATGGTGCCCTATTGGATGTTCGATAAGCAGGGGATTTACGGACGTCCGCTTCCGCAACAAGCCAAACGGGCCATAGGCCTTGCCTTGGTGAGCAGTCAATTGCAGGATGGTGATGAAATCCAAGTCGAAGTCAGGGGAAAGCGCATTGGCGCGCGAATCGTGCCCTTTCACTTGAGAACCGAAGCGCCGCCTTACGCCCGGCCTATCACCTGTCATGATTTTTCCCCTATCGGTCCCGTCGGTTATTCCAAAGCAACCCCCTTGCCTGGTACCGTCACCGCGCTGATGCGAAAAGCCATTGAAAACACGCGTTGGCGGCAGCAGGACTGCATCAACCTGATTCCGTCTGAAATGACGTCATCCGATTGCGTGCGAATGTTGTCCATCATGGATCCGGCCGGCCGGTATGCGGAGCACAAACCGTTAAAGGCTTTTTGTGATGCGGAGGTGTTTTATTACCAGGGAACTGATTTTATAGCTGAAATCGAGGCGCTTTTAATTAAAGAATTTCGAAAATATTTAGAATGTGCAGAAGTGGAACCCCGAGTGCTCTCCGGCCAAATGGCCAATGCCACCGTATTTAGCGCGATAGTCGATTTTTTAAATCGGTCAGACAGAAAGAGCGAGCAACGCCGCATTCGCAGCATAATGAACCATCACATCATTAAAGGCGGGCATTTGAGTTCGCAACCCATGGGGGCTTTGCGGGATTTTGTTGCCAGAGATCCCGAAACGGAAAGGCCGGCTGTTGTTAATTTTCCGGTATTGCCGGATAATCCCTATCAAACGGATATCGCTGCCACCCGCATGCTCATCGACAGATACAAGCCTGAACTCATTATTTTCGGAAAAAGCATGGTGCTTCACAAGGAGCCGGTTTCCGAAATCAGGGATTTTATCACCGACATGGAAATAGATTGCCTTCTCATGTATGATATGGCCCATGTACTGGGACTGGTCGGCCCTTATTTTCAGCAGCCCTTTCAGGAAGGCGCGCATATCGTCACCGGCTCGACCCATAAAACCTTTTTCGGCACGCAACGCGGCATGATCGCCGCAAATTACCAAAAAGATATGCTGGGTTGGCAGTTGTGGGAAGCCATTCAACGACGGTCCTTTCCCGGCAGCACCAGCAATCATCATCTGGGAACCTTATTGGGGTTGTTGATGGCCGCCTATGAGATGAACGCATTTAAAGACGAGTATCAACAAAATGTTATATCAAACGCCAAAGCCTTTGCTAAGGCCCTGAAGGCCTGCGGGCTAAACGTGGCGGGTGATCCCGATATCGGTTTTACGCAGACTCACCAGGTTGTCGTAAACGTGGGGTATGCCAAGGCGCCTGAAATCGCCAAGCGCCTTGAAGAAAATAACATTATTCTCAACTACCAGGCCACCCCGGAGGAAGAGGGGTTTACCGTGTCCGGTGCCTTGCGAATGGGTGTTGCGGAAATGACTCGATTCGGCATGGCGCCTGCGGATTTCAAGCAGCTTGCCGAATGGATGTATGATGTTATCGTAAAGGACTTGCCGTTAAAGGACAAGGTGGCCGGTTTTCGAAAACGGTTCTTAAAAATGAACTATTGTTTTAGAGGCGATCAACTGGATGAATTGCTGCAACAAGTACATGGTATGTTGTAACACGATACCCCTCCCCTCTTTTTTTTTTATATGCAAGAATTTGTAACTTTCACCCTTAAAAACACTATCGCGCCTCAATAGGCACATATGTTTTATTAAAATCACCGAGACAAAGCCCGCGGGGCCGGAAAATGCGGTTGTTCGCCATGTATTCCAAAACCCTTGCGGTCCACCCGGCCACACGACTGGCAGCAAACATGGGGGTGAAAAGTTCATCATCAAATCCGAGGGCGCTATATACCAAGCCGGAATAAAAATCAACATTCGGGAAAATTTTTTTCGTTTTGCCAAGCGTATTGAGTACGGTACTCTCAAGCGTTTTAGCAATGCCATACAACGCCTTTAATTCAGGCTTTCCCTCAATAAGTACCCCTGCCAAAGGCCCTAATATGCGCGCCCGCGGGTCATAGGCCTTATAAACCCGATGGCCAAATCCGCTGACCTTGTTTTTTTGGGCCAACTTTTTTTCAAGCCAGCCCGTTACATTCGATGCATCGCCGATTTGCCGGAGGTTTCGCATGACCTCTTCATTGGCGCCGCCGTGCAAAGGACCGCTAAGAGCGGCGATTCCTGCGCCGACGCTGAAATAAATATCCGCGAGTGTGGAGGCAACCACCATGGTCGCAAAGGTGCTGGCATTCAAGCCATGATCCGCGTGAAGGATTAAGGAGATATCCAAAACCCGTTCTTCGATGGGTGTGGGTTCGCGGCCGGTAATCATATAAATCAGGTTTCCGGCATGACTTAGACCCGGTTGAGGCTCCAAGGGAAGCTTATTATTATGAATACGAGATGTCGCGGCGGCAATACATGAAATACCGGCAATCAAATGATAACTGCTTTCAATGCCGGACATCTTATTAAAACCACGATTTCCCTGATCGGTTTTACGTCTGGTTGGCATCTTGAATTCAAAGACGGCGTGATTTTCACCGATCGGGCTGGTTTCCATCGCGATGGAATCTTCATCCGCACCAATCGCATCTGCCGACGAAGGGCGAGCAACAACCAAATCAAAGTCACTGTATTGGCTGCGAAGCAAATTGCTCCCGAGCCGCAACGCACCCATGACGCTCATTCTTTCGATCGGAAATCCCATTAACTGCCTGAGAACATCATTGATCCGCGTGTAGTTGAAAAGATCCGCCTTGAATTCTTTTAATTCCGTCATCGAGGGCATTTTGCCGTGAATGAGCAGATAGGCAGTTTCCTCATAAGTGGAATAAGCGCAAAGATCGAAAATGTTGTAGCCACGATAGACCAACCACCCTTTTGCGCCGTTGACGTAACCCACCTTGCTCTCGCAGGCGATGGCACCCTCAAGCCCGGGGCCGACCGTGCATTTTATCGGCCATTTTTGTTTTTTGGGAGATTCAGGTTCAGGCTCATGAGCGGTTTCCTCCCGCGCTTCTTCAGCGGCTTTCAGGATCAGTGATTTTATGGATTCCAATTGGTTTTTTATCATTATTTCCTCGGGGCGCTCCAATCTTATTGTTTGGTTAAAGTTGCAGGTGTTGTTTATATACTATAAAGCCGTCCGTGAGACAACCACTACATAATATTCTTGAATTTCATGACCGTTTTTATGATTGAAAACGCCGACACACCGGATAGTGAAAAAAATGATCCTTTGACAGACCCTGTTGACGATAGTAACAAACGCTATGGTAAACAAGCGAGAATGTGAATATTCATATGGAGAAAATAAATGCCATTGACGTTTTCACCAGTTTCAGATCAAGGGAATTTTGACCTACAACATGATTACAGGAAGATTCTCTCCGCGTGCCCGCAAATCGCTTCGGATTACAGCTTCATCAACATTTGGGGATGGGCCGAAGCCTATGGGTTGGAATGGGCATGGGGAAAAGAGTTTGTATGGCTTCGGCAAACGTTGCCTGAAACAAGGTATTGGGCGCCTATCGGTCCTTGGGACAAAGTTGCGAACTGGTACGCTACACTGAGCGCCCTCTTCCCGAATGGTGCCGATTTCACTAGAGTCCCCGATCAGCTTTTAAATATTTGGACTCGGACTTTCGGTCTTCAGCTTGAGATCGGGGAAGCGCGCGGGCATTGGGATTATATTTATTCCGTTCCCGATCTGGTAGCGCTAAAAGGAAATCGATTTCATAAAAAAAAGAACCTGTTGAACCAGTTTATAAAGAAGTTTGATTATTCGTTCAGCGCGTTTGATTCAGCGTTGGTTACGCAGGCGCTTTCCATGCAAACCGATTGGTGCGAGTGGCGGGATTGCGAATCTTCCGAAACCCTGGCAGCTGAAAACAGAGCGATCGAGCGAATCCTGACCCATTGGGACGCACTGAATGGACTGATCGGCGGCGCCATTGTTATCGATACAAAATTAGCAGCTTACACCGTTGCTGAACCGTTGACGGAAACCTCAGTGGTGATTCATTTTGAAAAAGGCAGCCCCGATATAACGGGCATTTATCAGGCAATTAATCAGATGTTTCTGAAAAGCCAGGGGAATCGGTTCTTAACCGTTAACCGGGAACAGGACATTGACGACCCCGGGCTTCGAAAGGCAAAGCTTTCTTACCATCCATCCGAATATCTCAAGAAGTATTCGGTCAGGATAAGATAGGTGCCCATCCGTGGCCACCCTCGCCAGGCGGTTGTTGATCAACGAACATGCTATTTTAACTGAAAGGTTATCGGCAGCCTTACAATGCTTTTTACGGGGGTGTTTCCGTGCTTTCCCGGTTCAAACTCCCAGGATTTCACTGCGGAAAGCGCTGCGTTGTCCAATATGGCATGCCCGCTGGACAAATCCACTCGGGCATTCACCACTTCCCCCTTTTCATTCACTATTGCCAGAATGATCACCGTTCCTTGTAAATTTCTCTTTCTGGCCACTTGTGGATAATGCGGGTGCGGGTTTTTTTTATACAAGGGGGTGGCATTCGATAGTTCCTCGGGGGGGTTCGGGGATGGTGAGATGCCGTCATTAACTCGAAGGGTCTGCTCGCTGTTCGCAGCAGCAGAAACCGCTTGGGCGTTTTTTGAATTCGACGGTCCATTTGAAACTGAGGATATACTTTGAAGTGTTTCCGTCAACACCGGCGCCGGTTTCGGTGTTATTACAGACGTTGAATCGGTTGTTAGTATTTTTTTCTTATATAAAACCGGTTTTTTAAGAATCGGCTGTTTATCCACCTTTTTCACGGGCGGCTTTGGAATCGGTGCTGCAATGGGTTCCGGTTTTGTTGGCGCCGGTTGAATGGCTTTGGTCTGGGGAACCGGCGGTTGTTGAGACACTGTGATTTCTCGTGTCAGCGTCACATCGATGGTTTTCAGATCGAGAACTTTTTCCGGCGTTATTTTATTCCAAGAAATGTTCACGCATAATAGAACCGCATGAATCGCGATCGCAATGAGCGCTGCCGGCAGCAGTCGTTTCACGGTTCGTCCGAAACCTTTGCCTGAAGTGAAATTCTTTCGAGCCCGGCTTGTTGAATCAGATCCAACACATTGAATAATTGCTGGTAGGAGATGCTTTTATCCGCAAACAGGAGCACCCCGGTGTCTTGTTGTGCCGTTGCCTTCGCTTTCAACGCCTCAGCCAGGTTCGTCATCGTGATCGGCATCTTGTCCAGGAAAATTTTTCCGTCTGCTTTAATGGATACGGATAGAACAAGCTTTTGATCGATCACGGTGCAATCCGAACTCGGCAGGCTCAGCGAAACCCCCCGATGCACCGCCATGGACAGCATGGCATAGATAAAAAAAACAAGCAGCAGAAAAATAATGTCAATCATGGGCACCATCTCAATGCGAGGCTTTTTTGCGGCCGGCATTTTGATTTTCATTCGTTTTTCCCTTCCTGCCCATTACGGCCCTGGACGCGCTTCTCATATACAATCTCAAGACTGGTCGTGTATTTTTCAATGATAAAAACAGCGTTATCAATGGACGAATTAAAATAATTATAGGGGAATAAGGTCAAAATGGCGATGCTGAGACCAGCTGCCGTTGTGATGAGGGCCTGAGCAATGCCCGCGGTCACCGCCTGCGGATGTTCGATGCCGCTCGTTCCGAGCGCTTGAAAAGACATGATAATGCCCACGACGGTTCCCAAGATTCCCAGCAACGGGGCAACCGTGATGAGGGTGTCGAGAACCCCCATGAACCGCCGCATGCGTTGAATTTCATCGCCGGCAGAGGCTTCCATGGCTTTTGTCATGGAAAACTCCCGATGTAAAATCCCGCTTACCAGAATCCGGATGACGCTGTTTTTCGATCCGGTCACAATGGCCCGAATTCCTTCCCAATCACCGTGTCGGCAAAGATCAAGCACTTCATCGGCCATCGGAAGGCTTTTTTTTATGTCCACCCGTAACCAAAAGATGGATCGTTCAATAATGACGGTGAGGGATAAAATGGAACATACCAGCAAGGGGTACATGACCGGGCCGCCGTTTATGAAAATTTCTAACATAATCATTCACCTAGTTTAGGTTGCGCTGTTTGGTAACAAAAACTGCATCCGTTTCGCGCTCTTCGTGTCCCTGTGGAAAAAAAGCGAATAAGCTTAACCACAAAGATCACGAAGGGCACAATACTGAGAGGAAAGCATCGCTGTCCATGCGGCACGCAATTCTCTCCGTACCAGGTTGAGTCAGAATAGGCGCCACTTTGATTTGAACTTTTGTCTAGTAACCTAATTTCATACCAACATAGGCAGAACGGCCCGGAGTAGCATAGCTCCAGACTTCCTCATAAAACTCGTCAAACAGATTGTCAACACGACCATATACTTTAACATGCTTATTAATATCATATTGCGCTGAAAGATTGACCAGCGAGTAGGAATCCAGTTGAGTGACAGGGCTGCCGGTGATATCGTTTCCGAAAATTTCATCTCGATCATCCACCCAATGAATATCTAGATTCGTTTTAACTTTTTCCATAAAACTGTATCCCAAATTAAGGGAAATTTTATTTAACGGCCGATAAGGGCGTCTTGCCCCGTCCGGATCTTCCGTATCCGTATAAGTATAATTCAACAAGATACTAAACGTCGACATCGGCGCCCATTGAATGAAAGATTCAATGCCTTTTGTTTTGGTTTTTCCTTTGAGGTTTATATAGGTTGATTGATAGGTAACCGAATCAAAATAATATTCAATTCGATCTTCAAAAACCATATTAAAATACGAGACTCCGAATTTGAGCTTATCATCCATCAATTGCTGCTCAAAACCAACGTCCCAACCGTCACTCTCTTCCGGGTCTAAATTTTCATTACCTCCTGCAAATGAATAAGCTGGAATTGGGTCGGCAAAGAGTTCGAAAAGGGAAGGTGCACGAAATCCGGTGCCATAGCTGGCTTTGATCGTTGTCTCTGTTTTTTGAATGGTATAAGCAGGCGCCATTCGATAGGTCATTTCAGAGCCAAACTGATCATGATCATCGACCCTGACACCGGCAACAATATCAAGACCGTCCATAAGCAACAGTTGATCTTGAGCCCAATAAGATTTTGTAATCGCATCTTTTTCATCTATTTCTGCCGTGTCATAGTATTCCTGGAAATAAGCACCGCCAAAACTGAGAAGATGGGTATCAAAACTCAACCCGCCCTGCCATCCAATTTCATTGGACCGACCGTCTGAAACGGTCAGGTTATTTTCATTGTCATATATATTTTTTTCGTTTTTAGCTGTTTGATAATAGAACGAAGAGCTAACAAACCGATCAAAAAAATGGTTATTTATTTCTATCCTTCCCGAATATTCATCTGTGTCCTGTCTGGCAATTTTAGCGCCGTTAGGATCTGGCAACACGGGCTCCCACCAATTTACGGGAAAAATGAATCGATCTCCGGTATATCCTCCCAGTCCATCATAATCATCATTATCCGCCTGAGATTCACCATATCGCAACACCGCTGTAATATTGAAGGTTGAATTAAATTCATAGCCGAATTTACCGGAAAGTGTTGTGTTGTCCCACCCATCATCTTCTGCTGTGTTTCCTGCGTGTGGAATGCCGTCATTATCATCATTTGCGATTGAAAAACCGTCTGTTTCTATTCGCGCGCCATTCATGGAAAAGTTGAACTTGTCGATTTCTCCTGAAGTTCCGCCGTATGCCTTCCATGTATTATACGATCCGGCCTCAAACCCTGCATAAACCGACGGTTTCCCATGGCCTTTTTTGGTTATTATATTAACGACCCCTGCCGTTGCATTGGTCCCATAAAGAGCACTCAAAGGGCCTCGAACAATTTCGATTCGCTCAATATTATCTGTGGTTAAATTGGCGATATCGGCACTTCGATTGGGTGATGAAGCGTCATTTACCATAACACCATCGATTAAAATAAGGGTATTTTTTGCCTCCGCTCCCCTTAAGAACACGTATGTCTTGGTTCCGGGGCCACCGTTAGAAGCCACATCAAGCCCGGGAACCCCCTTAAGGATTTCCTCTACCGATTCAGCCTTCTTGGCTTCGATATCCTTTTCCGTGATGGCCGTAACACTACTGCCACCAATCTTATCGACATTCGTTTCACCGCGTGTCGCTGTTACAACGACCCTTTCCATTTCATAGGCTGTGTCAGAGGCAAATAAGGGGCCTTGGGTGCCCATCATTGCCAATACAAAGACAAATCCGTATACTACTTTTTTATTCATCCATTATCTCCTTTTTTAAGCAACACATCATTCAAAAAAAATCCCCAAACCCGATTTTATCGGATTTGGGGATGCCGTTTTTCATCCGCAATTATAGAATGATCGCCACCAACACCCGAGGACGATATCCGTGTGCTACATCGGGCAGGTCTTCTGACTTCCCCGCCTTTTCAGCCGCCTTCCCACCCGCTGTTATCGAGCAGTGGCATATTATCCGCTAAAAAGGTTCCCAGGAGGGTAATTCTCATGGGCGGGGTTACAGCGGCGGGTCCGTTCCCGATTTTCACGGGATTCCCTTTTAAACTTACTGTACCCGAACATTCAGGGATTTAAATAATCGGGGCTCATATGTCAAGGAAAATTCAAATCTATTTCGGCCTGTTGCCAGATCAGCAAAATAAGCTGCGTGATCGATGAAACGCTCGGCCGCTTTCGCCTCGGTCTCCGTCCGCACCAGGCCACCTGGGGATAGGTGCAAACAACAGCCAGAATCGCGCGGTCATCAAAAGCCTCCTTTGTTTAGGGATTAACGGCTTTAAAAATTAGGTTTAATGGTTATTGTTTTAAGTAAAGACGGCGTACCGCATATCGGTTAAAAACCATCGGGGTTTAAGCGAGAAGAATTTTCTAAGGATGGATGCCTATGAAATCGAACCTGATCGTGAAGGCTTTAACATTGAGTGAAAAGCTGAGGCATGTTTTTATCGCAACAGCGGATGGCACCGGACTGCCTCATATGGCAGCGGCAGGCAAAATCAAGCGCATTTCCGATGATCGAATTTCTATAGAGGCCTGGTTTTGCCCGGGTACCGTCGAAAATTTAAATCAGAATAATCGAATTTCCATTGTCGTCTGGGAACCTGATCCGGATCAAGGATATCAGTTGACAGGCAAGGTGGAAAAAGTCGAGGAGTTGGCGATTTTAAACGGGTTTTCTCATGGAATTGAATCAATGCACCCTATTCCGCAGGTGGAAAGAAAACTGATCGTACACGTTGAAAAAACCTTCTCCTTTACCCATGCGCCGCACAACGATTTTGAATAACGACAGAATCGATTCCCAGTTCTGTCAAAGGGGGTGGATATGGATAATATGGAATTTTCAGATTCGAATGAACTTCGGTGCGAGGAACACTGCGTCTATGAATGGGTCGATTGCGTGGAAGAGTTGCAAGGAGCCGCCATTTGCAAGACCCGGGAGCGCAATTGCTTCGGTGAGTGCGCGTGATGGTGGTGAATTCAACTAAACACAGGAGGGCTAACAATGAAAAATCAAGTACCCACATCAGCTCGAAATTGTTGCACTTTAGAAAACCAGCGACTGGTGGAAGCAATCAGAGCGTGCGACTATTGTTCAACGAGTTTTAAGCGGCACTTGGCATGCTATCGTCGTGCTGCAAAGGAAAGCGGGCAGCGCTCACATAGTTGCATGATCTTGTAGCGCCGGAGTACCGTTATTGGCTGTTTTTCAAATTTTAATAAATGATTACCGTAGCGCAAAGCTATATAACAAAGCCCGGAATGAATCGCCGGGCTTTGTTTTTCACTGCGGTGTTGTAATTACTCAATGAAGAGAGTGCATAAAGTATGAACAGAAAAGGATCAACAACAACAGGAACTGACATAACACCCGCAAGGATCAACAGCGCACCCACAAGCATCAACTACATAACAACAGCGGTTTTCAGATTCCGATTTCTTCTCTTTTTTATCGACATCCTCTTCTTTTTTATCATATTTTTTAATATTTTCATCTGAATCCATTAAGATCACCTCCTTTTAAGGAGTCACAACTATTTTGGAATTCTTAGTGATTTGATCCCCCCATATTTGGAGGTTCAGGCCCTTTACCAGAAACATGCACGCTTTTGCGTGTATATTCGCCGAAGGTGAAGGATGGCTTTTATGCATCCCAGCATCCCAGCATCCGGCTTTGCCGGATTAGGCAAAAAATAATCATAAATTTGCGGCCGGCAATGGTTCATTAACAGCGCATGCCTGACCCGTTTGAAAAATAGCCCTTTCCGGATGGTACGATACGAAAGCGACAGGCGCGTATAAGGCGTTTGCTTCGAGTGCAGCTGGTGCAATATCAGGCTGACAACCTCGTGTGAACCCATTTGCACCAACTTGACCTGATATCCCCCCTGATGTGCCGGACTGGGAGGCACCTGACGGGTTAGCCATCCGGACTGATGCGGTGTAAACAGCGAATAGGGGGTGATCCAGAAAAGGCCTGCAAAACAGAAAAAGCCGTACGCATACGCCCAGAGACAATCGAAATTGCGGTAACGCCATGCATACAGCCCTGCGCTGAGGCTGGCGGAAAACACGATCCCGGTTATAACATTTAAACTAATGACACCGGGGTACTGAAAGATCAGAACCCATGTTGCCAAGAGCAAAAGCTGTGCTTTCGTCAAGTTCAGCCAACTCAACAGCAGATTGATTCGCGCACCGAGCATCGACCCTTCACGAAAAGGTCGAAACGCAAACCGGCTCATGGCGATGGTTTCCCGAACGTTGCTGCGCGCCCACCGCAGTAACATTTTGCATAAGGTGCCATAGTCGGTAGGCACATTTGTAAAAACCCGGGCATTATCCTGATACAGCACATGAAAACCTTCCCGCAGGATCAAATTGGTCATGGCGCGGTCTTCTCCGATATTTGCCGGTCGGCCGCAGAAGGTTTGATTCCGCCATTCCGGCAGAACCCGCATGACGATATCCCGGCGATAAGCGGAGAGGGCGCCTGGCGTGCACATAACGGTGTTAACCATGCTCTGAGAGGCACGAATAAAGTCAAAACTGAAAGTAAAAACAACATCCAGCATTCTCGGAATAACCCCCTGACGTCGATTGAGGACCCGAACACAGCCGGCGACAGCACCGACTCGCGAGGATACGGCAAATGGACTGACAAGGCACCGAAGCGTTTCTGGTTCGACAATGGAATCACTGTCCACCGTTACGAACACATCGCCCATAGCGTTTAAAAACCCGACATGAAGTGCATGGCGCTTCCCCTTGTTACTCGGCAATTTGATCGTCATGATCCGATCGCCAAGTGTTTTTTTGGCGGTCTTAATCCACTGCCAAGTGTCATCCGCGCTGCCGTCGTCCACTGCTATAATTTCCAGTTTTTCAGGTGGATAATCGCTGTTGGCGAGACTTTCCAGTGTTTTTAAAACCAGCGCGCCTTCATTGTAAGCCGGCACAACCACAGTGCACCTTGGCAATTCAGCGTTTTTATAAGGGGGATTCGATCGATACATCTTAAATAACACGATCCGCCAGATCAGCACCAGGGCATTGACCAGCATAAATACCACGGCTGACCACAGAATCAGGTTTCCCCAGAAATGCTGCTGAATGGCGGTCCGAATCAACGCCACTTTTTCCCAATTGGCACTGGTAAGCCATACCGCCAAACCCGCAATTGCCAGTATCCCCAGCAAGGGAATCAATAATTCCCGATCCACGCTCCCGATTCCACTTTTCTCTTTCCTCTCGGTAAATCGAACAATCAACAGACGAAAAACAGAGCTGATATATTTTTTTGTTTTGATAAATGCCGATACTGTGCTCATAGAGTAATTCATTAATAGTTGCCTCTTTTATGGGTTAATAATTTTTTCGCTATCTTATTAATATATTGAGTGACAATTACAGCTTTATGTATGCTTATGTTTTTTTGAAAATATAAATGAGCAACAGTTGTGCCATCGGCAGCATCGTCCAGGCTAACTACCTTTAATAACATTTAATTTATCTTATGAACGATTCGGATGAAAAATAATTTGTGGCGGATAAACCCTACATGAAGGCATCAACATCCCGAGTATATTTTTCAATCCCCTGTTTTTTTAAAACATTATGATGCATGGATATCCATACACCATGGGTCAGATTAACGGATTTTGACAGAAGCCGCGGGAACAGGCCGCTGCGACCCCGTCGTCATCACGGGTTTCGTCCTCGTTCCGGCCTGTTAAAAGGCGTTGGTGATCAATTTCACGGCAGGTTCCAAGCGCCGAAGGCGCACCTTTCGTACAAGGTCCAGGCGAATCAAATACCAAATAGACCCCATGGTAAAAAAATCGACAGGGTGGTATATTAAATATAATTTTAGGTAATCGCTTACCGATTCAGGCTCAACCTATTCGAAAGGAGGAGAAGGTCATGACGAATAAAGACGTTTATTTACAAAAATTACACGCAAAGTTGGATGAATGGAATGCTGAAATCGATAAACTGAAAGCAAAGGCCGAGAAGGCAGCAGCGGATTCACGCATTGAATATCAAAAACAAATCGAAAATATGCAGGAAAAACACAAAAAGGTTGAGAAAAAGGTGAAAGAGGTGCGCGAAGCCGGTGGTAGCGCGTGGGAAGATCTGAAATCAGGGGTCCAAAGCGCCTGGGAGGTAATGGAGGAGGCAGTAAAATCGGCTCGAAGCAAATTTAAATAGGCGGCTGGACAGGCATCGCCTTGAAACCGATGAGATTCAAGGCGAGTCTATCTTTGTTTCAGCATTGGCTTACGATAATTTAAGGCTATATGATGACCCCAAAAGCGCATGGATACTGACAATCATAATAATCTTAACTTTTCCAGACATTATAGAGGCTCAAAGGTGAACTTCTGGCCGCCGATAGAAAACTCGAACATGAGACCGCCCTGAGCGTGCACGAAGGTGGCCATGCCTTTATAATAGTCAATCTCCGCCTGAACTCCGGTCTTGGGACCTGCACTGGCGCCGATACTGGTACCTTTGGTTCCAACCTGCGCCTCGGCTCCCGCCGTTATGGCCACCGCCTGAACAGTGGCGTCGAATTCGAAATTTCCGGACTTGAATTCATCATAGGCCCGCTTGTCCTGGAAGAAGATGATTTCACTGAAAACTTTGCCGCCGGCCTGGAATCCGATCGATCCCTCAACCACAGTTGATTTCCCCGTTACTTTTCCACTACGGTAGACCTGTCCCTTGCCGTAGGACCCTCCGATTACATATCCGGCCTTTCCAATAGTGGGAAAGACTGCGTAGCCATATGAATTTTTGAAAAATTTTTCCACGGCGGGCGAATCTCGAAATACCTTGATAGTGCTCGAATAGTCCTCCACTTCAGCGGGGACGGCGACGGTTGATATGCCAAAGATAAAAACGACAATTAATAAAAACGGTATTTTATTCATTTCCGGTCTCCTTTCAAGGTTAAGGTTATAGCCGGATGCAAAACGCCGTACTAAAAACACGGCTTTATACAGTTCATATTATGCACTCAAGGGCGCTGATGCAAGGCATATGATGTTCACTGAAAAATCGAGAGAATCGTTCTCTGAGTGGTAATCATGCTGCCGAGAAGGCGAATGCATGGTGCCCTATTTTGCCGCGTCGCCATGAGGTTTGTAGAAGACATGCTTTCCGACATCGACCGTCTTGATGTATTCCGAGGACCAGCTAGGAGTTACTTTCCGATGGTGAAAATACAATGCGCCACCGGTGCGGTCGATTAGTTGTCGATTGAGCGCTTTTCGAGCTATTTCCTTGGCGATTGCGTAAGATTTAACTTCTTTTACGTCATCCGAACGGCCATCGCACCACCACGAGAACTGGCAGGCACCCTGCTCGCGGCCTTGCATGACAACTTCACAAATTGTGTTTGAAAAGCCTTCATGCCCTAGCCGGTTCATAACCACATTGGCGATTGCTTCCATGCCGGCAATCCCCTCGCCCTTGGCCTCCCAGTAGATGGTGCGTGAAAGACAGGTGATCGCATCGTTCAAGGGTTCTTCGCCGATCGGATCGACTGCCTGCGCTTCAGTTTTCGTAATAATCTCGGATGGAGAAGGGCGTGCCTTACTACCATCAGCCGCTGCGTTCTGCTCCAGTACCCCCCCGCCTTGCTCTCGGCGACTTTCGCCTTCGGTGCCGGATCAGACGCGGTCGACTTGTCGGCAACCACCGCTTCTCGATGTTTTTCAGATCCACCATCTGTACTACTGCCCCCAGAGCCCCCACCCCCGCATCCGAGCAGAAAGAAAATAAGTAGAAAAGGCATGAGGTATGTAAGGATTTTCATCCGGAACAATCGCTGAAAAAGCATCTTTTCTCCTTAAACCGGCAAAGCCGGAAGCTGAGCGGCTGGGCTGATAGGCTACCAGCGACCTTCTTCAGTTATGCACGCTTTTTCGTGTCTGTTTCTGATAAAGGTCCGAAAGGGCCTAATCCCCAAGGCTCTGCTATCAGTTATCTTTGGAAAGGGTTTTGTTGCCAATGATGGGATAACCATGATAGGGAGGTTCTTAAATCATTAAACGAAAACACCTCAATGGAGACGGTCCCCGTGTAACGCTTCAAAAGAGAAAGAATCTTTTCGCTTCGCTTGGTTGAAAGTTTATCAAGAGACACATGATCTTTTTGTTCATGCACGCCGTGTAAATGAAGAATGGAAACTATATCGTCATATGCTGCATACACGGCCAGCGGATCTGCGTTTTTCAGCATCAGGTGGCCGGTATCGATACACACGCCCAAATGAAAGTCCTTGACAATATCGCCTATCCATTCAAACGGATAAAAAAGCGTTTCAATGGAAAGCTTTTTGGGAGAAACCCCGCTGCGATTTATCAGTCTTTCCAGGCCGTCCCGGCAACAGGCACGCCAATCCTGAATGCTGTCGATGGAGACGGAATCGGGTTCAAACGGAAGATGGAGCGTCCAGGTGGAGGGGGTTAGCGCGGCGGAAAAATCAATCACGTGGTACAAGATCTCAATCGCCTTTTTTCGTTCCGACGGCGAGGTATGACACAAAGAAATGTCCGTGGGCAGGTGCACATTATAAGTCAATGTATATTGTTCAGCCAGCGATGAAAGCCAGTGAATCTCCCGCGTGGAAGGAAAGCAACCGTCATACCGGCTTTCCAGAAATAATAACTCCACCTCATCCACAAAAGGTCCCAATAACCGAACATTGGTGCACCAATCCGCGGAATAAATGAAGGACGTGGTGGCGAGCCGAAATGGATACACACCCTTAAAGGGCCGATCAAGCGGTTGGAATGACGTCACGGGGCACATCCCATCGCAACCACCAGGAAAAGCCCGGCTTCGCAAATTTCATTCATCGCCCCGAGCATATCGCCGGTAATGCAGTTGATGCGTTTTTTGTAAAACAGCACCATGGCGCCGGTCAGGAAAAAAAAGCCACAGATTACCAACAGCGCTTTGCCGCCCAGGAACAGGGATAAGCCTATTGGCAAAAGCACCCACAGAAATGAGCGCCATTGGATTGCTGAAGAAAAAAAATCCTTTCCAAGGCCCTCGGTTCGGCCGTAAGCCAAAAACCGTGTGCCAAACAAAATACTTGAACGCGCAAAGGCAGGCACAACCAAGAGGGCGATAAACCGCCCTGATTCCATCCCGTCGATCGCAGCCCATTTTACCGTTAACCCGAAAAAGATGGCGATCATGCCCATGGCGCCGATGCGGCTGTCTTTCATAATGGCCAGCGCTTTTTCTTTGGGCCGGTTTCCATAAAGTCCGTCCGCCGTATCGCCCAGGCCATCTATATGCAGCCCGCCGGTTATCCAGGCCAAAAACAGAACATCCAGCAAAGAAACAATATGATTTTCCCAAACCAGCGCGATCGTTCTATCAAAGCAGCCTAGAAAAACACCGATGAGAATACCGACCACCGGGAAAAAGGGGAGCATTTTCTCGGGTTCGAAAGCAGCTTGCTTCGAGAGACGAAAGACGGTTAAAAACTGTATGGCGGCAATGAGTCCGTTCATCCGCATCTCGTTTCTTTAAGTGTCAGGGGAAGCCCTGCCATCATGCAAATCACCCGGTCCGCCGCGGCGGCTATTTGTTGATTGGAAATACCGGCTATATCCCGGAACAGACGGGCCAAACGGTTTTCCGGTACGATCCCGGCACCCACCTCATTGGAGACGATGATCACCGGGCAAGGCGCTATATTTGCAGCCTGAATCAGTCTTTCAACCGCTGAGTGAATACCATCGGGATCTTCCGCAATCAACAGCAGGTTATTTATCCATAGGGTCAGGCAGTCGATCAGAAGAACCGTGTCCTTTTTAGCATAATCGGATATGGCTTCAGGCAGCCGTACCGGTACATCAAGGGTCTGCCAAGAATCGTTTCTCTCTTGCTTGTGCCGCGCCACACGCTGTTTCATCTCCTCATCAAACGGATTGCAGGTGGCGATAAATATTTTCCGCAAAGCAAACCGCTCTGCCAGGTTGAGCGCATGGCGGCTCTTTCCGCTTTTGCACCCGCCGGTCACCAAAATGAGTTCTCTCAAGTTATCCCTCCGGAAGCATCTGCATAATACGGTCCATATCCACATGCGTTTTAAAATGTGTGGCCAGTTTCTCATAGTTTTCTTCTCTGACGCAGGCGCCTTGAATTGGAGGCGGCGTTAAGCCGTTTACCCCGATTTCCTGCAACCATGCGCGGATAATCCCCGGCGAATCGAATAACCCATGAATATAGGTTCCCATGATGTTTCCGGTTGCAGCGACACAGCCATCCGTTTCATGGGTTTCGAGGCCGTTTTTTTCGGTGATAAGAAACAGCGCGGTACCGCCGTTGACATCGGTTTTCCCCATATGGATTTCATATCCGAGCCCTTCAATACCGTTCCATGAAAACCGCGTTCTGGATGTAGTTTTGGGTTCCGACAAAACGGTTTCTATCGGCAAAAGACATAGCCCGGTCGTGCTACCGGGCTTTCCTTCAATCCCATCGGGATCATGAACAATTTCCCCGAGCATTTGATACCCGCCGCAGACTCCCAGAACATGCCCGCCACGGGAGGCATACGTTGTGATCAAATCCTGCCAGCCGGTGCGATGGAGCCACTTCAGGTCATGACAGGTGCTTTTTGAGCCCGGCAGAATTACCCCGGAAAACGCATTGAGATCCTGTGGCCTCTCCAGGTAATATACATGCAATCCGTCTACAGCGGTCAGCGGATCAAAGTCCGTAAAATTGGAAATATGGGGAATGCGTATCACCGCCACGGCCGGCGGGTTGATTCTTTCCGGTCTCAGGGCCGGCGGTGCTTCAATGGCCACTGAATCCTCATTTTCAATTCGGAAATGGTGAAACCAGGGCAATACACCGAAAACCGGCTTGCCGGTTTTTTCTTCAATCCACGACACCCCATCGGAAAATAAAGACGAATCCCCTCGAAACCGGTTGATGATAAAACCTGCGATCCTATGCCGTTGATGGTCGGAAAGGCAGGCAAGCGTGCCGATAATCTGAGCAAACACACCGCCCCGGTGAATATCAGCCGCCAAAATCACCGGCGCATCGGCGTAGGTGGCCATTTTTAAATTAACGATATCCCTATCCATCAGGTTGACTTCAGCGCAGGAGCCTGCCCCTTCCATGACCACTAGATCATATTGATTCCGCAGTCGATCAAGTGCCTCGCAGGCCGTGTGGAAAAGCGTTTCCTTGTGGTGATAATATTCGGCGGCTGAATGGGTGTCCACCACCTTTCCCATCAATACCAGCTGAGAGCGCCTATCACTGGTGGGTTTTAGTAAAATCGGATTCATGTCCACATGGGGTGCCATTCCCGCTGCTTCGGCCTGAACGATTTGCGCTCGCCCCATTTCCAGGCCATCAGGGGTAACGCCCGAATTGTTCGACATATTCTGCGCTTTAAATGGCGCCACGCGAACACCTTTTTGGGCGAATATTCGGCACAACGCAGCGCAAATAACGCTCTTGCCCACATCCGAGCCCGTCCCCAATACCGCCAGGCAAGCGGCTTTTTTTTGGTCCCCGCATTCTAATGACATGAATACCCTTCAAAATTTTTGCAATAAAAAAGCCTTTCAAGATAGTTTATCCTGAAAGGCTGCACCCTGTTTCCTTGGCCTTGCATATAGTTTACCGCCGATTCCGATACACCGCGGAATGCCGGATTGATTAAAAGGCAGGTCTTCTGGCTCCCTCCCCTGCCCGGCGGCCTTCCCACTCACAATTGGTTGCGGCAGTGGCTTCTCATTACCGGCAGGTTTCTATTTTTATTAAAGAAATTAGAGGTTACAGCGGCGGGTCCGCTTCCGATTTGCACGGAATTCCCTATTAAGCTCGAACGCCTTTTGTCGATTCACATACATTGTGTAGCCATACCTTGTCAAGGCGCATAATCCGTTGTCGCAGTCGGGCAATCGCATGTAACCCATAGCCCGCTTCAGCCTTGAGAAAAATCGGATTCCAGCTGCGGCAAACTCACGCGGAACGCGTTCAAACAGTGCCGCAGCTTCCATCCGATCCCCCTCAAGGCTTTTGCTCCCGGCTGTTCATTTCTACATGCGATTGCCCTGTCCGTTGTCGTTCGTTCGTATAACTGTTTTGGACGCCTATTTCAAAAAAAGCCGTCTTGACAATTCAGGCTGAACCTGTGTATGAAAAAATCTAATTCTCGATATTGCTATGTGTTAACCTAACAGGACTGCGATGGATAATAGGCCAACGTCGTGGCACGTTTAAATTTTTTATCATTCAAAGGAACAATTCATTATGCCGGTTTATGAATTTCAATGCCCGAAAGACGGCACCATTATAGAAGAATTTGTGAAAATGGGGACGGAACACATTGACTGCCCGAAATGCCAAGGAAAAGCCCAAAGAATCATTTCCACATGCACTTTTTCCCTCAAAGGCGGGGGATGGTATGCGGATGGCTATGCCGCCAAGAAATAGATAACCTACCCGTTATTCAAATTTTGATATTGAGATTGTCGACGCTTACGAAAATTCTACCCTCTCCGGGATAAACTTGTCTTTCTTCAGCTTCCGTATTGACGGTCGGCAACGGCCAGATACCGGATTGCGGGTCCGGTCCTTCCATTGCCGTTTTGCAGGGGTGCTTGTCTTTCATTTTAGGATTGCGTCGAATATCAACCGCCTGGACATTATAGCTGAACTCGATAGGGATATTGTTCGGATCAAACGCGTAGATAGAATAGATAAATCCATGATCGATAATCTCGGACACCCAAAACTCGGACGCGGCCAGCTTCTGTTTGATTTCAATGAGGTCCTCAACCGATTCAACGCCGATGGAGACATGGTCGAATGCGATGGCGCCCTTAACCGGTACACCATGATCTCTTTCCGGAATTTTTTTCACCCCCGGCCACTCAAAAAAGGCGATCATATCCGTCCCGGATATTTCAAAAAAATAGTGACGGTATCCTTCTTTTCCAAGTCCTGCGACAAGCCGCATTCCCAGCAGATCGCGCCAGAAGCGAATGGTCATGTCCATATCGCTGGTTACCATCGCCAAATGATTGATTCCATTATAACGGGCCATAAAATGTAACTCCCATTAGGTTAATCCGTGATGTCTCCGCTGAAAAAAAACCGGATGAAGCCGGCATTCACTTTAGGTTTCGGGAAGATAGTCCTTTCTCGCCGGTGAAAACACCTCAATCGCAATGGAATCCTCCAATATTTCCGCGCCATGCACCATATCGCCAGGAATGCACCAACTATCGCCGGGTTCGCAGTCATGGACCTGCGTATCCAGGATGAGCCGTATGCGGCCGGCAACCAGATATCCCGTTTGTTCTTGCGGGTGTGCATGCATTGGCAATATACTATTTTTCTTTAACTTAAACTCGCTCATCAAGGTATTTTGACCATAAACGATCGTTTTCCGGTCGACACCGGAAACCGCTGTTATGTAGTGATCGTTACTTTTTTTGTAAAACATGACGTCACCATTTCCTTTCTTTTTTTACGATATCGCCTGGCCGCCGACTGCCATATACTCCAATGCCCTGCGAACCAGAAGTTGGCAGCAGCTTCGAATGTTCTCTTCGCTGTATAGGGTAAATTCATCAATGTAGAATTTGCGGAATATCTCATCGGCCATCGCCTGCCTATCTTCCCGGTTTTCCGTGATTTGAGTATATAAATCCAAGGCTGCCTGGCGCGCACTTGAAAAAGCGTGATCCACCGCTTCGCCGAACAAGGGTCCTTGATGACCCAAGCCCAAAATCGCCGGCTTTAACACCGCCAACGCATTCAATGTGTTCATATAATCCGCAAAACCGGTAAAAAAACACGGGACGAAAAAGCGACCCGGCATACGAAACCCGAGAGAATCGGATGCGATTAATGCATTTTTTTCGGGTATATGGATGAGAATATTGCCTGGTGAGTGACCCGGAAGCAAGCGACATTGCAAAGCAACACCCCCCAGATCAATCTGCATGAATTCATCAACAGTCAGGCTCTGATTCGGAAATTGAAAACGATTAATGGGCGGGCGATCGACCCTCTCTCCCCTGACCGCCAGCATCCTGGAGATAAATCGATCTTCTCGTACCATGATTTCAAGGGATTTGGGATGCGCCAGAAAATCTTTTGCGCCATGGCCAAACACCGGCGTAGCGGATGGGAATCTTTTGCTGAGCCCGACCAGCCCGGTCAGGTGGTCACTGTGGGGATGGGTTACGATCAGATAAGTTGGTGATATATTCAATGATGACAATTGGTTAATCACGGTGTCCGTTACTGCGGAAACCCCCATTTCAATTAATGCGGAGGAATGACTTCCCTGAACCAGATAAAGACTTAAATAATAGTTGCCGAGCAACCAGAAATTCTCGGCCAATTTTACCGGTGGGCAATCCCCTTTGGGCCTTGACTGCATCTTCCCCCGTACCTTCCTGAATATTATCGTTTAACTTATCAACCCATTTTCCGATGAAAGGGGTGTTGATGGCATTCTTCCAATTTTGTGACAGATTTCGCATGCCAAAGCAAAAATAACATCCGGGGCAAACTGCTTGGAAATGGAGCGATCATACAGCAATTTTGCTTCGGGCAAAAAGGTTTCATCCCCTTCCCAATATAAAACCGCAATGCGAATACGAGGTGTGATTTGAAAACGATAGGCCATGTCCGCCAGTTCTAAAGGAACACCCTGCAAAGATTGGCACCTTTCCCCAAATGCTTTCAAATTATTGCCGTATTGCTGTGAAATCAGATGCGTCGGAATCTTATGGGGCCCGCGGAAAAAAGTAGCGCCGCCCGGGATATCTTTTTCGGAAATCCAATCGTTTGTCGCTTCGATTTGTTTGGCTTGCAGCAGGTAATGAAGCAGAAAAACATTTATGTATTCATGGGCGTCTTTGTCGTGAGCGCCTAAGCGGTCAATTCTTTTTTCATAAGGATAAATGGCATATCGATCCCCCCATACCGATAGATAAAAACATCGGTGCTCATGATCATATTCACACAGGGCGTTTCTGCAAACTGTTTCAGAATTCAGTGCGGCCAAATCTTGAAAAAGTATCGAATCAACTAAATAAGTCATTTCTGAATACCCGTGTCTATTACCCCTGTTACAGTCGGTTTAGCCATGAACGGTGTGTGCATAATTAAGAAGAATCCGTTCCGCAAAGCGCTTGAATGGAACGCCCTTTGTCCAAAAGCTATACCCACGGCATTGATGCCCATGCAAGAAAAACTTGTACCCCGGAGGTTATTACCTATTAATTCGTAGATTGCGCCACCACCAAAAAAACAGGAAGATCTTCAGCGAGGCGCGCCCATAAGAAAGCCGGAAAGAACGATGCGTTCGATAAAGGCATCTTCCGCTTTCCGGCCAATGGTTTTCATACCCGTTGGTTACAGCGAAGCTAACTTTCTGATTCGCAGGTTCAACTCGTCTAATTGCGCTGGCGTGGCTTCGGAAGGCGCCTGAGTGAGAAGGCAAGCCGCCTTCTGAGTTTTCGGGAAAGCAATCACGTCTCGAATGGACGGCTGTCCGCATAGAATCATGACCAGCCGATCAAACCCAAAGGCGATGCCGCCATGAGGCGGGGCCCCGGAATCAAGCGCGTTAAGCAGAAATCCGAATTTTTCCTCATATTCTGCAGGTTCCATACCAAGGGCCTTAAACACCTTTTTCTGAAAATCCAGTTGGTGAATACGGATACTGCCGCCACCCACCTCAGAGCCGTTGAGGACCAAATCGTAAGCTCGGGATTTGGCGGCCAGCGGATCAGTTTCAAGCAAATCGAAATCCTCTTCCAAGGGAGACGTAAACGGATGGTGAAGTGCCTGATAGCGTTTGGCCTCCTCGTCATACTCCATCATGGGAAACCGCGTGACCCATAGAAAATTAAACTCATTATCATCAATGAGGCCCAGTTTTCGAGCCAGATGATTTCTCAGATGTCCCAGCGCTTCATTGGTCACTTTTGGCTGATCCGCCACAAAAAACACCAGATCGCCCGGTTTCATATCAAGTCGCTCCGCAAGAGCGGCCTTTTCCGAATCCGAAAAGAACTTGGCAATGGGACTCTGCCATTCATCTTCCTTTACTTTTATCCACGCCAAGCCCTTGGCACGGTAAACCGCCACAAAATCCGTCAGATCATCAATTTCCTTTCGCGACAGATGAATACATCCCTTGGCATTAAGCGCTTTTACCATGCCGCCTTTCTCAACGGCCGAAGCAAACACTTTAAAACCCGATGTCGCTACAATATCGGAAACTTCTTTTAGCTCAAGTTCGAAGCGCAGATCCGGTTTATCCAGGCCGAAGCGGGCCATGGCCTCATCGTAAGGCAGCCGCGGAAACGGGGTTTTCAGCTCAAGTCCGCGAACTTCCCTGAATACGGCGCTCATCAGCCCTTCAGCGATCCGCATTACGTCTTCTTCGCCCACAAAGGACATCTCGATATCGATTTGAGTGAACTCGGGCTGCCTGTCGGCCCGAAGGTCTTCATCCCGAAAGCAGCGAACGATCTGGTAATAGCGCTCAAAGCCGGATATCATCAAAAGTTGTTTAAAGAGCTGTGGAGACTGGGGCAGTGCATAAAACTGACCGGGATTGACCCGGCTTGGCACCAGATAATCCCGCGCGCCCTCGGGCGTGCTTTTGGTGAGCACCGGTGTTTCAATATCTAAAAATCCATTGCTGTTCAAATATTGCCGAACAACCGCCCCTGCCTTGTGACGAAGGACGATGTTTTTTTGAAACTGCGGCCGGCGCAAATCAATATGACGATATTTAAGCCGAATGCTCTCCGATACCTCCACTTTTTCCTCAACGGGAAACGGCGGGGTTTGCGCAGTGTTCAGAACCAACAGCTCATCGGCCATGATTTCGATGTCACCGGTCTTCAGGTTGGGATTATTCATCCCGTCAAGCCGGGCATAAACGATTCCCCGAACCGCCAAAACAAACTCACTGCGAATCACATGCGCCTTTTCGTGAACCGCTGTATTCCGCTCGGGGTTAAACACCACCTGCGTGATGCCCTCCTTATCGCGCAAATCAACAAAAATCACGCCGCCGTGATCGCGACGGCGCTGCACCCAGCCCATCAGGACGACTTCCTGCCCAACGTGCCGTGCACTTAACTCACAACAATGATGTGTCCGCCTCATTTCTCCCAGCAGATCTGCCAATTGAATTACTCCTTTTATCATTTAATCGCGTTGTAATTTTCTCGAAACTTCCGCTACAATCCCATCCATCCGGATTTCAAATTGTTCTGAATTCGACATATCCCTCAATAGGACCATTTTGTTTTCAAGCTCGGATTCACCGAAAATAAGGACATATCTTGATTGAAGGCGATTGGCCCGTTTCATCAAGGCCTTTAGGCTGCGCCCCGAAAAATCCATTTCCGTTCGAATACCGGACCGGCTCAGCTCACAAGACCACAAAAATGCCCGTTGCCGGCATTCATCCCCCAAAGCGACAATAAACACATCCGGCGGTGTCTCAAGCGCCTGGTTGCGAAGCGCTGTAGTTTCTGTTAAGCGATCAAACCCGATGGCAAATCCAATGGCAGGGGTATCCGGTCCGCCGAGTGCCGCCACCAGGCCATCATATCGTCCGCCGCCGGCAACCGCGTTTTGGGCGCCCAGCGCGCCGGTCTGAATTTCAAATGTGGTACGCGTATAATAGTCAAGACCTCTCACCAGCCGTTTATCGATCAGATAGGAAATACCCACCTGCTGCAAATGGGCCTTTACTTCTGAAAAATGCAATTTGCACTCGTTACATAAATAATCCTGCAATGACGGGGCATCCGCCATGGCGTCCCGACACCCGGGCACCTTGCAGTCCAAAAGGCGCAATGCATTTTGCGACTTTCTGCGGCGGCAGTCTTCGCAAAGCGCTGCCATCGCCTTTTCCGCATAGGCTTCAAGCGCGGCCTTGTAGCCGGGCCGGCAATCCGGGCATCCCAGCGAGTTCAGATGCACATGAATATCCGGAACCGATAGCGCCTTTAACAGCGTGACGAGCATATAGATAAGTTGAGCGTCCATGGCCGGCGCGGCCACACCGAACACCTCGGCATTGATTTGATAAAATTGCCGGTAACGTCCTTTTTGCGGCCGTTCCCTTCGAAACATGGGACCGATGGTATAAAATTTCCGGACCGGCTCCGCAGCATACAGTTTATGCTGAATGTAGGCGCGAACCACGGAGGCGGTTGCCTCGGGCCGAAGCGTGATCATTTCCCCTTTTCGATCCGCAAAGGTATACATTTCCTTTTCCACAATATCCGTGCCTTCGCCGATGCTTCTGGCGAACAGCTCGGTCCGCTCCATCAGGGGAACCCGAATCTCCTTGAACCCAAAACCATCAAACAGCCCGGCGGCTGTTTTTTCAACCATCTGCCACAGTTCCACCTCTCCGGGCAAAACATCTTTAAATCCTCGAATTAATTGTATCATGCTCTCTTTTTCCGATTCGTCCGTCGGTCTGACAGTTCGTTAAAACCCTCCAACCGAACGGATTTTAACCATACCAACATAAATCATTCTGTCTATCTTATGGGGCTATTATAGTCAATAATGAACCCGCGGCAATCCATATCTTTGTGAATGCAGCGGCATTAGTGATGCCGTGGAAGGAGGATGGAATGTAGGCCGCGTCACTGTTTGAAAGCCGTTTAAAACCTTGACTTTCGTTATCTTTAAGTAATAATCGAAATAAAACAGGGCTATTCTTTCAGACCCCCAACCGAAGTATTTCAGCAACAGGAAGGAAATGTCATGGCTTCTTCAGTTACCGTAACAACCCTCTTAAAAATGAAAGAAAAGGGCGAAAAAAGCACCATGCTGACCGCATATGACTACCCGTTTGCAAAGATCGTGGACGAATGCGGAGTGGACATGATTCTCGTAGGCGATTCACTGGGAATGGTGGTACAGGGAAATTCCAGCACCCTGCCCGTCACGATGGATGAGGTCATTTACCACACGCGCATGGTCTCAAGGGGCACCCAACGCGCCATGGTGATCGGCGATATGCCGTTTATGTCCTATCAGTCCAGTACCCGGGATGCCATTCTCAATGCCGGGCGGTTTCTTAAGGAAGCCGGCGCCACCGCCGTCAAACTGGAAGGGGGTGCGGCAGTGGCCGACGTGATCCAATCCATTTCAGCAGCCGGAATTCCGGTGCAGGCGCATATTGGCTTGACGCCGCAATCCGTTCACCAGATGGGCGGCTTTAAGGTTCAGCGGGATGAAGACCGGCTTTTATCGGATGCCCGGGATGTGGAGGCTGCCGGCGCCTTTTCCGTTGTTCTGGAAGGTATTCCAGCCGATATCGCCAAGAAGATAACCAACACATTGAAAATTCCCACTATCGGCATCGGCGCCGGCCCGGATTGCGACGGCCAGGTCCTGGTAATTCATGATCTTTTGGGGCTCTTTGACAGGCACACCCCTAAATTCGTTAAACAATACGCCCAACTGGGGCAGGCAGCCAAAAAAGCTGTCACGGCCTATGCCGAGGAGGTTAAGGCGGGCACTTTTCCAAGCAAAGCACATTGCTATTGAAGTTTCGAGCGTAACATCTACAAAAAAGAACCAGGGAACCCAAGAGGGCAATTCATGAAACCATCCTTTGCCATTGTCGGTTGCGGCAGGGTCGGAACCGCATTTGCGTTATATTTATGTAAGTTGGGATATCCTCTGGCCGGTGTTGCCTGCCGGACGATAGACTCTGCCAAAACCCTGGCAACTTTGGTTAACAGCTTACATTTCAGTGACTCTCCCCTGGAAATTACCGGACAGGCCGATGTTGTTTTCATAACGACTCCGGACGGGGTTATTGAGGGGGTTTGCGAAACCATTTCAGAAAAAAACGGTTTCAAGGAAAAAGCGGTGGTGCTGCACAGCAGCGGTGCCCTGCCCTCCACAATTCTTTCTTCCGCCAGGCGTTGCGGCGCTTATATCGGCTCTCTCCATCCGTTGCAGAGTTTTGCATCCAAATCGTTTGATAAAAGCCCGTTTTCCGGCATTATTACCGATATTGAAGGCGATGGCCCCGCGGTGAATATGGCCATTCAAATCGCGACGGATTTGGGCGCCAGCAGCCTGCCGATCAAAACGGAAGCCAAAACGCTGTTTCATGCCTCAGCCGTCGTGGCTTCCAATTATCTGGTATCCGTGCTTGATTTGGCGTTCAGGCTTATCGGTGAAGCGGGGGTGTCGCAAAAAGAAGCATGGAAAGTACTGCAACCACTAGTTAACGGCACACTGAATAATGTCGGCTCCGTAGGCATTCCCGAGGCGCTGACCGGTCCTATCGCTCGCGGGGATGTGGAAACGGTTGCCCGGCATCTTCACCATATGAAAGAAAAGGTGCCGGAACTGGTTCCGCTGTATAACGCCCTGGGACTGCATACCATTCAGGTGGCACTGGCCAAAGGCACCCTGAAAGATGCGCCCGCTGCAGCGCTCACAAAAATTCTTATCCCTTGAGTTCATTGATTTCGTCTGATCGGTTTCAGCGGACTCAAACCGATGAAACGGATGTTCAAATTTTGTTGAGCACCAATGAACGCACTCCCAGTTTTTCATTTGCAGCGTTGAGTTTTTCTTCGTCTGAAATTACCACCACCGCATCATTTTCATCGTCCGCCCTAAAATACTTCCACCCGACTTCCACGACCGTCTCCCGTGTCAGTGCCAGCAGATCCGATTTATATCGGGTTCGGGTTTCATCCTTGAGCAGTACAAATTTGCGCATATACGCCTTTTTGGCAGAAGGGCCGGGCGGATCGGGCCTGTCGAGTTCCGAGCAAACTTGTAAAAGCGCTTCTTTGACATCTTCATCCGAAAAATTACCGGAACGGATAAACTCACACGCCCCGCTGAAGGCCTTCAGGGTAGCGACGATGTGAGGATCTCTGTAGGAGGCAAAACCGAACAGCCCGTTTTCGGGCGAATAAAGAGCAAATCCACCATAGGCACCACCTTTTTCGCGAATTTCACGGTGCAGATATAAAGAGCGCATCAGCTTTGCAATAATGGACAACGCCGGTGCATCCGGATGCCCCAGCCGAACGGTTTCAACCATGCGGGCGACAAAGGACACGGCGGATGTTGTGTACCAGCCTTCCTTTGGCAGGCCTTTGCCTAAATCCATCTCAGGCACGAAAAAAGAGTCCGTTGCTTTTTCCAATTCGATAACGCCGCCAAGACAGGATCGAATGGCCTCACCCGCAGGGCCGGCGTTAACCAATGCCTTATCTTCCCCGATCCAAACCGTGGTCACATTTTCCCCGATAAACAGACGTTTCGCAATTTGCATGAGTATTTCGGTAAGGCCGATAAGGCTATCCTGCGAAAGGGTGTCCGTAAACATCTTGATGAATTTAAGCTGCTCGATTCCGCTCCACATTTCGCTTAAGGCACTTTGGCTCGAATAGCGCCTGGCTGCCAAGGACATGGCCAGTCTGTGGCCGTTGTGAATGACCATGGTTTCCAGGGCGGCCCTGTATTCCAGCAGCAACTGCTTTAGTCTTTCCGTGTTTGAAAAATCGACCTCTCCGATGTATTCCGTCAGAATATCCGTCATCTTACCGATATTTCGTTCAAGGCATTTTCCATCCAAAGACATAAACGGCAAGCATGTTCCGCTGGCGTCATAGCGCGTTCTGGCACTGACCCCCAAACTGATGCCGCCGGTGTATAAATCCATTCTTCGGGCCATTTCCATATAGTCATGCTGGGTTGTCCCCACCTTTGTCACAGCGTAGCAAAAAAAAGGAATCCAGGGCATAAGCGCCCGGTTGATCTTCGAAACCCCTGCCAATGCGGAAAAATAAAAAATGCCGCCGGTTGGCTGCTTGTAGCATCTGCCGGGAATGAGTTGGCAAGGCGAACTTTCCTCAACACTTTTGACGGATGCCGGAATGTCCTCCCGTTCGAGCGTCGGCAGGCAAGAGATATCTTCCTGGGCCTCCTGAAGCTTTTCGAGCGCAAGGGCATCGCGTTTTATTCGGTCGAGATCCTCGGGGGTCAGACCGGCCTGAATCCGCTTCAGCTCTTCTTGAACGCGACGGTCTTCTTTTTCGGCCATGGTCTGGTCCGGCGAAAGCATAAAACGGATACGGTGGGTATTGTTGAGAAAATATTGCTTGATTCGCTCCTCAAAAAAGCAGCCCGAGGCCATCTCGGCCCGAAGCCTGCTAAAATCTTCATCCAGGCGAAGATGGCGTACCGGATCTCCTCCGTGAAACCATCCACCGCAAAACCGCATCAGCAATTTTAAACCGAAAGGATAGGGCGTATTGGTGATCTCCTTTTGGCGAAATTCGATTTGATGAATGGCCCCCTCGATCAGCGCCGAATCAATGCCGTTGGCCGCCAGATTCCGCAACGTATTCAGAATCACTGTTTCCACAGCCGGGTCGGCGTTTGCCGCCACGTCTTTCAATCCGCAGGCAAACAACGTGTCCCGGTTATCCGCATCAAATCCGGTGGCATCGCTTAGCGCCGAGCCCAGCCCTGAATCTATCAGTGCCTTTCGAAGCGGAGAGGCGGAGTTGCCCAATAGAATTTCTTCAAGCAAAGTCAAGACCAACACTTCAAATGAGTCCTTGATATCAGCGGTCAACCATGCCAAGCATGCCTGGTGCTTTTTTACCGGATCTTCCTGAGGTCCCAAAGGGTAAAAGTAGGTTGCCTCACCCGCCTTCGCCCATCTGGGCTGAGAAGGCACTTCGGTCCCCGGATCAATCTGATCGAATTGATCAAGGATTTTTTCAGCGATAAAGGCAAGGTTCTCCTTTAGCGGCAAATTGCCGTAAGTATAAAAAAACGCATTGGAAGGATGATAATGCCGGCGATGAAAGGCTACGAGCTGTTCATGAGTCAATCCGGGAATCTCCACCGGATCACCGCCCGAGTTAAACCGATAGGTCGTATCCGGATAAAGTGCGTTTAAAAGGGATCGTTGGCAAACCTGATCTGGAGAAGACATGGCCCCCTTCATTTCATTATACACAACGCCCTTATACACGAGTCGTTCCGCGTTGCCGTTGGAAGTTTCGATTTCCAGCCGATGCCCCTCCTGTTTGAAGCTTAACGCATCAATATTCGGGAAAAACGCGGCATCCAGATAAACATCCATCAGATTGAAAAAGTCTTTTCGATTTTGTGTGGAAAACGGATACATGGTCCAGTCTGAAGCGGTAAAGGCATTCATGAACGTATTGAGACTTCTTTTCAACATGGAAAAAAATGGATCGCGTACGGCAAATCGACGTGATCCGCACAGCACCGTATGCTCCAAAATATGTGCAACGCCGGTCGAATCGGTAGGCACTGTCTTGAATGCAACGCTGAACGTGTTTTCCTCATCATCATTGCTGATATGGACATATTTGGCACCGGTGCCCTGATGCCGAAGCGAATAGAACACCGATCGGATTTCTTTCAGGTCGGCGATATTCTCCACGACACAGCCCGAAATTTCGTCGCCGATGGTTATTCCGGGGTTGTTTTTATCCATCATTTGATTCATGAAACCGTCCTTTAAACAAAAAGAAGCCACGCCCCCTAAAAGGAGATGTGGTTTATGATCACTGAAAACAAGAGTCCGCCCGTATAAAATGATACCCGGGCGGACCGCACCATTGGCCTGACTGACACGCACTGTCACCCTGATGGGGGCAAGGGAAGAAAAAAAAGATCAGTTGGCTGTGTAAAGGCCTCTGTTTTTGCGCTGAATTCGGCCGGTTTTGCTAAGCCGGAAAATAATATTTCTCAACTTTTTATCGCCAAATCCCGTATTGTCTTTAATTTCCGCAAAACCGGCGCCCTGCTTCGCCAGCCGAATGATATCCAAAACCTGATCAGAGGCCGTCGAGCCGCTTCTGCTGCCGGATGGGCTCGCTGCCCGCCGTCCACGAGGCGCGCTTATTCCGGATCTCACTAGCTTTTCGATCCGGTCCATCCGTTCGATCAGCTTCTCGAAATCCTTCTTGGTGGGTACATTGTACTGCTGCATGAAGAACTTCACCATCGCATCAAAGCTGACCGCTTTGCCTTTTTTCTTCGGCATACTGACCTCCTTGGGGTTGCATGGGTAAAGACCGGTGCCGAAAAGCACTACGGCTCAATGACTACTTAGGAAAAATTACGTTATCAAATTAGAAATGTCAAGCAGTCATAACTAACCCTCTATATTTTTATACAAATACATAATGTCGACATACATGCCTGGATCTGTTATTGATATCATGAGCATTCCGTGATAGGCAAGGGCAAGCTGTTTAAAAAGATGCGCAAATAAAGTGCCAGAAAGGGGAGATCTTAACATTCGACCGTCATTTCCGATAATTTGTTTGAATGCAAACACCCTTCGAATCGCAATCTGCGTTGAATCACAGCGGCGGCTTGCTACTTGCGCTGCCATATCATTACTCAGCGGCCCGCTATGAGCTCTCCCGGAACCCTCTTGAAGGCTCAGGGCCTTCACCCCAAAAAGCAAATGGGTCAGAATTTTTTATCGGATCCGTCCACTGCAAAGATGATCATTGCCCGTTCCGGCATAACGCCTGAAGCTGTGATTCTTGAGATCGGCGCGGGATTAGGAGCGCTCACCATCCCTTTGGGAAAAATTTCAAGTCGTGTTTATGCGATAGAAAAAGATACGCAGCTGCTGGAAATATTAAAATCCGAACTGGCCTTGAATCGAATCGATCACGTCGAATTGCTGAACCGGGATATTCTGAAGGTCGATATTCCCGCTATCGCTCTAAGCACCGGACGGCCTTTGGTAGTATTCGGTAATCTTCCCTATAATATTTCCTCCCAGGTGCTCGTGCAGCTGATAACGGCAAGAAAACATCTGACGCGCTGTTTTCTGATGTTTCAAAAGGAATTGGCGCAGCGGTTGGTTGCCTTACCTGGAAACCGGGATTACGGACGCTTATCCGTTATGCTTCAGTATTGTGCAGCTATCAGGCCGCTGGCAACGATCAATGCGAACCTCTTCTATCCAAAACCGAAAATCGACTCAGAGATCATTGAAATCGATTTTACGCGAGCCCCCGGTTTTTCGGTTCAGGATGAAGCATTTTTATTTCTCGTTATCAAGGCCGCTTTTTCAAAACGACGCAAAACATTAAAAAATTCAATGTCAAAAAGCGTCCTTAAAATGGATACCAACCTGCTGATTCAAGGATTGGAAACCGCGGCCATAGACCCGGTCCGCCGGGCTGAAACCCTCTCTGTCGAGGAATTCGTTCGTCTGGCGGATTGTCTGTATAAACTGAAGTTTTGAGGCAATGGGCTATCGGCCTTCGGGATGACCGCTCTTCTTGCTCCCCCGATTACGTTTCTAACCGCTCAACCCGCTGATTTAATCAACTTCACATATGCTCTGCGACGGTGACCGTACGATCTCCCAGCATGTTCACATAACTGCCCATTTCGTTGTCATACCAGCCGTAAATAACGGCCTGCGTCATGGGAACGTGAACGCCCGCGTCCTTCAGGGTGCTCAATATTTTTTCATCAAGTCCGGGCACCTTCGTTAAATCCAATGTTAATTCCGCTGTTCGGGTATGGGTCTCATGTCCCTCGATAATGGCGGCGGCTTTGGGAAGACCGATAATATCGCAGGAAACATTCTGTTGATCCGAGTAATGCAGATATTTGTTCGGGTCATCGGCCTGGGCTCGGCGGTACACGTTATTGATGACCTCCCTGCGAATCGATTCCCCGTTCATTTCCTCCTGAAAATTGACCACCAGAATAATCAAAGAACCCGTTCCGGTGGGAATTCGCACCGATTCCGCGATAAAACCGATTTCATTCATTTCCGGAATGACCAGGCGCAATGCCTTGGCCGCCCCTGTTGTGGTGAGAATAATATTGTTCATGATACTTCTGTTTTTTCGCAGATCAATTCCGCCGGCTTTAGGCAGCCGGTCCAGCACTTCCTGACTTCCGGTGGCGGCATGAATGGTGGCCATGGAAGCCGACAAGATTCGCTTGGCGCCGAAGTGGTTGATCAGCGGTTTGATCATATGCGCCAAGCAGGTGGTTGTACAGGAAGCATTGGAAAGAATGCGATGGTGTCTCGGGTCGTAATCGTTGTGGTTGATGCCCATCACTGTGGTGACGGCATCATCGGGAATCAGCGCACGTTGGTCTGCTATCTTAAAAGGAGCCGAAACGATGACTTTTTCGGCACCTGAATCCAGGTGACCTCGGATAGCGCCTTTGGGATGATCCGCGGAAAGGGAGGGATCTAGAAATTGACCTGTGGTGTCCACCACTAACCGGACGTTATTATCCCGCCACTGAACATCAGCCGGATTGCGATGCTGCCTTAAAAACGTCACGGGCATGCCGTCAACGCGCATGCACCCGTTTTCTTCATTTAATTCCGAGATAACCGGCCTGCTCTTAAACCCATATAAATAGCCACTGAGGGAGCCATAACTGGAATCCCTTTCAATATAGTGAGCAATATCGGTTAGGCCGGCGCCAACCTCCCGCCCGAGATTAACGACCAGTTCCTTAAAATATTTGCGTCCCACATGGTGCCATAAGGTCAGTTTGCCGATGCGCCCCAATCCGTTGATACCGAGTTTATATACCTTGTCATTTTCACTAACCTGTACCATAGTGCCTCCCAATGGTGTTCTCGCAACAGTATGCGTCACCAGTATTCTTTTCCTCTAAAACGCCACATCATAAAGGCAATAAGCGCTCCCCCGCTATGCCTCATTTACCTTGATTTTTCCAAGGTAGACCGAGCCACCTCGGCCGTCAATACTAATATGATCGCCGGAGTTCACTTTTGCCTGACGGAAAATAAAATACCGTTCATTTTCATCACATATCAGATCCTCGCACCCTACGACACAAGTTTTTCCCATTCGATGGGCCACCACGGCGGCGTGTGAGGTCAATCCGCCCCTTGCCGTCAACAGCCCGTCCGCAGCGAATATTTCCCGAATGTCATCGGGTACCGTATCCCCTCGTATTAACACAAGCGGGGTGTTAGGCTCCAAATTCCGCCAATGATCGATTTCCTCCAGACTGAACACGGCCCGGCCGCTCATCGCGCCCCCGCTGACACCAATGCCGTGCCCGAGAAGCTTGTCGTTGCCGCATTCCGCCAAATCAAAGGTCAGAACTTTTTTTCTTTCCCGCATGGCCATATCGCGGGTCTGAAGAAGGTATAAATCCTTCGGGTCGCTGCTTTCAAAGGTGAACTCGATTTCCTGCGGGCTCCACCCGCGCCGGTAAATCAGCTCATTGGCCCATCTGAGCAGGGTGTTATAAATGGCGGGATAATGGGTTTCCAGCGTGATGTCCGTTTCTCTTTTTTCAATTTCCTGTTGCATCTCCGATATCGGCAGCGTCTTAACCAGCCCGGAAACCACATCCTCCCCCTGATTTCCCAGCGTAAAATCGCCCCACAATTTCAGTGTGTCGCCGGACCAGCGAGGATTGTGCGTAAAAAAAACACCGGTGCCGGATGTTTGGGACCGATTACCGAAAACCATGGCCTGAACCGATACGGTAGTTCCCCAATCATCCGATATCTCAATAATTTGACGATAGGTTTTCGCCTTGGGCGACTCCCAGGAATCCAGCACCTTTTTGATGATCACCATCAATTGCTCAAACGGATTTTCCTGAATCGCGATCCCATGATCCTGAACAAGCTGCTTATAGGTAAGCGCCATGTTTTTCATCTGATCGCCCGGAAGACCCCGCTTATACGCCACGCCGATGCGTTTCTTGAAATCGGCCATAATCGCATCGAAATGATTCCGTGATAAACCGAACGACATGCCGTAACACTGCACAAACCGGCGATAATTATCCCAGGCGAACCAGGTATTTCCCGTATATGTTGCGATGCCATGAGCAATTTCCTCATTTAACCCCACATCCAGAAAGGTATCCATCATACCCGGTTGAGAAATCGGAGAGCCGCTTCGTACCGACACAAGCAACGGGTTTTTCGGATCACCAAAAACTTTCACGGCAGTTTTTTCCAGCAATTTCATGTGGTCTGCCAACTGATCGCGAAAGTTCTGTTGGGCCGGCGGATAGGTTTCAATAATTTCCCGGGAGCGAAACACCTCGGTTGTAATAATAAAACCGGGGGGAACCGGTAACCCGAATTGCGTTAGCTGGGCCAGATGATACCCCTTAGCACCCAGATAAATTACACGAAAAAGCCGCTTATTGGTATCATAGATGGTCGTTATGGCACGCTTGGGGTCGTAATTGAGCAATTGCTGCAGTTTGGCTTTGTGCAATTTATCGGCCTGATGGAAAAGGGTGTGCAAAATCCGGTTTAAAAAATAGTCCAGCTGTTGAAGGCCCAACGAGAGTGCAATCTGATCCCGAAGAAAAATTTCCGAGATGCGATGGACCAGTTTCTCATCTTCCCCCATTTCATCCCGTGGAAGATACTTCGGTAAAATCTGATCCTTTTCAATTCGGGTAAAAATTCGATTCAGATTCTCCTCATGAATATTATTAAAACAGTCGTTGATGATGTTTTTAACCGCCTGAGCAAACCCTTTGATAATATCGAGATATTGCGTGAACGTGAACCCCCGCATTTCCAAAGACAAGGAGAGAAAATCGAGCTGGCGTTCAAATTCAACTGATGAAATGCCATCGAGTTTTAGCGCACGGCCGAATAATATTAACAGATCATATATCTGGAAAAAAGTCGCCTTGGTGATCAGGGTCAGATCGATTTTGGAAATGCAGATATCGAACAACGCATTGACCAGCGACTCAAGCCGAAACGTCAGCCCCAACCCATCAAACTTCAGTTCGTTGTAGGAACCGTACATGGAGGGAATATCGACGGTGAAATGCCTTTTTTTATAAATATTTTCCCGTGCCTCATATCGGTTGCTGCTTAAAATGAGCGTTTTAATCTCCTCGAGAAAAGAGATCAGCCCCGAAAGCTTTCGCTTGGAGTCTGTTTCCGCCAATGCCGTTTCAAGGGCGTCCAGATTCGGAAACGCGCCGGGTCTAAGCTGGGAAAGGTAGTGATCCATTTCCGTAAAGTCGAGCCGATATTTTTGGTAAAGCAGCTTATAGAGCTTTGCCGCCAACTGAACGCGTCGAATATCAATATTCGATACGTCCCGAACATCCGCAAGCAACTGATTCAACCGCTCGTCGGACAATTCCAGAAGCGCATCCGGCAACTGAAGCCCTTGCTTTAATAGTAACGACATGGTGTTGTGAATTCCGTCTACAAATTCACCGTCGGCGGCAACTTGCGCATAGATATAAGGCGGCAAGAAGGGTTTCAGGATCGACTTGTCGCACGTTGTCCAAAAAACAAGCGTTGCACGCATGAAATCCAGTATCTGATTGCTGCTCTCGACATGGCTCTGTTTTCGCAGAAAATGGACCAGTACATCCTTGCGGCGGGTGATTTCATCAATTTCGGTCGAAATATCCCGAAGCTTTCCTTCCGCGCCGATATCGTTGAAAAACACGGGAAACAAACGGGCCAATTGTTTCACCAAATTGTAAACAGGTTCGATAGGGCTATTTAACAACCGGGTGATGTCTCGGGGGAACAGATCCGTGTCCTTGATAAAAACACCGCACACGGATAAGTGAATCGTCAGATAGGACAATAGCTTCGGCGACCATTTGGGGTTCAGCTGTATTAACTCTAGCCAGGTTCTGATATTTAAAATATGAGCGATATTCGCTTTGATCTGCCAGTCATTTCCAACACCGCGAATCTTCGGCGCCTGAAACCCCAGATCAATCATGGAGTCGATGTAAAGGTTGATCAGATCGCTTTCATCGGTTTGGTAGACCCCCTTGCCCATGGTCAACGCACAGTTCAGAACGGTAGCAGGAAATTCTTGAGTGCCTGTTTTCAGAATGGCAAACGTCTTATCAATTAATCGTTTGATTTGCCGGTGGGATTCGTGTCCGATCAGCCAGCTTAGCGTGCGGTTTATTTCCCTGAGAGCCTCTTCATGCACCAAGGACAAGCCGGATATGGACATCATGTGGAAGAGAAAAATGATTTTCCAGCGATATCCCGTCCGCTCATCCCTTCCCAGCTCGAGCAATTTTTGCGGGACTTCCCGATACACCTCAACGATTTCCTGAAATCCGGGAAGCGTGATCAGTTGATCGATAAGCGTTCCGTCTTTTCTCCTCGCCGATTGAATATAATTCTCAAGATCATCGCGCGCCGCTTCGATTCTCCGATGCGAAATTTCCTTGAAAAGTTCCGACAAATGAACCGCGGACTCGTTTTTCCCGATCGCTTTGATAAACCAGCCGTGCGGATCGACCTCACTCAACCAGTAGGCGTAGGTGTTTTTATAGTATTTGGCCAACAATAGGCCGATGGCATCGAATTCCACCTTGGAATCGGCGGCTTTTTGCCGATACAACGCTGCCAGACGTTTAATTTGGTAATAACTTTTGATGAACAGGTTGAATAAAGGAACATTCAGCGCGGCGATTTTCCTGAAACAGGTGTTCAGCGCGGGGAGAAACCGCCCGATATCTCCCTTCGCATCTTTAATTATTTTTTGCACGTACAGCAGTAGATTATCCACTGCGTCCGTTTGCACTTTGGCGTTATTGCCGGACTTGATGGCGGCAAGAAAGATTTCAAAAAATAATTCAGCAACTTCCGGTCCGCGGGGGTGAGCGGTGAGCAGATGAAAATAATCGAGCGCATATCCTCTGGACTCTTTCACAATGAATTGCCAGTTTTTATACGGGTGTGAAAGTTCTTTTAAAAAGGTGTTGAGGCCTTCCATCAGACCGTAATAGCGCGACATAACCAGTTGCATCACTTCATATTTCGGGTCGATATCGACATCGATGTGATAATCGGCAATGTTTACCTCAAGCGCTTTGGATTGAATCTGCAACTGCTGTCTCCTTTTCCCCGGTTAATGCTCGTTTGCTGGTCAAACCGATTGACGAATGAAGGTGGTCATTCGATTCTGTTTGAACGGATTATTTTGAATAATTATCAGAAACTATCACTATTTTCAAGGAAATAGCCGTCAGATGGAAGCGCTTTTGGAGTAGCAATATAGCGCCAAGTATGTTAAATTTCGCTTTTACGTGATTGCCCAATAACACTTTAATATGGCTGCGATTCATGGCGAATGAGAAAATTAAATTAACGATCGACGCTTTGATCCAAATCGTGGAAAAAGGCGGCCGGGTCAAAACGGGAATTGACATTTATTCAAAATCCGGTGTGCTGCTTCTCGATAAGGACGCTCTGGTGAATACCCCAAAACCGCTGCTATTGATAAAGAGGAGCGGAATTACCGACCTGCTTTTCGATCCTCGCGAAATGGGCGGGTTGTGGGACCAAAACGGCAATCCGATAGAAATCAAGCCCGCGATTAAGCCGACCGCGCAATTTGCGGAGCTCTCAAATTCCGGGGAAGTGGAAAAGCGGGTTAAAAATATCACCGAGTTGAAAAATGAGGCGTCCCGAAGATATTTAAAAGCAAAAGAAAACATCAAAAAGGTTATTTCCGATATTCGCAGAACCGGCGGTAAATTCGATTATGAAACCGTAGAGCATACCGTTACCGACCTCGTTGATTTCATTTCGGATAATAATAATGCCTTTTTCTATTTAACCAAAGATATCTTTTCATATGACGATTATCTCTATCATCACGCCATCAATGTCTGTACCATCGGTACCGCCATTTTAAAAAAATTCACGGCCCAATTTGAAACGGATATCACGACGATAGCCCGCAATAAAATGTTTCAGATCTCCATCGGATATTTTCTTCATGATGTGGGCAAGGTGCTCATTCCGGATCATGTGCTGAATAAAACCCGCCAACTGACGCCCGAAGAATTTGCTGTGATAAAAACCCACTCCTATGAAAAAGGGCAGTTTTTATTAGAGCTAAATGGCATCAAGGCGCCTGAAATACAGGCCATCGTCAAATATCATCACAGCGCCATACAAAAAGGCGAGCTAAATTGCTATCCCGATATGGATTTCCCCGAAAAATTACCGGCATATGTAAAGATATGCAAGCTCGCTGATATGTACGATGCCATGACGTCCAAACGCTGTTATAAGGAAGCCTATAACCCGGTCAGCGTGGTAACCAATATTGTCAGAAAATATGCCACAAAGGACCAAACACTAAGATATATTTTACATTCCTTTGTGAAAGCGATCGGTATCTATCCGGCCGGCAGTGTCGTTCGGCTGACAAACCATCAGTTGGCGTATGTCCTTGACAGTGAAGGGCCGCTGGTGATCCCCTTTACGGGCGTCAACAAGGTGCCGCTGACAGGAGTCCCGGCACCCGTTGATATGGAAAATGAAAAACTCAAAGATGTTGGCCTGAGCATCGATATGGACACGCCACTCCTTTCGCCTATCGAGGCATATGCCTTATTGCCGGAGCATATGAAACAGATGGTTTTAAATTAACGAGCCGATTTTCAAACCGTTTCGGTTGAGTCAGGGGCGAGGCGATGCCTACTTGCTTAACGCAGCGAGCCGATACACGAGCATGCCGGCAAGCCATGCGACGTCTTCGGCAGACAACAGTTGCCCGATTGATTCATCGAAGAGGATAGTGCCTTCGGCCGCAAACTCCTCATCTCCTTCCCAGAGGATCAGACGGATCGGAATTTTGGGAAAAACCAAGAATTCAAAACCGGCATCGCCTTCCGAAATGGGTTTTCCACATAATTTTTCGGCAGCAGTTTTAAATCCGACCAAATTATTACCGAAAATATTTTTCAGCGGAACGACAGCCCGTTTGGTAAAGGGTTCGAAATAAAAAGAAGCCCCAGGTATTTCACGATATGCCACCCATTTTCCCCAAGGTGTGACAGGCGCTTGCGCCATCATATAGTGAAGAATCAGCACCTGCTCCTGCAATGGAATTTCAATCGGCCCGGAACCGTCAAGGGCTTGTGTGTCGCTGAAGTCAAATTCAGGCAGTGTCACCCGATAGGTCCGATTTAAAAACTGAATACGATAGCTATCATCAGTATCCCTAAAAAAACCCGTGCGATCGGCAATCTCTTGATAGTTCAAGGTTGCCAGCTGAGACACTGCCAATTTCTTCGCATTGATATAATCATCCACGCGCGCCATGATAACTTTCCTCCTGATTTTATGCCGTTACCCGTCTGACCGGACTAAGGGCGGGTAACCCGATGAACCGCCGTCATCATCACATGCCGCGGCCCTGACAATATGCAATTAGATAAAAATATTAATAGGATACAAAATACGCAGTCTGATTGCCTTTATAAAGCGCTTTTCGAATTTGATCAAGGGCTGTATTGGAGAAATTGGGCCAATGCAAGCAACTATGCTGGCGTAATGGACGGTATCCAACCACTTGTTTTAAAATATAGGCATGCGTCACTTGCGCATTGTGCCGAAACCGGATAAGGAAAGCTAAAAAGGCGCTTTATGCGCTTGCTTCAAGCCCCGGGAGGATTTTTGATGAGACCGGGAACGCTATCGTTAACCACAACACATAGGGAGAAATAATGAACAAAAAGGCAGCGCTGATTACCATGGTTGTTTTTTTCGGGCTGGCAATTTTTTCCGTCAATGTTCCTGCGGTCCGAGCGGAAACCAAACTAACCTACAGTTGTTTTTTCCCGCCGACGCATATTCAGAGCAAGCTCGCTGAAGAATGGGCTAAGGAAGTGGGAAAAAGAACCGATGGTCAGGTGAAGGTTGAGTATTATCCGGGTCAAACGCTTACCAAAGCGCAACAGTGCTATGACGGCGTGGTTGAAGGACTCTCCGATATCGGGTTATCTTGCTTGTCGTACACTCGAGGACGTTTCCCGGTGATGGCGGCCGTCGATCTGCCCATGGGATATACCAGCGGGCTCATGGCAACGAATGTCGCCAATGATGTCCTTAAAAAATTCAACCCCAAGGAGTTCCATGACGTCAACGTCATGTACCTTCATGCCCATGGCCCCGGACTGGTGCATACCAGAGGAAAGCCGGTTCATGCGATGGCGGATATGAAAGGCCTAAAATTCAGAGCCACCGGAACCAGCGCGTTGGTTGTCAGCGCCTTGGGGGGCATGCCGGTTCCCAAGCCGATGCCCGAAAACTATGAGATGCTTCAAAAAGGCGTGGTCGATGGCTCCATGCACCCCTTTGAATCGAACAAAGGATGGCGGCTGGGCGAGGTGCTTGATTATGCCACCGGCTCATTTAGTACCGCCTATACCACGACTTTTTTTGTGGTAATGAATAAAGACAAATGGGCGTCATTACCTGGAAACGTTCAAGCCATCATCGAGCAGATCAATGCCGAATGGGCGCTTAAACACGCAGAAGCCTGGGATACCAGTGATATGGAGGGAATTAAATATTTCCTTGACCAGGGTGGTCAGATCGTCGGGCTTAAGGCGAATGAGCAAGCCGCCTGTAAAAAGGCCGTTGAACCGATCCTTTCCGATTATGTAAAGGACGCTAAAGCAAAAGGTATTGAAAACGCTCATGAAATCGTAGATTTTATTGCACAGCAAGTTACTGCAAAATAGCCTTGCAGATAAAGGAGGTCGGGATTCTTTTTCTCGGCCTCTTTCAGCTAAGAGCCATAAATACACGGCGCATTGATATGCATACCATATTAAAGGTGTTGATCGGAATAAGGTCGCTTTTGAAAGTCTTGGGCGCCACGGCGCTCACCGGGATGATGGCAATCACCTGTGTTGATGTTGTGGGTAGATACCTCAAACATCCAATTTTCGGGTCTGTGGAAATAACGGGATTTTTAGCATCTCTGACCGTCATTTTATCCCTGGCATATACACACCAGATGAACGGGCATATCGGTGTTGAACTTTTTATTCGGCGTTTTTCGAAAATGACACAAGATTTAATTGAAATAGCGACGAATATCATCGGCATTGTTCTTTGCAGCGTCATCACCTGGCAAATGTATATATATGCGCAAATTATCGGAGAATCCGGGGAAGTGTCCATGAATCTTGAGTTCCCGGAGCACATCATCATGTATATCGCCTCGTTTTGTTTCTTTGTGCTCGTATTGACCATGATTGAAGAAATCGCTACCACCATAACAAGAAGGGTTGGCAACAAATGAATCCCACCCTGGCGGGTATTCTTGGTGTTTTCATCATGCTGGTGCTCATTATGACGCGTATGCCCGTGGCATATGTGATGACGTTGGTGGGGTGGGGTGGATTCAGCTTGATGATTTCCACGAAAGGCGGGTTAACTCTCTTATCTAGAAGTATTTATGAAACTTTTTCCTCATACGGATTGACCACGATTCCCCTATTTATTCTCATGGGGCAATTCGCATTTAACAGTGGCATCGGCAGTCGGCTGTATGATACCGCCAATAAATTTTTCGGCAGCACCCGGGGAGGGTTAGCCATCGCGACCGTCACGGCCTGCACGGCATTTGGCGCTGTCTGCGGATCGAGCCCTGCCACAGCCGCCACCATGGCCACCGTTGGTCTGCCTGAAATGCGGCGATACAACTATGCGGATGAATTGGGGGCCGGAACGGTTGCGTCGGGCGGCGGGTTAGGAATGATCATGCCGCCCAGCGTGGTATTGATTGTCTACGGTATTTTGACGGGGGAGTCCATCGGCGCACTCTTCGTGGCCGGTATTCTTCCAGCCCTGCTCATCACCGCCTTGTTTATTTTAACCGTTTATATTCAATGCCGCCTGAAACCCGAACTCGGGCCAAAGGGAAAATCATATTCTATCGCTGAAAAACTTAAAGCCCTTGCCGGATTAGGGGATACGGCGCTTGTGTTCATTCTGGTTATCGGCGGTCTTTTTGCCGGGCTTTTTACCCCTACCGAAGCTGCGGCGGTGGGTGCCTTCGGGGTGTTAGCCATATCCGTGGTTCGCCGTAGACTTTCAGGTGCCGCTTTCGTCAAAGCGCTCTACGAAACGCTTCGCACATCCTGCATGGTCATGTTTCTGATCGCTGGAGCCACCGTTTTCGGCAAATTCCTTGCCGTGACACGAATCCCTTTTGATCTGGCGCAATGGGTAGGTGGACTTGACTTGCCGGCAGTGTTAATTCTGGGTGTCATTATTTTAATTTATTTTCTCGGCGGTTGTATAATGGACTCCCTGGCACTGGTCATGCTCACCATTCCGATTTTTTTTCCGGTGGTCGTTGAACAGCTGGGTTATAATGCGATATGGTTTGGAATCATCATTGTGATGGTGACGGAGATGGGGGTTATTACCCCACCGGTCGGTATCAATGTATACGTGGTTTACGGTGTGTCAAAAACCGTTATCCCCGGTGGTATCGCGTTGGAAACAATTTTCAAGGGAATCTTTCCCTTCCTTCTTGCTGTGCTTGTCGGCACGCTCTTGATGGTTATTTTCCCGAAAATCATTACCTGGTTGCCCGAACTGATGTACTGAGGAAAAAATTTTGTAACTCCTCAGTAGCCAGGAGACAGAATCCAGAATTCTGTATTCCTGAGTAGTTACAAAATTTCATAAATGCCGGGGATGGAATCCCTCCTATTTTCTTGCAAACGCCCATGAAAAGGAATACCCCGACTCACCCCCGCCAAGACGAACCCCATCAAAAAAAGCCTTGGAGACGATGGCATTCGCGCCCCCGTCCAGCAAGTCAAGACCCAACATATAGTCGGCCCGCAAGCGCTCTTCGCGGTTTCCGGGTTCGCCATAGGCATACCGCAGATCATGGCGAAGACAAATTTCGGTCAGGGTGCTAATGCCGGTCATGGCGGCCACCATTTTGTCCGGCAGCATGGAGCAACCGTCGAATACCCAGGGCTTATAAGCATCGAAATGAAGGGTTATCCGTTGCACCAGGTTTTCCATGCCGTAAAATTTACAGATCTCAAGGGCTTTTTCAGTCGTGATCATGTCTCCGGTCTTCGGCAGTTTCATTTTCTCCTCCCTCACCGCTCCCACCTGGCGCGAGCGTTCCTTCTTCTTCGCAACCTTAAATGTTATACCAATGGCTGCATTGCAACCGCCCTAACAGGGGATCCGTCTGCGGCCTCGAATTTCATGGGAAAACATGAAAAAAAGAACGGATCACCGCCCAATTGGTCCAATGCCGTCAAATTTTCTATGATGATGATATGACGGCGTAACAAGATCTTATGGATTGGAAAATCGACCGAATCGGCTGAATCCGCGGAAATGGCGTCCACTCCGATGCCCTTGAGATTAAATTCACTCAACCAGCGTGCCGCCTGCGGTTTCAGCACGGGATAATTCGAAAAATAGGTTGTATTGCCCCAATACCGGCTCCACCCCGTGCAGAGCAACACGAACTCGACCGAACCGATGACTTCGGCATGGGGCTTCAATTCATTTTTATCGATAAATCCGCTAGGCAGATGCGTTAAATCCAAAGATACGGCTTTGCCGAAAAAATGGTCCGCCGGCAGCCGATCGAGTGTTATCCCCTCACCGAGCAGGTGGGCGGGAGCATCCACATGCGTTCCGGTATGAGAACACAGGGTGATTTTCCGCTCCAAAAATCCGGCATCTTCAAGCGCACTGCTGACGGCGAAAACCGGCGGTGCGGTTCCCGGATAGACGGGCATTCCCGGAGAAATGGTGTGCGTTAGATCCATTATCTTCATATAAAATAGCCAATCCCGGCCGGCCATCGGGCCGGAGCAATCATCTGCCCTACTTTTTTTTATAATAACAAGCCTTTTTTATATGTATCGAAAATCATTGGCCATTTTTTCAGCGATTCGAATGCCGTTTTCGCCGATTTCTTCCGGCGATTTACAGTAAGGGAGAAGATATTTCCCGATTATTCGCGTAGAATAGAATTCATTTAAGCGCTCAAACGCCACCTGAATCAAATCGGCGTTCCCCTCGATCGCCCCGGCGCAGGTCACCAACAGCGCCGTGGGTTTGCCGGCAATCAGGGACTTGAATGTGTCACTGCCATACCCTTTACCAAAACAATAATGGCGGTCGATAAAAGCCTTGAGCTGTGCGGTAAACCCCCAGCAATAGAGCGGGGAGGCGTATATCACCGCATCGGCGGCCATAAATTTTCCAAATACGGTTTCCGCGTCATCTTTTTGAACACACCCGGGGATATTCGACTCTCGCTGGCAGGCATAGCACCCAAGGCAGCCGTGAATCGTCAATTCGCAAATGTTGATCCGTTCCACGTCCAGGTCACTCTTTATTCGCGCCTCAAACAAGGAAAGAACTTTGGCTGTATTCCCCGATTTCTGAGGGCTTCCGAGTAAGGTGAGTACTTTTTTCATGGTTCCTCCGTTTCCGTCAAACAAGAAGTGTCGCAAAAACAACATTCCGACTAATTGCGCAGATTAGCGGATGCGGTCGAAAAAGCGAGCGCCTTTAAATAAGGAGGCATGCAATCATAGGCTTTTTTAGGTGTTACCAGTGGCTTCGTGCGATCAATCTGGAGCATGGATTTGTTTAAATCCTCTTTGGTCAAATCAATCGAATCCGGTTGTTGAATCAGGTCTCACCTTGAATATTTGCAATGACTTGATCGATATTCAGCCTTTCTTCCATTCCCCCCCACTCCCCGTTAATTCCAGAAATTCAAAACCATCTGGCGGCAGATATTTAAATATTGGAATCTCATATTCGGATCTTTACAAAAAACTTCCAGGGTGATCGTTTCATCATAACCCGAGGCCTTTAAATGCTTCACCGCATTTTTCCAATCGATATTGCCGACGCCCAAGGGCATGTGGTCATCGGCCCATGAGCGGTTATCCGAAAAGTGAACGTGCCGAATGTACGTGCCGAGCCGGTCGCAGAAGACCTCATGATTATCCTTGCCCAAGTTGGCATGGCCGAAATCAAGATGCACTTTCAGGCCGGGCACTTCGGAAAGAATCCGTTCATACGTGGAAACTCGGTCAAAAGGGGCTTTAAAGTTTTCCAGCACCACTGTCAGCGCATGCGAAGCGGCCATGTCAACGATGGGTTTCAGAGCCTCGATGTTCATTTCGACCAGTCTTCCCTTCATGGCCGGCGGTGAAAAATAGCAGGGATGAATATTCATGACTGGGGCGCCCAGTTTCTTAAAAAGGACAGCACAACGTTCCAGCTCTTTCAGACAGGCCGCCCGGACGCCCTGAATCGGGTAAGCATACGGTAAACAAGGGTCCGTATGTCCGGTAACGCCCAGGCCATACCGTTCAAGAATCGCAAGCAGTTTGACCGTATCTACATGGCAAGCGCAAGGGCCCTCGATGGTCAGATCCACGAAATCAAATTGCGCCTCTCCAAATAAAACGACCTCATCATAAACCGACCGGGCTGGGTCATTCATCATACCGATTTTCATCACAAGTGACCTCTTGGTATTCCGTTTGTTCAGCTATTCAACTTTTTCATCAACCAAGCCATGTTTTCACCCAGCAGTTTCATGGTAGCAATGCCCTCCGCGTCTTTTTCCACATCGCCCTTATCACGGCCGATACCCATGTTCCAATAATTTGCGCCGGGGATGATCATTTGGCTGATAAGGAAAAAATTGTTCATGGTGCCGAATGCATGAACACTACCGGCCCTGCGCACCGCCACAACGGCAGCGCCCAATTTGCGCCGAAACATATCGCCGTTGGATTTGGCCACGTATCCGGCACGGTCGATCAAGGCTTTCATCTCGGTGCTGACATCGGCGAAATAGGTGGGAGAACCTAAAATAATACCGTCAGCCGAGAGCATTTTTTCAATACATTCGTTGAGAATGTCATCCGTTACGGCACAGCGCCGATCTTTATTGCTAAAGCATTTTTGGCAAGCAATACAGCCGTGAATTTTCCGGCCGCTCAAGTTGAACACTTCCGTTTCAATTCTCTCTTTCTGAAGCTCCGCCAGCACATAATGGATGAGAATGGAAGTGTTCCCATCCTTTCGGGCGCTCCCGTTAAATGCAACCACCTTCATTGCCGTTACCTCCCGCTGGTGATAGGCCTTTTCTGAAAAATTGTTCTGTTAAAAACTATACACACCCGATTTCTAAACCGTCAACCAATAATAAAAAGTTGGCCAAAAAGGGCAAAACCTGCTTGCTTAAAAGGAAGTTCACCTGTTATTTTTTCACCCTTGTACCCGACAAAACAAATCGTCTTTCCGTAAAAATGACGCCGATTTCAATGTCAACTGCTTGTGAGGATTACAGAAACTATCAATGAAAGACACTTCTGGGAAACTTCTGAGTAAAATCAACTTGTTGCTATCCTCATGGCAACAAACCGGTGTACCAGCGCGCACAACCCTTCATGAAACCGCTGATGCGCTGTTAACATGGCGGAAGGAACAGCGCATTTCCGGCCTTTGGGACAACGCGCCGCGCATGCTGGGTGCCACCATGGATGATGGGTGGGGCCACGGCATTCAGCTCATTCTCAAATATGCCGAAGTGTTGGGAGTCGAAACCCGTTTTTCCGGACTGCTTCAAAGCCAGAAACAAATTCTTGCGGCCTGCAAGGCATTTCACCCGAATTATCTTGGACTCACCGTATTGCAGTTCGACACGGAGGATGAGTTGACTGCGCTTCGGAAATGTTTGCCTAAACGCATTCAAATCATCGCCGGCGGCCCGGTGTTTCAAATTGATCCGGAGTTTCAGGAACGAGTGGGGATCGATTTTGTGGCCCGGAATGTATCTGGGTTTATACGCTTATTATTAAACACCGTGCTGTGAACAACCATTTTGCTGAGATTATCTGCAAAATTTTTCTAAGATTAGGTGACGCAATTCATCAGCTCACAAGTCGGCCTGATTCCTGAAAAAGCTTGTGACCCCAGCGACAAAAAGTCGATATATAGCTGCGACACAAAAAGGGGCTACGACTCAACTAGTCGTAGCCCCTTAATTTCTGGCGCGCCCGGCAAGATTCGAACTTGCGACCTACGGATTCGTAGTCCGGTACTCTATCCAGCTGAGCTACGGGCGCAGAACAAATTAACATTTGAATTTCGGACCGTTCATAAGCTATACGGATGCGGTTGTCAACGCTTTTTGACAGTTGGCAGTAACGACTTGCGGGTCAAGGATAATCAAACGACGATAAGTTGGCAAAATAAAATATGAACATTCTTCATGAACAGATGATGGCGCGCGCCATTGAGGAAGCACAAAAGGCTGGACAAAAGGATGAAGTTCCGGTAGGTGCTGTGCTGGTCGGCGCAACGGGCGATATTATAGCCAGTGCGCATAATATGATCATCACGCTTCGAGATCCGACGGCGCACGCCGAGATACTATCGTTGCGAAAAGCCGCTGAGATTGAAAATAATTATAGACTGTTGAACACAACCTTGTATGTAACGGTTGAGCCTTGCATCATGTGCATGGGAGCTATCGTGCATGCCCGGGTGGCGCGGGTGGTGTTTGGCGCAATGGACCCGAAATGGGGGGCGGCCGGCTCCCTGTATCACTTTGCGCAAGATTTGCGCTTGAACCATCATCCGGAGATAATCAGCGGCGTGCGCGAGGCCGAGTGCCGCCGAATGATGCAGGCTTTTTTTCGAACCAAGCGATTAAAAACATAAACTGTAAGGACGCATGAGGTAAAGGAGCATCTCGTGGCAAATATCATAATTGTGGGAACCCAGTGGGGCGATGAAGGCAAAGGTAAGATTGTTGATCTTCTGTCAGCGCAAGCCGATGTCGTCGCCCGCTTTCAGGGCGGCAATAATGCCGGCCATACCATGGTGGTCAAAGGCGAGCAAATTATCAGCCATCTGGTTCCTTCGGGCATCATTCAGGGAAAGCTCTGCCTGATCGGAAACGGTCTGGTAGTGGACCCCGAGGTTCTTCTGGAAGAGATTGATTATCTAACCGGAAAAGGAATCGATGCCAGCCCGAAAAAGCTGCTGATCAGTGACCGGGCGCATTTGATCATGCCCTACCATAAAGCCCTTGATATCGCCAGGGAAGCCATAAAGGGCAAAGATAAAATCGGCACTACCGGTCGTGGCATCGGGCCGGCTTATGAGGACAAGGCCTCCCGGGTCGGCATTCGCTGTGCGGACTTGCTGGAAAAAGATCTTTTGAAGGATAAAATTATCAGTATTCTGAAAGAAAAGAATTTCTTTCTGGAAACATTCTGCGGTGCCGACCCGTTGCCGGAGGAACCGATTATCGAGCAGTTTTTAAAATTTGCCGATCGGATGGAACCCTATATCACCAATGTTTCCGTTGTGTTGAGCGATGCGGTGAAATCCGGCAAACAGGTCATGTTTGAGGGGGCGCAGGGAACGCATCTGGATATCGATCATGGAACCTACCCCTTTGTAACCTCTTCCGCAACGGTTTCCGGCAATGCCTGCTGCGGTGCCGGTATCGGCCCTGGGGCCATCAGCCATGTGGTCGGAATCGTCAAAGCCTATACAACACGCGTGGGGGCAGGACCCTTTCCTACGGAGCTGGAGGATGAAATCGGGGACTACATTCAGAAAAAAGGGGCGGAATTCGGCGCTACCACGGGAAGGCGGCGGCGTTGCGGGTGGCTGGACATGGTGTTGATTGAAAACGCGGCCAGGTTGAACGGGTTGACGGGCTTGGCGATTACCAAGCTGGACGTATTAACCGGCCTGAATGTTTTAAACATTTGCACCGGATATGAATATAACGGCAGTCTGTTGACGCATTTTCCCACGAGTCTTAACGTGTTGGCCAATTGCAAACCGGTTTACGAAACGTTGCCCGGCTGGTCCGAGGATATATCAATTATTCGCAGTTATGACGCGCTGCCGGAAGCCGCCAAAAACTATCTGAAACGGGTTGAGGAATTAGGGGAGACCCCCATTGATATTATTTCCGTGGGACCGGATCGGGAGCAGACCATCGTGCTAAACAACCCGTTTGACTAAAACTGGACATGCGATCACCCTGCTCCGCGCTCTAAAGAGATATAAAATATGAATGTTTTCATCAAAACCTATTGACAAAAAAAAGCTCGTGGCATAAAAGTGCCACCACGTCGGGACGTGGCTCAGTCTGGTAGAGCACAGCGTTCGGGACGCTGGGGTCGCAGGTTCAAATCCTGCCGTCCCGACCAATTTTCCCGAAATAAAACAAAATATTAATTTTTTTTTATCCGCTTTAACGTGTTGACCACTTGTTGATCAGGCTGATCAACAAGAACAAGCTGCCCGGACAAAAATATCCGACACCAACCCCTTGTTTATTTCCAGATTATTTGATGCATGATTTTCTATTTATTTTGAAACAACTTGAGGTTTTTAGGCCCCCATCTCTCCCCCGGTCTTTCGCGGGCACTCGGGTCGCTTCCCGGCGTTGCCCTATCCTCTCTCAAAAACGTAAAACGGAATATCTTCGTGGCGTTCGGGTTTTCTTGTAGGAACGTCCCTGTGGAACTCCAGGCGGACCTTCAGCCAATCCCGAAAGAGTTCTATTTCGGTGGCGAGCTTTGGAAGGCCCATGTAAAGGAGATCCCGGATGAGATATCCCACCCGGTCGGTAGCGCGATCCATTAACGCAACCTGCATTTTTTCTTCTTCAGTCATAAAAAGCCCTCCGTCTATTGTTTTGCCCTTGAGTACGACGGATGGCGGGGCATTAAAATGGCACTGTTCGTTAGGTTGCAACGTTTCCGGAACTGTTTTTGGATTAAATGGCCCGGCAAACCGGCGACCGCCCAGGGGTGTAAAGCCGGTCAAAGCCTTCCGGCATCGTCCCCCTGAAAGGCATTGCCGAAAAAGGCCGCGATGCGGCGTTTCAAGGCCCGCCACCAATGGGCTTGACGGCTCCTGGGAAGCTCCTTGAGCCAGACGCCTTTATCCTCGGTGCGATACTTTCTCGTACGATGCCGAAGGTGGATTGAAAACGAGAAAAATACCCGGAAGGTCTTAATCGGACAACGGAACCGCTTAAGGAAAAGAGGCTGGTTTTAAAGTCATCAAAAATGGCGCTGACAAAACCATGCCCCCAAATCACATGGGTGCCGCACCTCGGACATTTTTGGGGCCTGGGCCATGGATAGTCGCGTCCCTTCTCATAAAGCTCGTCAGAAAGCTCCTTGAGAATTACAGAGAAAAAGAGTAACATTTTCGCATTCGTGTAAGGGATCAATTACTGAATCCCGGAAAATGAAACGGGCGGCATGCCCGCCGCCCGTTTCAAAATTAAAAAAGCCGCTGAAAAGCGTCTCGTTTAATTCAACAATATTTCTCTGTTTGTTCATTTATTCTAATAAAGGCCTCCCTTTTTGATTCTCTTTATTGTGCGAGCTTACAATACTCGTCGGAGAACGGAAAAATATCAGGGCGGGAATCTGGCAATGACGGTTTCGCTTTCGTCCACGGCCATAACAATTATCATTTCACTGTTGCGGACCCAAAAAGCAGCGCTGCACAATATAGCGTTCGGGAATACAAAAAGGAGGTACTAATATGCAAGCTCGAGGCCCACTCATGATAGAACATCGTCTGATTGAACGAATGCTTTCGGTTATTAAAGGCGTCTTGGCCAAAATCGAATCGAAACACGCGGTAGATCCTGTGTTCGTGGATATTGCGGTTGATTTCATCCGGGTCTACGCCGATCGGACGCATCACGGAAAGGAGGAGGATATTCTTTTTCGAGAACTGAATAAAAAAGCGTTGAAAGCAGAAGACAGTCAAATCATGAAAGAACTGATCGAGGAGCATTTGTTTGGGCGCCAGACAACCAAAGCGCTTGTTGAAGCCAACAACCTCTACCGGAAGGGGGATGAGACTGCCTTGGCCGACATTGCCGCCAACTTTAAAACCCTTACCGAGTTTTACCCCAGACATATCGAGAAGGAAGATAAGATTTTTTTCCCCTTATCCAGAACTTACTTTACTGATGAAGAGGATCAGGCCTTGCTGGCAGAGTTTTGGGAGTTTGATCGGAACATGATTCACGAAAAATACAAATCATTGGTTGAAGGATTTGAAGATCGGTAATAAATCCCGAACATCCACGCTGCCCCAGGTGATGCCCATCATTAGGCGTCGCGGGAGGAACCGATGTTGCCTTATCAAGCCCTTGCGGACACGGTCTTGCTGCTCCACTTCGGAGTTGTCTTGTTCGTCGTTGTGGGGCCTCCGGTCATTCTTGTTGGCAACAAGTTCGGCTGGTCCTGGGTAAACAGCCTCTGGTGGCGATTGGCTCACCTTGCGGCCATCGGTGTAGTGGTCCTGCAGGCTTGGCTGGGTCAACACTGCGCGCTCACGGAGCTTGAATCCGCCCTGCGGGAGCAAGCAGGGCAAGTCGGGTACGAACGCAGTTTCGTCGAGCACTGGGTACAACGCGTCCTGTACTACGAGGCGCCCATGTGGATCTTTGTTCTGGCCTACACAGGCTTTGGGCTGCTTGTCGTCTGGGCATGGTGGCGCTTCCCGCCTCGGGTGGGCAATGGCAAGAACAGCGATGCCTAACAAATAAGGATAGATCGTGAGAGCGAAGCGATCCACGACCTTATCCTGGGGATAGACGAGTCCGCCGGAATTTGAGCGGTGTTTTTGTTTAGGCAGATATCTTTTTTTGAATGGGGGAGGGTTTGAATCCTGATTCAGTTGAAGCCAACAACCTCTAATGGTCTTTTGACTTTTGCCCTGGGGCTTAAGCATACCCAAGTGACGCATATAAAATTCATGAAATTGATTCGTTTCGGCAGTGCAAAAAACATAGGAATCCAGCCTTTGGCAGGATGAAACCGAGCTTCAGAAACTGTGCCAGGGGACAAGGCAAAAGGAGACATAAAATGGACATCCAGAAAAACTGGCCCCTTATTCAGGAGATATTCCGGGGCAATATAAATTTGGTCATCGCTTCAATCAATGAAGACGGCAGCCCGCATATTTCACCGATTGGCTCAATCTACCTTCGAAAAGATTGCACCGGATATTATTTAGAAAAATTTCCGGTTCAGCTTCCCATAAATCTTGATAATGATAATAGAATTTGCGTATATGCGGTGAAATATAATTTGAACTGGCTCAAGGCTCTTGCATTTGGTCGATTTTCCAAGCCTCCTGCGGTGAGGCTTTACGGTCGAGCGGGCAAGAGGCGGCCAGTCACAGAACAGGAGATAGCGAGATGGCACCGACAGGTCAAATTTTTTCGTTGGTCCAAAGGATATAAAATACTGTGGGCGAAATTTTCCTATGCCAGAGAATTGTACTTTGATGGATTTGCGCCTGTCGATTTCAGACAAATGACCAATGGGCTGTGGTTGACGGACTAAACATAGCGACGATAGTTTCTGTATCCAGATTCCAGGGAAACAGGGCCTCGTAATCTTCCGTGGTTTTCGCAACGGCGAAGGCGCTGCCGGTTTTAGGCCCTTTATCAGAAACATGCAGGAAAAAGCGTGTATCACTGGAGAAGGTTGTTAGCTGCCAAGCATCCCAGCCGCCCAGCTTCCGGCTATGCCGGGCTAGACTCAGCGTTTCCCAATCAGGATCACTCCGTAGGCAAGGAGTGCGCAACCCAGTGCCCGTTTCAGGTCGAAGTGGATTTCCCTTAACCCAAACGCACCGTAATGGTCGAGAATTAAGCCGGTGATCAGCTGCGCCGCGATGGTGGCGGCCATGGCCGCAGTAGTGCCGATGCGCGGCACTACAAAGATAGTGGTCGACACGAAAATCGCTCCGAGTATCCCGCCGGTCCATTCCCACCATGCGGCATTTCCAAGCCCTCTGACGGTCCCCCTGCCGGTCAGCAATACAATCAATAGAAGGGCGAGTGTTCCGACTGCAAAAGAGATACATGCGCTTTCCAGCACCCCCACCTTTTGCGCTAACCTCGCATTTATCGACGGTTGCAAGGCGATTGTTACGCCCGCGCAGAACATGATTGCCAGTAAATTCAGATTGGCCATTTCCCCCCCTGTTAAAAATTGTAGCAATGTTGAGTCCGAAAAAGAAAAATGATCCTATGATATAATGAAATTTATCAGTAACTACTCAGGAATACAGAATTCAGGAGCCAGAATTCAGTTTAATGGTGGGTTGAAAATGCCAGCACAATTTGATGTGGAATATAGCAGCCGGAACCGGTTTTCCAGATTCCGGCGCCATATTAAAAACCGCTTTCAATTTTATCTTTCATACGATAACTTTTACCTTCCACAAGCATGGGTTAAGCGCGCTGAAACAGCCTGTCCAGGATAGCGGAGGTCAGGTTACTGTTGTCGTTAAAGATCTATGGCCAGTCATTATGGGCATAGCACTAAGCGCTTCATCCGATTATTTCAATTACTGCTTTGAAAAAGAATTGGTTTTCCGAAATAGCGGTTGTTTGTTCATGAACGGCACATTTTCCGCCATATGACATGCCATGCAGGCCGAATGTGCAGAGAGAAAAGCATTTTGCGCCTTTTCCTTGTCTTTTGAGGTGATTGCTTCAGCGGTAGATGGCCAGGGGCCTTTAAGGAACAGGGCAACGGAATTAGCCTCCCGCGCAGGTCTCCTGAAATAACCGAGTTCGATTGCTTCCTTGATTTTTTTCCAATGGTAGTTCGCTAAATCGAAATTGCCTTCAGCGACGGCGTCGTAAGTTTTTTCGTACCGTTCACCAACGACTTGCATCGATGCCGAAAATCCGCCAAACATTTGTTGGACACGCTTAAACCGCTCGGTGTCATCTTTTGCCTCCAGAAGCCAATTGTCGCTTTGCTTCTGTGGTTGCTGCGCCATGGCTGAACACACGAGGTTAACGATTGCGAAAGTGGCAAATATCAAAAGTCCCTGAAAAAGTTTCATACCTATCTCCTCCTTTTTCAATAGCGCTCCCACCACCCAACGATGATAGCCATGTCAACTCATCTATATCAATTGAATCGATACGATAACCGCTTTCAAAAAGCCCTCTGCAAGCAGCAACCATTCGATATTCATACCATTGGCCGGCCCGGTTACTTATCAATGCCAGCGCATCGGCAATAGAGCGGGCTGGACGATAAGGACGATGGGCAGTTAAAGATTCCACGACATCAGCAATACAAATGATCCGTGACTCAAGTAAGATTTCTCCATCTTTTAATCCTTGAGGATACCCTGATCCGTCCAGGTGCTCGTGATGTTGAAGGGCAATTTCAGCCACCGGCCACGGAAAGTCGACAGGTTTTAGTATCTCATAGCCCTTGCGGCAATGGATCTTAAGATAATTGATATCCTCATCCATGAGTTTCCCCGGGCGTGACAGAATTTCAGATGGCACTGCGATTTTGCCGATATCGTGAAGGAGTGATCCGAGAAAAATTCCTTCGACACGCGCTTCAGGTAGTTTCAGTGCCTGGGCCATGCTTGCTGCCAAATGGGCTACCCGGCGCTGGTGACCAGCGGTATATGGGTCTCGAATTTCAACGGTGCGCGATATGGCAAGAATGGTCTGCAAGAGCGTTTTTTTGATATTCATCGTGTATTGCCGATGAGCCTTTTCAACCCGTTCTTGCTCAGAGATATCGCGGAGGTAAGCGATGAACACCGGTGTCGTTTCGGGATTTACCGAAATCACCTCCATCTCTGCGCGAAAAAGAGATTGATTGGCCCGCATGGCGGTTACTTTCAATCGACGACCGATAATTTTTTTTTCTCCCGTGGAAAGAAAGCGCTCAAGGCCTTTTTCATGGCGCTTACGCAGCGGTTTTGGAATGAGGATATCGGAAACCATGCGACCCACCACTTGATCACTATGATAACCGAAAATTTTTTCCGCAGCAGGATTAAAGGCTATCACTCTACCTTTGTCATCCATTGTGATAACGCCATCAAGCGCTGATTCCACGAGTGCGTGCAACCACTCTGACGAAATATCTTTTTTTTGTTTTATAGGAAAAGACGGTTCCATTGTTAGGCTATTTGGGCAATTCAGATTAATTGCTCTCCTATTCCTTTGATCCCTCGAAAAATTCGATTCGCAGAAAGGAACGGTATTTTGTCCACACATGATTTTGCGGGCCATGCCTGTCGTCTTGCGCTGCCAAATCATACCCCGCAGCAGGAACCAGAAGAAGCCAACCGCCAGGTGCCCGGGCTATCGCCTGGCGCATCTGTTTAAAGGCGGATGGAAATACGAGCGCCTTTGCATCGTCCTTTAATCTGGCAATAAACTCATTCGGAATTTTCTGCCAGCCCAAGGCATCAAACCAGAAGCTTTCTTTTTCATGCGGTGGGAGCGATCTTCTGGCCTGTTGCTGCAACCAGAGGTCGCGTCCGCTATAACATCGGTTCCAATCATTCATCGCCTCTTCGCTGTCAAAGGCCGTGATGAAAATGCGATAATGCAGATTCCGATACCAGTGCCGGATTCGCAGACTATCCATCTCGCTTTTGAGGGCAACGTGTTTTCCAGCGTCTCTCAGTTCACGGATTTGCGGATTTTTCTTTACCGCGTTCCAGCGGGCCTCTCTTAAAGATACGCTGCGCTCAAGGGACCATCGGAGTGTCCCGGCCCCCTGCCCCATGATTTGGAGAATATAGGCTGTGCCGCGCCCCTCTTGTCTTTTGCGGTATGTATTCACCCAACGAGCCACCTTGTTGGCCACTTGCCTCGGCAACGCTCTCGGTTTTCGTTCGCCGGTTTTGATCTTTCCGAGCAAAAAATCACGAAATTCGGGGCCCTGGCCCTTTCTGAAGGTTTTATGTTCAAGAACATGAAGACGACTGGGAACCGGTATACCATGCGTACCCATGTAAGGGGCTGGTCCCGTGAAGCTGCGACTGAGGAAAAATTCCTTGCCAATGTCACCCATGATTTAGCGCCTCCTTTTTTATCAAGAACGGGATATCTTTGTCGTTGAAAAACTTGCAAATCGCTATTTATGTGGCGAATCAGGGCGCTCTTCCTTGATTCATACATATCACAAGCTGAATTGGATCAATAAAAAAAATGCGTTACCCCCCGGGGGGGAGTTTCATTGCCTTTTCTTCATCTCCGGACAAACCGGTGCCGAACGTTTTTTGTGAGAGTTGATCCCCTATTCCCGAAGCCCGTTGAACAGGCGTTTGAACCGCTTCCCGAACCAGAGGGGCCTCACCAAAAATGACAACGCTTTTACGCGCACGGGTGATTGCGGTGTAAAGTAATTCTCTGGTGATGATTCGGGAGCGCCGCGGCGGCAGAATCAACAAAACATGGTCAAACTCGGTCCCCTGACTCTTATGAACGCTCATGGCATACACGCTCTCATATTGCGGAAGCTTTGAAAGCGAAATATATCGCAGCGATTGACCGGCGCCCTGAAAAAAAGCCCCCCATTGATTCTCTTCTGCCGGAGACGCGCCTATGATACCGATATCGCCATTAAAAAGCCCCAGTTGATAATCGTTCTGCGTTACCATAATGGGATGGCCCTCATCGTTGGCAGCAGGCTGCCGAATGGCGCCGAGGTTTCGTCTGATAATTTCCCTGACCGCGGCGTTGACGGCTTCGACCCCTGCCGGCCCTTTCCGGTGCGCGCATAACACCCGAAAAGTTTGAAATTGAAGGAGGCGGGCAAGTGGGTCTTGTTCCTTCATCAGCGGCATAAAGTGCGTCTCAATAAAGACGGGCAACACCTGCCGCAACAAATTCCGACTGCCTGCCTCGATCAGTGACACGTCTCTACAAGCATCATCCTTCAGACATGCCAGCGCATCCTCCGCATCGCCTCGATTGATGGCCCGTGAAAGCCGCCCGATACCGCTATGAAATCCGAAGCGGTAACTGTGCGTCAACTGAATGATGCAGTGGCTGATCCCGTTGCCCATATCGGAAGCCTTCGCCGTTGTTTGCGCGACAGGCCGGTGTAATTCCAAATCAACGCCCTGACAGATATCCCCCAAAATCGCACCAGCCTCCACGGATGACAACTGATCCTTGTCTCCAAGCAAAATAAGCCGCGCTTTCGCGGGCACCGCCTCGATCAGCCGGGTCATCAGGGGCAGATCGACCATCGAGGACTCGTCGATAACCAGCACATCGGCGGGAAGGGGTCTGGACGCAGTGTGGTGAAACCGGCCGGTCCCCTTTCCCCTGACGCCAAGAAGCCGGTGAATGGTTTCGGCTTTTTCCGTAATGTATTCAAGAATGGGGGAATAATGGTTCCGCAAATAGTTATCCCTGGTCTTGGCTGCGCCGATCGTCTCGGAAAGCCTCGCGGCCGCTTTTCCGGTGGGCGCGGCCAGCCGTATTCTCGGCAACGTCCCGTCCCGGTTCAGGGCTTGATCGATAATCAGGGCCAGCATTCGTATGACCGTCGTTGTTTTTCCAGTGCCGGGCCCGCCGGATACAATCGTCAGTCGATTTCGAACACTCTTTTCAACCGCCATGCGCTGCCGGTCCATTCCTTCAGTCGTTGATTTTTCTGAAAAAAAGCGGTTAAGCCCTTCGGACAAAAGCGTTTCGTTCACGTTGATCGCGCCGTGAGCGGCCCGTTGACGCAATTGGTGAATGAGCCGTTGCTGATAATCCCAGTACCTGGCCAGATAAAGCCGGCCGGCCGAATCCATGACAAGGGGGGCTGTCGCCTCATTTCTAGCCACTAAAGGGCTTTTGGCCAGGGCGACGATCCAGGCCGATCTTTCCGGCCACAGCATCCCCGGCATGGCCTCGCCGGTTTCGCTGAAAACCGGGCAACCGGCCAGTCGCGCCACATTCACGCAGATATGCCCCTGCGCCGTATCCCTACTTGCCAGTGCGGCCGCCGTCAGCACCATGGGGTCGCTTTCTTCGGCCAAGCGGCCCACCGTGCATGCAAAATAATAATCAAGGGCCGAAAAATAGCCAGACCGAAATAATTTTTCCAGAAACGGCGACGGCGATTGTCCCTTATTTATGACACCCATTTTTTTATCCCCAAAACAAATTCGAAAGCGCGGTGATAAACGCCTTTGACGGCCTGTCCTTGTACACGCCGATATTCGGCCCGGTCTGCGGCGCCATGCCCCTGATGAATAAATAATAGACGCCGCCGAAGTGGGTATCATAGTCATAATCCGGCACCCGCGTGCCCAGATACCGGTGCAGGGCCACCGTGTAGAGATGGTATTGCAGAAAATAATGATGATCTGCCATGGCCCGCAACAGCGCATCCCGACCGTAATGACCGACGGTGTCGCCCAGATAATTCGATTTATAATCCGCCAGATACCACTTGCCGTGGTATGAAAACACCAGATCCATAAACCCTTTGAGAAAGCCATCGATGGCCGGGAACTGCAACCGGGAGAGCCTTGTGATATATTCCGAAGGAAGGCATTGTCCGGCATGTGCCGTGAAAACAGCGGCTAATCCGGCGGCGGTGATTCGCCCTTCCCTTTCGGGGTAACCTGTCGCCGGAAACACAAATTCTAGTTCATTCAAGCGATTCGCACCGGATATTCGACTGAGCGAGAGCCCCATTATATCCGCATCCAGCGGGCAATGAAGCGTATTGGTAAGGGCATGCACGACGGTATCAAGCCACTGCGGCGCCTGAAATCCGAACGCGGAAAGTTGATTCGACACGAGTGACGTGAATGCATGCTTATCGGCCGTCGTGAAATCCAAGTGCTCATAAAGCGTATGAAAAAAGATTCCGGCCTCAGCGCCCCGGCTGAAATCCGCGAGCAATATGCGCTCGCCGGTATCATGATCGGCCGCATCCATCCCCATAGTCTGGGAAATGCCGATGCGCTGGTCATGGTCAAACTCGGTTTTTTCTTCCATGAAGGACACATGGGCTGTTTCCGCAACCAATCGTGAATAGCTTTCAATACGCCGGTGCTTCACAAAAACGCGTCGGGCTTTGCGGGCAACCAGGTTTTGCCCTTCATACGGCGCTCTTTCGTAGCGGCAAGCCGCCTCACTCGTCAGCGGTCGAAAAGATATGGCGCCTTTGGCATGAATCGCGAGGCGTTGCAGATCCGATAGTATTTGAGAATCATTCAGCGCCGCCATATGTCGGGCAATGGCATCCAAACCGGTATCGCCCTCAATCGAATGCAGCAAGTATCCAAGGGCGGACTGTTGAAAAGAATTCGCCGCCCCCCACACCACCCGGCAGGCATGCCGGGCACGAGTCAAGGCGACATAAAGAAGCCGCAGATTTTCGGCCATTTCTTCGAATCGAGCCAACTGAATATGGTCACTCAACTGATCAGAGCCGAAATCAAACAGCGTTCGGGTCGTGTTCAACGGGTCATGGCAGACGACGGGCGGGCGGCTCATATGATACAGGCTGCTGTCCCACAGGTACGGCGCATAGACGACTGGGTATTGAAGCCCCTTGGCTTTATGAATCGTCACAACCTGCACGGCCATGGCATCGCTTTCCAGCCGCAATTCGTTCACATCGGCAGCCTCCCTTCGCCCGAAAATCTGCCGTTCGATCCAACCCAAAAGCCCGGCCGGCCCCAAGCGATTCCGGCTGCTGGCGGCATGCAACAATTCGGAAAGATGCTGAAAATTGGTTACCCGCCGGTCCCCGTCCACAAGCTGGAGCAAGCCTTGCAGCAACGGAACGGACCGATGCGGCGGCTCAAGAGAAAACACTGCGCGAATCATTCGAATAAAACCGGACTCATGCCAGAGGCGATGCCAATCCCGAAAGCAAAGCGCCCACCATGCCCACTGCGCGTCTTCACTGCGAAGGACTGCGATGTCGTTGCCGCACAGGCCGAATAAATCCGTGGCAAGCACATTTGAAATCAGCACATCGTCGGCCGGATTCAACACCGCCTTCAGAATCCGCCACATTTCAACCGCTTCTTTCGTGTCAAACACATTGTCCCCGCTGGTGATCACGCAGGGAAGCCCGACCCGCCGCATGGCGGCCTGAATGCGCCCGGCCTGCTGATTGGTTCTCACCAGAACGGCAACATCTCCCGGACCAAGTGGCGTTTTCCGCCCGGTCAGGTGGGCGTTTCCCGATACTAGCCGGGAAATATCCCGCGCGACCAGTCCCGGCAATTGCGCTTCCATCCATTCTTTGGGTATCAGCCCGTTTTTGTCGCTCGTGTTTTCATTCCGTTCAATAAAAAGAAACTCGAAGGCGGCAGCCGGGTTTCCATCGATTCTCAATTCATCCTGCGCACCGTCCCTGTGTATGGCGGGCGCAAATTGAATTTCTTTCAGGCCAAAGGGCCGGTGCACCCGTTCCGGGTCAAAGAGGGCATTGACAGCCGCAACCAGCGAGGGGTCCGAACGCCAGTTGGTATCAAGGCTGTAAATGGCGCCCTCGGCATCCGACACCGCCTGAAGATAGGCAAAAATATCCGCGCCTCGAAAAGCGTAAATCGATTGTTTGGGATCACCGATCAGAAAAAAGGGAGCACCTGTGCCCTGGTACACCCGCCGAAAGATTCGATACTGCGCCTGATCGGTATCCTGAAATTCATCAATCAGGGCGGCCCGAAAACGCTTTTGAATTTTTTCAGATAAAAGCGCGCCACCCGGACCGGCAAGGGCCCGGTCCAGAGCGAAAACCAGATCATCGAAAAACTGAACGGAGGTGTCCTTTTTTCGCTTTTCAAGAGCAAGCAGCGCCTCCTCGATAAATCGTTGCTGAAACGCGGGCAGCCACTGATCAGCCACCGCGCATAAGCGCTCGCAGTGGTCAAAAAAGGGATGGGATAGCGGTGCCGGTGTCCCTTTTAGTTTTATCGCCTTTTCCGCCAGAATGGAGCGGGTAAACTTCTTAAGATCCATTTCACCCGGCAGTGTTGATGCGCGCTCACCTGAAAAATAGGCGGCCACGTTGTCCAGCCAGCGCTTCAGGTTCGCCTTGTTGTAACTTTGGCGATTAACGCCTGCGTGCGTTGTCAACAGCGACTTGATCTCGTCTTGACATGTTAGCCAAAGGCGCCTGGCCTCGCCATACAAACGGTCCAAGGCGGCCGGATTCGTTGCTTCCGCTGAAATTGCAGGCAAAAGGACGCGATCCGGTTTTCCGGCCACTCGGCGAAGCAACGCCGCCAGGACGCCGGGCGACATATTTTTTTCCTGCAGGTAGCGAACCAGCATTGCCGGCATTTCATAGACCGCCAGCGCCCAAAAATCCTGCGCAACCTCCTCATAAAGGGGTAGGGAATCAGTCTGAAGTTCGATGTCAAACGGCACACCGCTTTCAAATGCGTTTTCCGTCAGCATTCGCCGGCAAAACCCGTGAATGGTCATGACGGACGCCTCATCAAACCCGCTAAGGGCCGCCTGCAGAAAACGGACGGCCTTGTCCCTATCTCCGCCGACGGGCGTGAGCAGCGCCTGGTCCTTACATTCTTCCCGTAGAAGCGACAATGCCTTTCGCAGACGATCGCGAAGCCGTTCCCGAAGCTCCGCGGTGGCAGCTTCCGTAAAGGTGACCACGAGGATTTCGTTTACCGGATACCCCGTTAGCACCAGCCGCAAAAAGAGAGAGCCGATGGTGTGGGTTTTTCCGGTGCCCGCGGCGGCTTCAATAAGCTGCGTGCCGCCCAGGGGAATGGTCGCTGCATCCAATCGCTTCATGAATCGCCCCCGTTCAGCGATAGTTCAGCGTCGACAAGAGGGCCGCACACCCGCATCGCAAGTTCCGGAAAGGACCATTCCGGCTGCTTCGGGTCGAACCCGAGCGGATCTGCGTCTCCGAATACCTTAAGAACCACAGGAGAATCCCCTTCCGCCTCAGGCGAAAATCTTCCGCCCCGCCACCTTTTCCGGGCAGCCGCCATGGCCGCACTCGGCGCATTCGCCGGGTCTGCGCGCTTGAAACTCGATGCATAGCAATAAGCAACAACCGGGAAAAACGGGAGTGCCACGCGATGCCCCAACCGATAGAGTCGAAGGAGGTCCAGCAATAAAGAGGGGGCCTTTTCCGGTATCGGCGCCAGTTCGTATCGTTCTGCCCCCTGTTTGTTTCGGCCGATCAATATGGATTTTTTGGGAATTCCCGCTTGAGTCGTGCAATTGAGAATCAGATGGGAAATCCAGAGCGCCATTTTCCGCCGCTCCGTCACGGCGCCAAAGGTGCAGCAAATCCGCGCAGAGGGATAAAGATTCTCCATCTCACCGACGAGTTGGACGCCGTTGATTGAAAGTGAAACGCTGAGGGGTGCCAGTGGTGTCTCCGTGAGCGCCTCCCGAACCGCCGCCGCAACGGGTTGAACCTGACTGAGAAGATCATCCCGCAGACATTCCCCAGGGGTTCCCGGGGGAAGCACGCCTTGTCCGTGAATGACCGGCAGCATGTCCGCCATCTCCCGACCGGCAACCCATCCGGCCAAAAGGTCTTCCCCGATCAAATGGCGACGAACTCCCATTAGCGACATCGGTTCTCTGTCGTCAATTTCTTCGGGGGGTCCCTGAAAAACGATACCGAGCCGGGCCTGAAGCAAAAAGGCGACCGGCAGCTTGAAAAACCGCTCCAGATCCATCAAATGAACCGAATCGGAGAATGCGTCCGGTTCTGAAAGCGGCACGCAAAAAAACGGTGAAAGATTTCGTTTCGGTCCTGCAAGGGCCATGGCGCCCTTAAGATGTGCCTCGGAATAACTGAATCGTTCCGTCTGGCCCGCTTGAAAATACGCCGGGTCAAAGGGCTGCAGCGGATGGCGAATCACCAGGTGATCCCGCAAGGTTCTATTCATCTCGGCGGCTGCACTCAGCTCAAGATAAAACCCTTCTTCGATGCAATCCAACAGCTCGTCCACCACCACCGAAGGCGGCATCGGTGTATTATCCCGAATGGCCTGCCCGACGAAAAAGATAAGAAAGCGGTTCCTGGCCGAGAGAAGCGCTTCTAAAAACAGGTACCGGTCATCGTTCCGTACCGACCGATCCCCTTTTCTCGGCGTAACGCCCGTCAAGTCAAAACCGGCCGGCTGCCTGTTTCGAGGATAAGCGCCGTCATTCATTCCCAAAAGGCAGACCACCTTGAACGGAATGCTTCTCATGGGCAGCAGGTTGCAAAAGGTCACTCCGCCGGATAAAAAGCCATGAACGGACGGGCGCTGTTTGAAGGCTTCCACCAGCATTTGGTGAATCACATTCAACCCAAACGGCGCTTCAAACCCACCGGTCAAAGCCGTTTGTGCCAGCGTGCTCAAAAGTTCCCTGATCATCAAATGCTCACGGGCTGTTTCATCATCGTTCATCACGATGCTGGAAAGCATTTCCAGAAGAAATTCACGCCAGCCGGCAGCGGTTCGATTCTCCAGAAGCCCTGTCAGAATGGGAAAAAGCGTTTCGCAAAAATCAACCACCTTGCCGAGGCATTCGGTTTCTTTTCCTTCGATCTCCGTGTAGGGCAACACCCCGCCGAAAAGGGGTGCGCTTTGCGCCGGCATGGCAATGCCCAGAAGCAGCCGGTCCAGCCCGAACCGCCAGGTATTCTGATGCACGGCCGGTTGCCCAAAAGCCGCCCGGTGCGCTGCATTCTGCCCCCAGCGGATACCGGTCTCGGCGATCCATTTTCGGGCCGTCTCCAGCTCTTCAACCGAGAGCGCAAATCGTCGCCTTACCGGTTCCAAGGCAAGCAGATCCAGTACGTCCCTTACCTGCAACCGGGTTCGGGCAAGCCCGAGAAGCTGAAGAAACGCCTGCGCGACCGGGCTTTCCTCGGCACGCCCGCGATCGCTGATGGCATAGGGAATTAAGTTCTCCGAAGGGGCTGACGTGCTAAAGACCGCTTCGATGAAAGGGGCATATTCGGTAATATCTGGTACCATCACCACCACATCCCCGGGAGAAATGGTGGGATCTTGATGAAAAATATTCAGAAGCTGATCCTGAAGCACCTGCACTTCCCGCATGGGACCATGGCAACTATGAATCCTTATGGACTCGTCATCGGATGGCATCGCAAGGGGCGGCACCGCGCCGATTCGCCGCAGGCGAAGATTCAGTATGTCGGATTGTATCGTGTGAAGCAGATTCGGCTGACCCGCTCTTTCAGGGTCTTCATAGAGTTCTTCGGCCGGCGACACATAGTCCGCTGATTCTTCCAATATGCATTGAAAATCTCTTCCCGACTTGCCCAAAGAAGATAACAATGCGTGCCCCTCCTCCATATAGAGGGCCTCATCCACCAGGGCCTCCCCTGCCCCCGCCCGGCTCCATTCTCGAAGCATTTCTTTTTTGGATTGAACATAGGCCCAATATTCCCTGGACGGGTTGAGTAAAAAGAGATGAACCGGAATTTCATCCGGGAGCGCGGAAAGCACTTTCAGATAAAGTGGCGGCAGTGTAGAAATACCGAAGAGAGATATGCGGTGAGGCAAGTCTTTAAGCCGCCCGGTTCCATCTTGAATGAGCTTAAAAAACAGCTTGGTCACGGCAGCAACGTGCACCCGGCCGTGTTGTTCAACCAGCGCCCGCCAAAGCACCGGTTGCCAACTGTCTTCCGGTGTAACCGAAGCGGTTCCGCCCGGCGTTTCCCATGCCAGCACCATGTCGGGCCGATACACGGCGTACCGGTCAAAGGTATCTGCAATGCGCCGGGCCAGCTGAAATTGTTTGATGCCATGGCTATCGTCCGCCAGATAATAAGACAGGGTACCAAATTCCGGGCGACGCAGCAGCTTCGGCAAGAGGTCCATGATCGACCAGGTGAGAACATTTGGTTCAAACAGGCTGGTATCCGGGCAGGATTCGCCCATGACGGCATGAAAAATGTTTTCTATCAGGGCTCTGGGATAGGGTTGATACACATTGGCCCAGATTCCGGTCCTCCGGGATACTTCCAATCCCAGCCAAACGCCGAGCCCCTGCGTCTGCACGCCCACCCATTCGGGCATATGCGGTGACGGCAGTGGCGCACTGAGCACTTCGGCCAGTCCGTCCACAAGCCTTTCCATTTGATTGCTCTGGTAAACCAATAACATAGGTATTCCTTGCGGTGTCGCGGGCTACTTAGAAATATGCTCGACCCGGTCAAGTTCCGTCACAGAACAGTTTTTGAAAGAAGCTTTTTGTAAAACCGGTACCAGTTGTTGCCCAGAATGTTTTCTACAGCGGATTGCGAATAGCCGATGGCTTGCAAGCCGCCGGCAAGCGATTGAAATTTACCGGGATGCTCCATTCCGGGGGCGGTCGATTCGAACCCGCCAAAATCGCTACCGATCGCCACTTGATGGTCACCGTATTGCTGCACCAGCCAGTCGATTTGTTCAACCACCTGAAACAGGCCGGCGCTCAAATTCTTGTCCAGCATATCGGGGTTTACGCTGACGCCGATCATGCCGTTTCTATCCATCAATACGCGAACCTGTTCGTCGGATAAATTTCTCGGCAAATGGCAAAATCGCCTGAAGCCCGTGTGGGATGAAATCAATGGGCCGCTATAGCAGTCCATCAACTGCCAAAAGCACGGGTCCGACAAGTGCGCCACATCGATCACGATTCCCAACCGCGCCAGTTCCCGCACCAATCGAAGGCCCGCCGCTGTGAGCCCGCCCGGCGAATTCACCCCGTTGCCGCTTCCGATGCGATTTTCTCCGGCATGGGTCAACCCCACCACCCGAATTCCACGCGCCTGCCACCGGCTGACATTCTCATCCACCAGCGCATCGGCATTTTCCAATAAATAGAGAACACCCGGCTCGCCCGTGCCGCGCCAGGTCTGTTCCAAATCACCGGCAGAAAGAATCGGGGTCAGACCGCGCAGCAGGGTTTGGGCTTGCGCATATAGGTCGTTCAGATGCGCGCGCGCTGTCACCGGGCCATTGTGAGGGTCGGCGCAGTAAAAGGCCGAAATGATCAGGCGCACGTTTCCTTCCCGAAGCCTGTCGGGGGTTATCTCGCCGTCGGTCAACGCCGAAAACGCCGTGCCGGGCGAATATCGCATCAGGCTGTATAAAAGATCCACATGACCGTCTATCACGGGAATCCTGTCTGAAAATGTTTTTTCCATCATGTTATCTCAAAAAGAAGAGCGGGAAGATATCGCTACCTTCCCGCTCCGATTGGCCGTTCACCCTTTTTGCTTAGGCCGGTCCGTGGCAAGACGGTGCATGGCACATGGGTGCATGACAGGATGGTGCGTGACACGCCGGTGAATGACATGACGGCGCATGACATGCAGGGGCATGACAAGAGGGTGCGTGACAAGACGGTGCATGGCAACCGGCCGCAACGGACACCTTCTTTTCTACTCTGCTGATTTTGAGCATATGATCACCTCCTTTCTTTTATACGAATACAGTAGATAATGGATCAACCCGATTCTCGTTGCTCAATATATTCATCTCGGCAAGCTGTTCAAGTGTCTGTCGGCAGACGGCGCTAAACGCCTCGGTTGACAATTCCCTTCCATATAACGGATAAAGCTTCCCGATAATATCATCGAGGGATGAAGCGCCATCGCAAAGACAGAGAAAATCTTTCCCGAAATCGTTTATTTCCATCACGTCCAGCTCTTTTCCGGTTTGGCGAAACAGCAGCCATCCCGACGCATCCGGATAACTTTCTCTGAAATCCCCATTCTTTAAATCGGACACAATGGCCGGCATGTTTTTCGTGAACCCGGCAATCACCAGTTGCTCGCAGCGGGACGGCGACCAAGTTTTCGCACCGCTACGATCCACGGTGGCAACGGCTGAAGCCGGGTGATGTTTGGCGGCTTCAATGGCACAGGTTTCATAATTAACCACCTGCCCCAGATGGTTCCACTTTGCAACCGTTGAAACAGCGACCCGGTGAGTTACGAACCCTGTCATATGGGCGAAACAATCCGCCGGCGTCAGCAGCGGCTTTTCTCGCCCTTCCTTTTCGTTGACCCATGCCATCCATTCGAAAAAAAGAGCGGATACGGATCGGTTCAGCGCCAGGGCCGAAAGCAAAAAAGATTTCGGGTAAAGGGTGACCACCAGCGGAAAGAAAGCGGCGATCTGCATCAGCATATCAAGGGACATGGCGCGGGACGGCAAATTATAAAAGCTGCTGAAAATTTCAGGACTCGCGTTAATCATTTGTTCATCTTCAGCGATTCTGCCGCCGTTGTCAAACTCGATACCGAGCGAAAAATAGGTATCAACGCGCCGGACCAGGGTTGAAAGATACCGTTCGTAAAGTCCGGTTCCTGGCAATACCGTGGGCATTTGCATCAGGGGATTGCTGTTTCCCTGAATGCCGGTTTTCAGCGCCAGTATCAAGGTAGCGTCTATGTCTTCTTTTTCTTCTTCCGGGAATCCGACCACAAAACTCAAGGTCGGCACCATTCCCTCATCCGTTGTTTCCCGAACACGCTGATATAGAATGGCCTCATCGATCCGTTTGCCGATAAAGGCCAGCGTTCGGGAGGATCCCGAATCGATGCCGTAGCACATGGACTCACAGCCAGCCGCCTTCATCAGCCGAAGGGTTTGCGCATCCACGGTGTCAAGCCGCGATATGCAGTACCAGGGAAGGTGATTGAGCCTTTCATCGATGACCGTTTGACAAAATGATTCCACAAAGGGCTTGCTGGCGGTGAACTGGTCGTATGCCAGCAAAAAACATTCCGCGCCGTAGGCCTCATGCAAAATGCGCATTTCCATGACCAGGCGCGCCACGTCAAATGTACGCGTGCGCCGGCGCCACAATACCGATTCCGAGCAATAGACACACTGGTGAGGGCATCCCCGCCCGACCTCTAAAATGGCGATGCTTCGGGGAAGTTCGCATGCATTCCGGTATGTTTGAAGCGGCGCCACAAGGCTGTAATCCGGCAGCGGCAGGCTGGATAGGTCGTTGATCAGCGGACGGTCCGGATTCCTTGTTGCTATACCGCGTTGCCGCCAGGTGACGCCTAGTATTTGCGCCTCGCATTCCCCCTTCTCATAAGCCCCGACCAGTTCCGGAAGGGTTTCTTCGCCTTCTCCACGGACCACCGCATCGATCCATGAAAATTGATTCAGCGTTGCCATATCGACAAAAGACGCATTATGACCGCCAATCACAATCTTGGCCTCCGGCTGCTTTGCCTTAATCCTTTTGGCAATTTGAACCACCGAAGGATAGGTGGTACACTGCGCGGAAAAAGCAATGATGCCGGCGCCGTCCGCAAGAATGCGTTCCGCGCATCGATCATATAAGTGCCGATCCATCGCAAGCGCTTTGGTTCGTAAATCCAGCACAAAGTCCTGAATGATCACTTCCCGGCCGCTTGCGTTCAGCGCGGTAGCCAGATTGATCAGTCCAAGCGGGGGCAGGTTATAAATGCCATCAAGAAAAAAAGGTGGAAAAACAAAAGTTGTTTTCATCTAAATCGGCTGCAAGGAACAAGGCAAACGGCTAAGGGCGCGATTGACACCCATGAAATTACCCGGTTTCAAAACAATACGGATTCGGCAGTTTTAAAAAAAACTACCATAAACTCGGTTTTGATGCAAGGGGCGTTCAGCATGGCCCTTAACTGCCAAGCGCCTGCGTTCAAGATCCTACTTTATTTGCAACAGGAATAGCAGGTTAGTCATTTTTTTCCGATTGCTTTTCATCAAACGGGCGTGTATGTTTTTTGACATTTATTCGCCACCCCAACGGACCCATCACCCCGAGCCAATGCTACCGGGCCAACCGACTTGCCGGACCCATATGGATAAGCGAGCTATGACCAGTTATCTATTCTACGATTTAGAAACCACCGGGCTGAACAAGGCATTTGATCAGGTGCTTCAATTTTCCGGCATTCGAACCGATTCGACGTTTAAGGAAATCGACCGGGTGAATCTGGCGATTCGCCTTCGACCGGATGTGATCCCTTCGCCCGGCGCGCTGATCACGCATCGAATCACCATGCATCAATGCCTGAAGGGGGTTCCGGAATATGAGGCCATCGGCCGCATACATCGATTGCTCAATACGCCCGGCACGGTGAGTCTGGGATATAATACCATGGGGTTCGATGATGAATTTCTGCGTTTTTCTTTTCATCGGAACCTATTCCCCCCTTACACCCACCAGTATCAAAACGGATGCCGCCGAATGGACATTCTGCCGGTTGCCATCCTGTTCTATCTTTTTAAAAAAGAGGCGCTTATCTGGCCGGAGGTAAACGGCAAGCCCACCATGAAACTCGAGCACCTCAGCACCGCCAACGATCTGGCATCGGGTCGCGCTCACGATGCGCAAACCGATGTCATCGCTACACTTGCTCTTGCCGGCATATTTTCCCGCCATGAGGAAATGTGGCGCTATTTGGCCGGCTGTTTTCATAAGGCAACGGATAGCGACCGTATTTCCAAGTTACCCGTGGCGCTTCAAAGCGACGGCCTTGATCACCGAATGGGACTTTTGATCGGCAGTGAATTCGGCTTCGAGCTGAACTATCAGACACCCGTGCTCTCTATCGGGAATTCAGTTCCCTATTCGAACCAGACTCTCTGGCTTCGCCTGGATTTACCCGAACTTCAGAACACCACGTTGGACACCTTGACGGAATCGACGTGGGCGATTCGAAAACGGATAGGAGAGCCGCCGATCATCCTTCCCCCGCATGCGCGATTTTTGAGTCTGCTTTCCGAGGACAGAAAAGCGCTGGTACGGCAAAACCTGTCCTGGATCAGCGCCCATCCCGATCTTTTTCGGGAAATAATCACCTACCATCAACATTTCCGGTATCCCGAGATACCGGATTTGGATCCGGATGCCGCCCTGTATCAATTGGGGTTTCTCTCTTCCGCTGAGGCCCGGGTATGCGAGCAATTTCATTTGGCTGCGCCTGCTGAAAAAAAACAAATCATTCCCAAATTCCCCCGAGAGGAAATCAGACAGCTTGCCGCCCGAGTTTTGTTTAGAAATTATCCGCAATCGGCGCCTTCCGCATTCAATCCGGGTTATCAACAGTATATGCTGCGCGTCAATGTGCCGCGTGTCGAAGAGGCGCTTTGTGATTATAAAGGCGGGCGTAAAACCACACCGGTTGAGGCGAAACTTGAAATTGATCGCCTGCAAAGGGAAGACAGTCTGGACGCGGAACAACGCCGTTTGCTGACCGAATTACGGGGATATCTGATACAAACGTTTGGCTGATGCGGTTTCCCGAGGGGCTAAATTCAACATAATGACGCCGGCTGGCCAGCGCAAGTTACTCGTATTTTATATTTATCAGATCCGCATCCGCGTCCATCCAGGCCGGAAAATTCTTTCGATAGTCCAAAAGCTGTTGCCCGGAGAGATTGACCGTATGAACGCAGGGTTCATATCGCAGCAACACAAGTTCGATCCCCACGGGGTCGATCACTACGGAATCGCCGCTGAAATTGACCCCGTGGCCATCTTTTCCCACTCGATTGACCCCGACGACAAAGCACTGGTTTTCGATCGCGCGGGCAACCAATAATTTTTGCCAATGCAGGGATCGTTTTTCCGGCCAATTGGCGACAAAAACGGCAAGGTCATAGGCATTGTCAACATTTCGTGTCCAAGCGGGAAACCGCAAATCATAACAGATAAAAGGTCTTATTTTCCATCCTTTGAGACGAACCGTCAGAAGTGAATTCCCGGCGCTATACACCTTTTCTTCCCCGGCCATTCGAAACAAGTGACGCTTGTCATAGGTAAGCAGCACGCCATCAGGCTTGGCCCAGAGAAGCCGGTTAAAAAATCGATTCTTGTCCCGAATCATCAGGCTGCCGACGATATCAACACTTTTTTTCCTTGATGTTTCGCGAAGCCATCGAACAGCCCTCCCGTCCATTCCCTCAGCGTGTTTGGCCGCAGCCATACTGAAACCGGTTGAAAACATCTCCGGCAGCACAATCAGATCCGTTTCCCGAGAAATCGTCTCCAGCGTTTCATCAAACATGGCCAGGTTTAAAGACGCATCCTCCCAGAAAAGCGCCGTCTGAACCAGCGTCACTTTTAAATCGGATAGATTCATGATTGAATGAGAGTGATTCCATTGTTGGTCCTGAGGTTATACTTCCCGCATTGTCTCGAGATGGTTCCATGCGCTGTGGTTTTTATTGTACCGAACAAGCTGTAACCTACTGATCATTCAATTATTTCAAGAATATAGTTGTTTTTCATCTTGGCAGAAACACCAAAGAGGATGGTACGAATAGCCAAAGCGGTTTTGCCTTTTCTGCCGATAACCTTTCCAACATCTTCTTTGGCTACTCGAAGCTCGAAAATCGTGCTCTGAGTTCCTTTAATCTCATTGACCACCACCTGATCAGGATAATCTACCAGCGCCTTTGCAATCTCGGCAACAAGTTCTTTCATGGAAAGCCCTTTCTGTTTCTACGTCAGTTAGATTCTGCCCGCCGGGCTTATCTACTTTTGATAACCGGCTGGGCCGTTTTTTTGTTATTACCACAAATACATGATTAACTAAAGTTGAGAATTAAGAGACAGTGCCCTTTCTGACAGGTTCGATTGGTGGATTTTGTCAAATTCTGCTTAATATTTCCGCTGCTGCTCTGAGCGTTTCATCCTTTTTTGCAAAGCAGAAACGCAGCACCTTTTGGTCTGATCCGTTATGGCAAAAAACGGAAGTTGGAATTGCCGCTACACCGTGTTCAAGGGTCATGCGCTTGGCAAAGGCGATATCCGGCTCATCGGTAATGTTCGAATAGTCGAGTAGTTGAAAATAGGTACCACGGCAATCAATGGGCCGAAAGCGAGATGATTCGATCAGGCTGAGGAAAAAATCCCGTTTTGCCTGGTAAAAACCGGCCAGGGGCGAATACGTGCCGGGATTACGCATGAACTCGGCATAGGCATGTTGCACGGGCGTACTCGTTGCGAAATTAACAAACTGATGGATTTTTTGAAATTCCCTGGTAAGCGACGGTGGCGCAAGACAATATCCGACTTTCCATCCGGTCGTATGATAGGTTTTACCAAACGAGCTGATGACAAAGCTTCTCTCGGCCAGTTCCGGATAACACGCCATGCTTTCATGTTGAATATCATCAAAAATGATATGCTCATAGACCTCATCACTGACGATCAGCACACCTGTTTTACTGACAAGCCCTATCAATTCAGAGATATCTTCAGCGGACAGCACTGCGCCGGTCGGGTTATGCGGCGAGTTAAGGATAATCAGTCGCGTCCTGGCCGTAATCGCTCTTCGAACTTCACGCCAATCAATGTGATAGGATGGATGGTGCAATGGTACAAACACGGGAATCCCACCGCTCAATCGAACGACCGGCACATAGGCGTCGTAGGCCGGTTCAAACATCACCACCTCATCGCCCGGTTTCACGACTGAAGTAATCGCGCAAAACAGCGCTTCGGTCGCACCCGAAGTCACCGTCATTTCAGTGATCGGGTCGTAAGTCGCACGGTATAACTGCTTAACCTTGTCGGCAATGGCTTCTCGTAGGGGTAAAATTCCCTGCATCGGCGCATATTGGTTATGCCCGGCGCGCATATGCCGGTCCACCAGTGCCACCAGTTCAGGGGAAACATCAAAGTCTGGAAATCCCTGGGAGAGATTAATGGCGTTATTTTCGTTGGAAAGCGCCGTCATTACAGCAAAAATAGTGACGCCCACATCAGGCAACTTGGAGTCTATCTCCATATGGCTACACCCCCCTCTTCTCGTATTATTTGAATAGCGCTGTATCAAAAGAAGATTCTGTACGTCCGGCAAGGGTTTTCAAAAGGGGCCATCATATACAAGGCGTTATTATTGGTGGGGGTCGAGCGAAAGAACTCAGCTGTTCCATTCATCGCGGAAAGATTGCCCGCCCAAGAGCAAGCCGATAGCTCCGGACAGTCGGCAAAAAAAATGTCAATTTTTGATAAACCCACTGATAATCACCAATATTCCGCCCACGATCAGCAGCAGGACATAGAGCGGTGAAGCGGCGATATAATCAGCCGCGCGATCCATACCCAGCCAGGAGAGTTTATCGATCCATTCGAGATGTTCGGGGTTTACAACATCATAAAGGCACAGGCTTTTCCATTGCCCCTCTTGCCCCGTTAAACTGGATAGCGCCTGAAAACCCAACAGCAGCAAGCCCGCAATACAAAACAAACCCCCGGTGATTGACCATTTCGACATGTTGCACACTCCTCTGGGCCATTAATGTGCCACCCTATTTAACCGTTCAAAAACAGACGGGAATATAACCTACTTTTTTTCAGATGTCGATGTTAACGCTAAAAAATCTTGCGAATATTTTGAAAGAGATCGATGCGTTTTCAGAAGATCATCGTGGCAATGGATGGTGAGAACGCATGAAAAATGCAGACTGGAAAATACGGAAACAGTGCCCGTTTTCTTTATGCGGAAAACGGGGCACTGCATCGATTTAAGAGAAACGACCAATTCAACACGTATGCCAAATTATATCAGACAGTTTTGATTAGACTGACTAATTTCCCTCTTTGGGATGGCATTCAATACAACCGGTTGGCCCGGTTTTAGGCAACTCGGCGGTCAACTGGGTCTTCGAAAGTTCAAGCGCTTTATTTTCTTGCTTAATCTGTTTGTGACAGCCGATACATAGCTCATGATAGGCTTTTTTATAATATTTCAAAGCCAGTTTGTCAGGTGAAGTATCTGCGTCGGCCGTTTGCGGCGTTTTAAGCTGGTCATGACATCCCGATGTTGTGCAGTTCTGAACCGTCTCTTTTCCAGTCCATGTATGGTGGCAACGCTGGCAGGCATAGCTGAAATGAGTGCCATGAGGAAATTCAACCGATGCCCTGAGCTGCTCAGCCCCACTGAGCGGCTCAAGCGTCAGGACCTGCATCGGAATACACAATTCATCCAATTCCTCGGAAACCGCAACTGAAAAACATACAGCCGTCGACAAAACTACGCACAGAACCACCAAACCTATGCTACGCATCCTCTTCCTCCTAAATTAAAGCTTAAGTTCCCATATATTATCATTGGCTCCAAGGCGGTTTCTATAGTATGTCTTTAAAAAACTTTCAATCATAAATTCATCCGCGGCTTGTTTTTTCAATTTATCGAACTTTTAGCGGCCAATGCCGGATACTTGACATCGCGCTTGCAGGAATGATCGGCTCCGCTTATACTTGGGAAAATGTCTTTTATTCAATTTCAAACAAAAGGAGGATCTGTTCATGAATATGTTTCGAATTACATTCATAGCGATTGGCATCTTTTTGTTCGCCCCTCAGTATTGCCATGCCGAATGGGGTGATATCATCACTCAAACCAAGGACCAGGTGCTGAAAGGTTCTCTTGGGGGCGCCGGCGGCTCCCTGAGCGATTCCGATATTATTCAGGGGCTGAAGGAAGCTTTGAATATCGGTACAGAAAACGCGGTCGGTACGTTATCCCAATCGGATGGTTTTTTGTCAAACCGGGACGTCAAAATATTACTGCCCGATTCCGTAAAAAAGGCGGAAGGCCTGCTTAGAGCGGCCGGATATGGCCAAACAGTAGATAACTTTGAACTCAGCATGAACAGGGCTGCGGAAAAAGCCGTCCCCGAAGCCACCGGCATTTTTAAGAACGCCATTCTGCAAATGAGTTTTGAGGATGCGAACAAAATATTAAATGGGCGCGATAACGAAGCCACTTTGTTTTTTAAAGAAAAAACCTCGGATGATCTCACCGGGCTCTTTAAACCGATCGTTCATAACGCCATGAACGAAGTGGGCGTCACCAAAAACTTTCAGGACATGAGCCAAAAGCTTGAGATGATACCCATGGCAAGCAGCCTGAACCTTGATCTGGACAGCTATGTCACCGATAAAACATTGGATGGCCTTTTTTTCATGATCGCCCAAGAGGAAAAAAAGATTCGGGAAAACCCGACTGCCAGAGTCACCGATATTCTTAAAAAAGTTTTCGCCAAATAAACATCAAGACTTTTAATGTTGACCAACCTGCCGAGATGACCTAATTAAACAAGTTTTATGACGGCAAGGGGGCATGGTCAACCATGTTACGTCAGTGCGCCGGGGGAGGTCGCGATGTTCCGGGTGAATTGATGCGCCATCGTGTCGTTATTGCTTAGGCCGATGAACAACAGATGAAAAAAGGAAGGATGCAAGGAGCACACCATGAGTAAAACTTATAACATCGCCGTTATTCCGGGCGACGGGACAGGGCCTGAAGTGGTTGCCGAAGGGAAAAAAGCGCTCCAGACGGCTGCAAGCAAGTATGACTTCAAATTGGAAATGACTGATTTTGACTTCGGTGGAGATCGCTATATCCGCACCGGTGAAATTCTTCCGTCCTCGGCCATTGAGGACTTGAAACAATTTGATGCGATCTTCCTCGGCGCTATCGGTCATCCGGAAGTTAAGCCCGGCATTCTCGAAAAGGGTATTTTGTTAACCCTCCGTTTCGGGCTGGATCAATATATCAATTTGCGACCGGTCCGGCTTTATCCGGGCGTTGAAACGCCATTGAAAAACAAAACACCGGAACATATCGACTATGTGGTCGTCCGGGAAAATACCGGTGGCATTTATACCGGAACCGGCGGCATTTCCATGAAGGGAACGCCCCATGAAGTAGCCGTTCAAAGCATGGTTTATAATCGATTTCAGGTGGAACGATGCCTTCGCTATGCCTTTGAATATGCGCAAAAGCATGGCAAGAAAGCACGCGGCAAGGGGGACGCCAACACGCTCGCGCTCGTTGGAAAAACCAATGTTCTTACCTTTGTATTCGACCTTTGGGACCGGGTGTTTCACGAGGTGGGTGCCGCCGATTACCCGGATGTTAAACGGGAATACTATCATGTGGACGCTACCTGTATGTATATGGTCAAAAGCCCCGAGTGGTTCGATGTGTTGGTGACCAGCAATATGTTCGGCGACATCATCACGGATCTCGGTGCGGAAACGCAAGGCGGCATGGGTATCGCCGCGGGCGGAAATATCAATCCGAGTGGTGTCAGCATGTTTGAGCCTATCGGCGGCTCGGCGCCCAAGTATACGGGGCAGAACATCATTAACCCCCTGGCGGCCATCTGTGCCGGTGCCATGATGCTGGAAACCCTCGGCGAAGATGAAGCCGCCAACGCCATCGAGGCCGCGGTAAGGAATGTTACCGCTACCAAGATACAAAGCCTGAGTGCCGGTCGTATGGGGCATACCACCACCCAAGTAGGCGATCTCGTGGCTGAGCGAATATAGCGTCCAGTGATTAAAATCAGATAATATTTACCCATTGCGATATGGTAACCATGAAAACGGTTCACCGAATATTTTTTCAAAACGCCAAGAAAATGGCGGCGCTGTCAAACGAAAGCGTCGCCCTGATGGTCACTTCTCCCCCATACCCGATGATCGCTATGTGGGATGAGTTATTTGTTCAAATGGATCGTTCCATTAAAAAGGCGCTTCGGGACGGTGAGGCGATGACGGCCTTTGAACTGATACATCACTGTCTTGATCCCGTATGGCGCGAAGTATACCGGGTACTGGTTCCCGGCGGCATCGCCTGTATCAATATCGGGGATGCCACCCGAACCATCGCGGGTAATTTCGGGCTTTACCCGAACCATGCGCGCATTCTGAGCGCTCTGGTCACCATCGGATTTTCTCCGTTGCCGGAAATTCTCTGGCGCAAACAAACCAATGCGCCCAATAAATTCATGGGCTCGGGCATGCTGCCGCCCGGCGCTTATGTGACTTTGGAGCACGAGCATATTCTCATCTTGAGAAAAGGCGCAAAACGGGAATTTGCCACCCCGGAGGAAAAACGAAACCGTCAGGAAAGCGCGTTTTTCTGGGAAGAGCGCAACCAATGGTTCTCAGATGTTTGGATGGATTTAAAAGGAACAACCCAGCGGCTGATCGATAATGACGCCCGTCAACGCAGCGCGGCCTATCCCTTTGAATTGCCGTACCGGCTGATCAACATGTTCTCTGTCAAGGGGGATTTGGTGTTGGATCCTTTTCTCGGAACCGGCGCCACCATGGCTGCGGCCATTGCGGCCGGGCGGGACAGCGTCGGGTTCGAATTATCTTCCGAGTTTCTCACCGTCATTCACAATCGAATTGACACCATCGTACAATTCGCCAATGAACGGATTAAAGAAAGACTTGCCGCGCATGTTGAATTTGTGAAAGAAAGAGTGCGAACAAACGGCCCGTTGAAGCATCGAAATGAATATTACGGCTTTCCCGTGGTCACTAGCCAGGAAGCCCGTTTGATCATCAACGCGCTGCAGAAAGCCGAAAAGATCAATGACACGACGATTTCCATCGATTATGGGAAAAACCCTCAACCCGACTTTATACTGAAATGGGAAGAGCCTCCGGAAACCGGCGCCGGGCCGGGCAGACCAAGCGGAAAAAAGAAAGCAGTTCCTGAAAAACCTTCACAGCAGCAGCTGTTTGGTTTTTAATTCAAAACGGATCACACCGATTCATCTTCTCCCCACCAGATATATCAGGTAGCCGGCGTAGCAGGCCAGTAACACCAATCCATTTACACGGGTAAGGGTATAAGTCCGTCTCATCATCACCCACGGTAGAAAACTGATGAACATCATCACGAAATAATCCATCATCAAGCCGCTTTTTAAAAACCCGCCTGGAATCAATATGGGCCGAAAAATGGCGGCGCCGCCGATGACGGAAAGAATGTTAAACACATTGCTGCCCACTAAATTTCCAAGGCTGATATCCATTTGCCTTCGAACGGCGGCAACCACGGAGGTAGCCAGCTCCGGCAGGGACGTGCCGAAGGCAACGATCGTAAGACCGATCAGCTTTTCGCTGAGCCCCAAGGTTGTCATAATGTTAACGGCCGCATTCACCACTATCTGAGCGCCTCCAATCACGCCGGCAATACCGATCAGAATCCATAAAATCTGACGGGATCGTTTTTTAACAATGGAAATTTCTTCTCTTTCCAAAATCACCGCCGTTTTCTCGTCTCCGACGCCTAAATCAACCTTTTCCTTAACCAGCACATAGTTGTAAAAGATGTAGAAAATAACACCGCCGAAAAGACTTGCCCCCTCCCACCTGCCGATAACGGAATTGGCTGTTACGACCAGCAGATAAACGGACACACCCATCATAATGGGAATATCGCGCTGAAGGATAGAGGGGTGGCATGAGATGGGATGAAACACAGTGGCGGTACCCAGCACCAGAGCAATGTTACAAATATTACTGCCCACCACATTTCCGACGGCAATCATGCTCTTGCCCTCAATAGCGGCAACAATGCTCACCACCAACTCCGGCGCAGAAGTACCGAACGCCACCACGGTCAACCCGATCACGACGGGACGAATACCGAGACTGCTTGCCAGATTGGAGGCGCCTTTAACCAGCCATTCCGCACCGTAGTATAATAAGGAGAACCCCATCAAGCACCACGCAATATTCGCGCCCATTGCTCTCTCTCTTTCCTGACTGGTCTCGCCGTCAACCGCGCGTGTGGGTGTTATATGGAACGATATTCTGTCGTTTCAATGGGCATACGCGGGAATAAGTAATTGTTACAACACATCAGCAGTCCTTGTACAAAATCATGTCTTTAAGAAACCAGGAAATAAAAAATGGGCTCGGCATTATCCGTAACCCATTGTTTTATTTGGTGCCTAGGACGAGAATCGAACTCGTACAGTCACAAGGACCGAGGGATTTTAAGTCCCTTGCGTCTACCTATTCCGCCACCCAGGCATTTATCGCCGACTCTTGTTTTGTGCCGTTTCTGATACCCCAAATCTCATTGGATTGCAAGGGGAAATGCCCAGAAAGCCATATTACTGAGCACATGGCCATGGACCTTTTCCGCCCCTTGGGCCAAGAGCAACAGACGCACAGGCCAAGGCATAAAACCCTCGTCAAAGAGCGCCGGAGGTGATAACCGCCACGCTGAAAAGATTTGTATGGATTGGTGAACTATGGTACGAGATTTCATTTGTTAAAATTATTTCGAATTCGATACCCGACGCCGTATTGTTTTGCCTTCAATTAAAGTTGATTGATTCGCATGGAATTAAAAAATTCGCAGATTCAACAACCGATATATTCCGTTTCAAAGCTTACTAAAGAAATTAAAGCAATACTTGAGAACAAATTCCCATTCATTTGGATTTCCGGCGAAATATCAAATCTAAGCATCCCTGCTTCCGGCCACTGCTATTTTACGCTAAAGGATAAAAACGCCCAGATCAGCGCCGTTATGTTTCGTGGTCAAAACCGTCAATTGAAATTCGAAATTGTCGACGGAATGCAAATGGTCGGGTTGGGAAGAATTAGCGTGTATGAACCCCGGGGAAGCTATCAGTTGATATTCGAGTTTCTCGAACCCAAGGGGGTGGGCGCGTTACAATTTGCCTTTGAACAGTTAAAAACGCGACTGGCGGATGAGGGGTTGTTTGATGCGGCGCATAAAAAGCCCCTACCCTTTCTCCCGAAAAAAATCGTTTTAATCACTTCCCCTTCCGGTGCCGTGGTTCATGACATGGTTCAGGTATTGAATCGTCGCTTTCCGGGCATGGATCTTTTAATTTTACCGGTGAAGGTGCAAGGGGAAGGCGCGGCCGAAGATGTGGTGGCCGCGATTCGGTTACTAAATGTTATAGAGCACGTGGATCTGGCAATATTGGCGCGGGGGGGAGGGTCGATAGAAGATCTTCAAGCGTTCAATCATGAGTCTGTCGCGCGCGCCATTTATGAGGCGGATATTCCCATCGTATCGGCAATCGGTCATGAAACGGATTTTACGATAGCCGATTTTGTTGCAGATTTGCGTGCCCCGACGCCGTCTGCCGCCGCTGAACTGGTTGTCCCGCTCAAATACGACTTGGTCCGACGGGTGGAAATGCTCTCGCAACGGCTTCGCTTGTATTTCCATCAGGACATTGACCGAAAACGATTCCGAGTCGTCCAATTGGAGCGACGGCTGATTGATCCGCGCAAAAAGTATCAGGATTTTCTGCTTCGTCTTGATGAGTTGGTGGGCCGTTTGATCCGGAGCATTCAAGGCTCACAGACGTTATCCCGAGAGCGTCTCGCCCGGCGCACTGAACGACTCGGCGCCAATAACCCCGCCGTACGAATCGAACGATTTTATGATCAGTTGCGGCAAATCAACGGCAAGCTGTTTGTATCGCATCGATTCAATTATAATGAAAAACAAAGAGTGCTTCGGGAACTGATGGCAAAGCTGCATGCTTTAAGTCCGCTAGCAGTGCTCTCTCGCGGGTACAGCATCACGCGAACCGTGCCGGGTGAGGATATCGTAAAGGACGCAAGACAGGTTGTCAGCGGACAGGAATTGGAAATTTTAATTCAAAAAGGATCTCTTCGGGTTAGTGTGTTAACGCCGGTGCCAAGCGTTAACGATATTCAATAAATATTGCCCTATATGACCATAACGCCGAATAAGGAATCCCTCATGGCCATTCAATCATTTGAAACCGCTTTAGTAAAACTTGAAAAAATTGTGGAGGAAATGGAGTCCGGGGAATTGCCGCTTGAAAAATCCTTAAAAAAATTCGAAGAAGGGGTGGCACTGTCAAGATTTTGCACCGAAAAGTTGGATGAATATGAAAAAAAAATCTCGCTCTTGCTAAAGGATTCAAACGGCCATATGAAGGAGCAACGCATTGATGCCGAGTTCGATGGATAACTATTTGAAATGAGGTTCGGAATGTTTGACCTAACGGCCTATCTGTCTGAAAAACGGAAGGGGATTAATCATGCACTTGATGAAATTTTAGATAAGTCCACTTTTTCGGGACGATTATCCGATGCCATGAAATATGCAGTGACGGCGGGCGGAAAACGACTTCGACCCATTTTATGCGTTGCGGCCGCCGAAGCGGTTGGTGACACCGATTCGGGGGCCCTACTCCGAGCCGCTTGTGCATTAGAGCTTATCCATACCTACTCGCTTATTCATGATGATCTGCCGGCAATGGATAATGATGTGCTCAGGCGGGGAAAACCGACTTGCCACATTGAATTTGATGCGGCTACGGCCATTTTGGCCGGCGATGCGCTGTTGACCCTGTCATTTGAAGTGTTGACCACTGCCTATATCCCGGAAACCACCCCTCTGGAAACGTGGCTTTTTATAATTCAAAGCATTGCCGGAGCGGCCGGACCAAGGGGGATGGTGGAAGGGCAAATGCGGGACGTCGCAGCCGAGGGGCGCCTAATAGCCGTCGATGAGCTGGAGGCGATTCATCGTTTAAAGACCGGTGCGTTGATCACTGCATCTGTAATTGCCGGCGCGGCAATTGCGGGCGCCACTCCGGCTCAAACTGAACAGTTACAAACCTATGCGCAAAACATCGGTATTGCCTTTCAAGTGACCGATGATATTTTAAATGTGGAAGGCGACATGCTTCTAATGGGCAAGTCGGTGGGAACCGACCAGGCCCATCGCAAAAACACCTTTCCGTCCATCTGCGGTATGGCCGCCTCAAAGAAAAAGGTGAGCGTACTGGTGGACAATGCCTTGCAAGCGCTTTCCATTTTTGATAGCAGGGCTGAACCGCTTCGCGCGATTGCAACTTATATTATTGACAGAAAAAGGTAAACGACGTCTCGAAGGTGGTTCGTTTCATTAACTTTTTTTATCAACCTACGGTGCTGGAGTTTCCTGAAATTTGAGTTATCTGGACAAAATTAATTCCCCGATCGATCTTAAAGCGTTGCCGCGCACAGCCCTCCCCGACTTGGCGCAAGAGATTCGAAACGTTATCGTGGAGGTGGTTTCCAAATCAGGGGGACATCTGGCTTCAAGCTTGGGGGCTGTCGAGCTGGCCATTGCGATTCACTATGTTTTCGATACACCGACGGATAAGGTTATCTGGGATGTCGGCCATCAAGCTTATGCACACAAATTGTTGACCGGAAGACGGGATCAATTCCAAACCCTTCGTCAATATAAGGGGCTTGCCGGCTTTACCCGCATGAGCGAAAGTCCTTATGACGCCTTTACAACCGGCCATAGCAGCACGTCTATATCCGCAGGACTGGGAATGGCTTGCGCCAAACGCATGAAAGAGGAAGATGCCAAGGTTGTCGCCGTTATCGGTGATGGATCAATGACTGCGGGAATCGCCTATGAAGGCCTTAATCAAGCCGGCGGCATTCATAAGGATTTGATTGTTATACTCAATGACAATGATATGTCCATTGCCAAAAACGTCGGGGCGCTATCGTCCTTTTTAAGCCGGGCCTTTTCCAAAAAAAGACTTCAAGGCTTCAAGAAGGAAATAGGAGAATTTTTGAAATCATTGCCGAAAATTGGTGATGATGTCTATAATTTCGCTAAACGCTCCGAAGACTCATTCAAGACATTTATAACACCCGGTATGCTCTTTGAGGCATTCAATTTTGACTACTTTGGCCCGATAAACGGTCACCGTCTGAATCATTTAATCGATATATTGCAAAATGTGAAATACCTGAACGAGCCGGTTCTGCTGCATGTCACGACCAAAAAAGGCAAAGGGTATTTACCCGCCGAGAAAAATCCCGTCTACTTTCACGGAGTGGGATGCTTTGAAGTGAAAACGGGTGCCAGCCTTAAAGAGTATTGCGGCATACCGTCTTATACGCAGATTTTCGGGGACACCATGGTCAAGCTTGCCCAAAACGATTCCCGGATTGTGGCAGTGACGGCTGCCATGCCGGAAGGCACCGGTCTTGTTAAATTCGCGGAAACCTTTCCGGATCGTTTTTTCGATGTCGGAATTGCCGAACAGCACGGCGTGACCTTTGCGGCAGGCCTGGCGGCTGAAGGCCTTAAGCCCGTGGTAGCGATTTATTCCACTTTTCTACAGCGGGCTTATGACCAGATTCTTCATGATGTGTGCATCGAATCCTTACCCGTGGTATTTGCATTGGATCGGGGCGGGATTGTCGGAGAAGACGGTTCGACGCATAACGGCCTGTTTGACTTGTCTTTTCTAAGAAGCCTTCCCAACATGGTGCTTATGGCGCCAAAGGACGAAAACGAGTTGGCCCGAATGATTAGAACCGCCCTGGAACATTCCGGCCCCATCGCATTTCGATACCCGCGCGGAAGCGCTACCGGTGTTCCTGTCGATTCGAACATCACCCCTATTCCCATAGGCGAAGCAGAGCAACTCACCGATGGAAATGATATTTTAGTTCTTGCCGTTGGTTATTCCGTCCAGGAAGCGCTTACCGCAGCAGAGAGATTATCCAAAGACGGCATTGGTGCTACCGTCGTCAATTGCCGTTTTATAAAACCACTCGATTCAAACTTAATCTGCCGCTTGGCAATGAAAATACCCCGGATTATCACCGTGGAGGAAAATGTACGCCAAGGCGGTTTCGGAAGTGCCGTCCTGGAATGTTTAAGTGACCGGGGAGTTACCGGCTTTCAGATGAAGCGTATCGGCATCGCAGATCATTTCGTTGAACATGGTCCTCAGAAAATGCTTCGTTCGTTGCATGGAATCGATGCCGATGCAATTGTCCATGCGGCCGGCGAACTATTACAAAAAGACTCATCGCCATTCCTTTTATGACAGAAAAAAGAATAAGACTTGATCGATACCTGGTTGAAAAAGGACTGGTTTCAAGTCGTGAACGCGCGCACGACAGAATCCTCGCCGGCGATGTGCTTATCAACCGGTTTCCCGTTGATAAACCCGCAACGCTGGTAACCATCAATTCTCATGTTGAACTAAAGGGTTCGGATATTCCCTATGTCAGTCGCGGTGGGCTGAAATTGGAAGCCGCCTTGAAAGCTTTTCCGGTGAGTGTTCAAGATACCGATTGCCTGGACATCGGCGCATCCACCGGCGGATTTACGGACTGTTTGCTGCAGCATGGCGCTCGCCGCGTTTATGCAGTGGATGTCGGATACGGCCAACTGGCATGGAAATTACGGCAAGACCCGCGTGTCGTGGTGCTTGAGCGACAAAATATTCGCCATTTACCCGCAAACAAAATTGAAGCGCATGTGGATGTAGTTACTATCGATGTTTCTTTTATCTCTTTAAAGATAGTGGTTCCGGCGGCACTGAAATTTATGAAGGAAGATGCATTCATTCTGGCGCTGATCAAACCCCAGTTTGAAGTGGGACGGGGCCATGTCGGCAAAGGCGGTGTGGTTCGAAACAAGGCGCAACATGATGCCGTGATTCATGATTTAAGTCTCTTTTTTCAAAAAATCGGCTTATGCGCCAACCATCCGATTCCATCCCCGATTCTGGGCCCCAAGGGAAACCGGGAGTTTATCATTCGGTTAACGCGTTAAGCCAATCAGGATTCCGTGATTCATGCGCACCGGCCCTTTTTTCCCTTGATTTTTCCGGATGATGTGGATAAAAATCACAATTTTAACACTTATTCATATCCATAGCGGGGAGCCAACATATTTTTTGCAGAGAGGAGATTAAGTGACTGAAATGGTTGATAAAATCAGAAGCATCGCACTCGTCGCGCATGGCGGCGCCGGGAAAACTTCCCTTGCCGAGGTCTTGTTATACAATAACGGACTGACCAACAGGCTGGGCAAGGTGGAAGAAGGCAACACCGTGATGGATTTCGAGCCGGAGGAAATCAAACGACGATCGAGTATCAGTACCGGAATTCATCAATTCCCCTGGAAGAAACATACAATCAATATTCTGGACACGCCCGGCGATCAGAACTTTTTCACGGATACCAAAAGCTGCATGCAGGCTGTTGATGGGATTGTAATGGTCATTGATGCAGTCGATGGCGTGAAAGTTCAAACGGAAATGGGATGGGACTTTGCGGAAGAATTCGGTCTCCCCGTAGTTATTTTTATCAACAAGCTAGACCGGGAACGGTCTGATTTTTCCAGGGCGTTTGAGGATGCGGCGCAATGCTTCACGCCAAAACCCATTGTCACACAACTACCCATCGGCTCGGAAGCTGACTTTAAAGGTCTTGTCGATTTGGTGAATATGAAGGCATACATTTATGACGAAAAAGGAAAGGCCTCTGCAATCCCTATCCCCGCTGACATGACGGATAGCGTAGAAGCTGCGCGGGAAGCCTTGATTGAAAACGTCGCCGAAGCCGATGACGCGCTGCTTGAAAGATATCTTGAAGGAGAATCCTTAACGGATGAGGAAATAAAATCGGCCTTGAAAACCGGCACCCTCTCCAGAACTTTCGTGCCGGTGATCTGCGGTTCCGCCACACAAAATATCGGGATTGATTTATTGTCTGATTTTATAGTCAATTGTATGCCCTCTCCGATCGATCGCGGCGGTTTTAAGGCGATGGACGAAGCCGGGAAAAATGAGATTGAATGTACACCGGACCCCGCGGCCCCCTTTTCCGCTTTTGTTTTTAAAACCATTACAGATCCTTATGCGGGACGGTTATCGGTCTTTCGCGTCGTATCCGGTTCCATCGGCGGAGACGGCACGTTTTATAATACCAATAAAGGAATTAAAGAACGATACAGCCAACTGCTTCGTCTGGCCGGAAAGGAACAAAAACCTGCTGAAGCAGCCGGTCCCGGATCGATTGCGGCAGTGGCCAAACTTAAGGATACCAGCACCGGAGACACCCTTTGCGCGGAGAATAGAAAAGTTCGGTTTCAATGCGCGGAAGCGCTTCCCACACTTATCTCATTTGCAGTCGAGGCAAAAAACAAGGGCGATGAGGATAAAGTGTTTTCTTCCCTGAATAAGTTGCTGGAAGAAGATATCGCCTTGAAATTGACTCGCAACTCGGAAACCAAGGAGATTCTGTTAGCCGGGCGCGGGGAAATTCATATCGAAACCGCGGTTGAAAAGGTGAAACGCAAATTTAATGTTGAAGTGAATTTAAATCCGCCAAAGGTTCCCTATCGTGAAACCATTAAAAAGAAAGTGCGGGTTCAAGGTCGCCACAAAAAGCAGACAGGTGGTCACGGCCAATTCGGAGATTGCTGGATTCAAATGGAACCACTGCCCCGCGGGGCCGGGTTTGAATTTGTGGATGGAATTGTCGGGGGTGTTATTCCCAAGACCTACATTCCGGCAGTTGAAAAAGGCATCATTGATGCCTCTGCAAAAGGCATTTTGGCGGGGTATCCCATGGTTGATTTCAAGGTCATTCTAGATGACGGCTCCTTTCATGCGGTGGATTCGTCCGAAATGGCATTCAAAATCGCAGGGTCACTCGCATACAAAAAAGCCCTTCAGGAGGCCAATCCAGTACTCTTGGAGCCGATTATGACCGTTTCCATTACCACGCCCGACGAGTTTATGGGTGATATTATGGGAGATTTAAACGGACGCCGGGGGCGTGTGCTGGGCATGGACACCAAGGGGAAAAACCAGGTAATCAATGCTCATGTTCCCATGTCTGAATTTTTAACCTATGCAATGGATCTGCGATCTATTACCGGCGGCAGAGGGGTTTTTTCAATGGAGTTCTCTCATTATGATGAGGTTCCGGCTCAACTGGCCCAGAAAGTCATCGAGGCAGCCAATAAAGAAAAAGAGTAAGTTGTGATGTAACTGCTCAGTAGCCAGGAGACAGAATCCTGAATTCTGTATTCCTGAGTAGTTATGTTGTGATTTAAAATACGAAAGGCCGGTATGGTGCACATACCGGCCTTTCCGCTAGGGAAGAACCCCGCAATGCTTTGCCGCACTTGCATCCAGCATGTTTGAAAGCCCGCCATGCTCAGCAGGCGTAAATCCAAAAGACTTTTGCCACACCTCATCGTCTTCCATACATAAATACACCACCGCATTCGGCGCGAGTTCCCGAAACCAGCTCACCATTTTCCGATACAGCGCGATACGTAGCGGCTTGAAATATCGCATTTTACCGTCTATGCCGGAAATGAACTCGCCATATACGATTTTTGATTCCTTAAAACGCCTCTGAATTATCGGTTTTAAATCGGGCATAAAGCGAAAGGTACCGAGACTCACCCAAACGATATTGTCCGCAGAGACGTGTTTTACAATCTGTTCGACCACATATCGATACTCTTGCTCGCACCCTTCGTAAATCATCATGGGGTCAAAGTGAAAAGCCAAGGGATAGCCCCAGGCTTCGCAGGTTGATGCCGCCTTCAATCGTGCAGTCAACGAAGCGGTGCCACGTTCTTGTTTTTCGATGACACTCAGGGCGTTTAGGGACCAGGCCATAATGGTTTTACGCTGGTGATCGATTCCCTCAAGCCCGCCGATATTGACGGTTTTGGATTTGAGCTCAAGCACCGCCCGTGATTGATGGGAAAACCTTGATACGAGAGATCTGGAAAGATTCGTTACCGGCTCCCAAATCATGCTGTCCGTAAACTCACCGGTGCCGATTCGGTGAATTCCCTTTGACGAGAAAAGATCGTCAAGTTCTTTGAACAGATTCGAGTGATTGACAAAAAATTGAAGGACGGGCGGGTGAAAATATGACTGCAAAATACAGTAAGCACAATCCATGGTGCAATAAGTGCCAATATGAAGAATCTTATATCCGCAACAAGTATAATGCGCGGTGCCCGGGCAAGACCTGACAAATGCGCCTTTGTTGCGCGTCAGAAATAATATCTGTTTCCCCCGAGCAACAGGATCTTCTTGCCCTTTTGTTACGGCATCATAAACCGTAGCGGAAGCGTTAACCGTTTCATGAGGAATATGAGAAAAACGGGATACGATGTCAAGGGCAACACGATCCCGAGCCACACACTGATCAATATATAGTTTTAAGGGCCGCAATAAAAATAATCCGGATCCAAGTTGTCTTATAACAGCTGATCGTTTTCAGTTATAATGCGGCCACCAGTTGGCAAACCAGATCACACGCGGTTTTAAGATCCACCTTGCTTGTGTTAATAACCATGTCATATAGTCCGGGCTCATCGTAGTCTTCTTTTCCAAATTTCTTATATAAACCACTTCGCCGTTTATCTTCTGTAAGAATCGATTGCAACGCTTGTTTGTGTGAGAGGTTATATTTATTTTCAATAAATTCGATTCGGTCGTCTTTTTCGGCGACCAATAACACACTAATGACGCCTTTGCGTTCTTTTAAAATATACTGGCTTCCGCGACCGATAATAACGGCATTTCCCTCATCCGCTATTTTTGTAATAATTTTATCAAGAAGATCGACATATATTACTTCGTCAATGTACCCATGTTCATCCGATAGGATTCGATCTACAAGTGATTTGGACACCAATCCGGATAAAATTTTCTGAAATGTGCCGCCTGCCTCTTTTTCCATTGCTTTTACCCAATCAGTCGAGACCTTGGCCTTTTCCGCAACCATCGTCAAAATTTCACTATCAAAAAGAGTGTATCCGTTTTTTTGGGCGATCATTTTTCCCAATGTCAATCCACCCGCCCCAAATTGGCGTGAAATGGTCACAACCCCCATATATCTCCTCCTCGTAGTTGAAAACACACCGGCTCAACATTATTATCGGCGTTAGAATAACGCCATGCTTTTCCTTTATCATGATAATTTGCATAGATCAAAAAAAAATCATGCTGAATAGCAGCATCTGATCATTGGGGGGCGATAAGATAAGAAGATGCAAACGGGTCTTGTCGCTTCCGGTTACAATCCGGGAATTGTTTTTGAAGTCACTGGCTCCATCCGACTAATACCACGTGAAAAAATCTCAAAGGCGCTGTCTAATGTTTGCAGGGCACGGCTTTGCTCGTGGTCGCCACGTTGACTTTCATCAAACAGAACCGCGCCCGAAAAAAGTGCCCAAAGTACGGAGGCAACGCTATTGGCCGGTCGGTCGATAAATACGCCGGAAACAATGCCTTTTGCCAAAATATCGGCCATGATACTGACAATTCTGCATGTGTATGCATCGATCTCCGCAACAAGCTCATCGGTTAAGTTTCTAAGCATATCGCTTGCCTGAAGACGAAACGTATTGATTAGTATCCAAGAATCGAAGGCGCAGGCATCGTATAACACATCTTTTAACGCTATAAGTCGCAGATCAGGGGAAAGCTCGGTCTCAGAACATAGTTTTTCCAGGCGCGCAATGAGATATTTTAGGATTTTAATGGACAGTGCGGCAAAAAGTTCGTCCTTGTTTTTAAAATATAAGTAGAGTGTTCCAGGGCTTAACTCTGCTTCTGTTGCTATTTCCTCGATTGTCGCTCGGCTAAATCCTTTGGCCGCAAAAAGCTTCTTGGCAGCAACCATAATTTGTTGGCGCCGGTGTTCCTTTTCGCGCTTTTTTCTTTCATGTATGCCCATATAAATAATGAACTGTATTTATTTCTTAAAATACTATGTAAAATATGTATTTAAATTTGTCAAGCGAATGGCCCCAAAACAATTTGTTTTATCCAAATATTCAGGTTGTTAGTAGGTTGCCGAGGGAATAATGTCTATTTTGTCGAGTCGATAAGATTACAAAAATCGGGATGGGATAGAAGGCGATCTATGGTTTTTATATGTTTTTTTAGATCGTGTGGATTTGAAAAAGACAGATTGAGTGTGTAGTGGGTGCCTTCAAAATCCGGTGGCGGGATTAATTTTGCGGTATGGCCGAGCTGTAGGGACTTGAGCAGGATCTCATAGGCAGTTTTTGCCTGCGTGATGGCTGGAAAACGTTTTCGTTTCAGATAGGTTCGAATCATATCGGTTTTTCTGGCGCGATCAAGATTCGAATCATTCAATGCGGATTGGATGGCCTCGTCCTTTAAGACCGAAAGAATAGAACGATCCTCCCTAAGTGAGATTTCCTGCATCAATGTAATTATTTCTCTTTGCTTGCTCAGGCTGATTTTCAACCTGTTAAACAGAGTCGCGAACATTTTGGCAGTGTTCGGGTCAAACGCAGCCAGCATCAGCGCGACGGACAAAGAAATATCGTTTGATAGGATGCCTTCTTGAATCTCCAGAGACAATTGACAAACCGGCACCATCTTTTCAATGAGACGGTCGTTCACAGGTAGTCCGAGCGCATTCGATATTCGAATCAACTCCTTGCTATCGCTGATCGATGAGATCAACAAGTTGATGGCTCTGGAAGCCTCAACAGGATTAAGCGGTCTTTGACCGGCATTGTCGGCGATAGCAAGTTGGATGCATGCTAAGTGAGAGATGTTCGAATCCAAAACCTTGGCCGGCAAATCTGTCCAGCGCAATTGCGCGGCTGCAAGCACACGGCGAAAACCGCACACAATGATATATGCGCCATCTCGCGGCAGCAATATGGGAGGATTAATCATTCCGACACAACTTATGGATAACGATATATCGTTCTTTTGTCTGTCGGTTGTAATTCGATAAGTCTCCTCATCCAAATTGATTCGGGACAAGGAGACGATTTGAATATCATCAAACGACATCATTTCTGCCCGTCAGCGCTTTTAGCGCCTCCACGTATTTGGCGCGCGTATTTTCAATTACTTCTTTGGGCAATGGCGGTCCCGGCGGGGTTTTATCCCAGTCAAGAGACAAGAGATAATCCCTGAGATATTGTTTGTCATAACTTTTTTGACCGCTACCTGGCTGATAGAAGGCACTGGGCCAGAAACGCGAGGAATCCGGCGTAAGCACTTCATCAATGAGAATCAATTCGTCGTTCAACATGCCGAATTCAAATTTTGTATCCGCAATGATTATTCCTTTGGCAGCCGCTATTTCAGCGCCTTTTTGATAAATCGCAAGGCTTAACGCGCGCACTTTTTCAGCAACGGATTTCCCGACAATGCGAGCGGCTTCTTTGAAATCGATATTGATATCGTGTTCGCCGAGTTCCGCTTTGGTAGACGGGGTGAATAAGGGGGTTGGCAACTGTTCCGACTCCTTTAAACCGGAGGGCAGCTTAATACCGCAGACACTTCCCGTTTGTTTATAGGCGCTCCACCCTGAACCCGAAAGATACCCTCTGACGACGCATTCGATGGCAAGCGGTTCCGCCTTTTTGACCAGCATGCTCCGCGACGCAAGGGCATCCGCATAAGGCTTGCAACACCTCGGATATTTAGTAACATCGCTTGTTATTACATGGTTTTTTACAAGGGGCTGCATGATATCGAACCAAAACAGGGAAATTTGAGTTAAAATTTTTCCTTTGTCCGGAATAGGATCAGGCATGATGACATCAAAGGCTGAGATTCGATCCGAGGCTACCATCAGAAGGCTATCTCCCATGTCATATATATCCCTGACTTTTCCTTTTTTAATGAGCGGTAAATCGGGAAAATCGGTCTCTATTACTGCTTGGCTCACCATAACTTATCCATCCTTTTTTTTTGAGGAAGAAATGCGCTAAAAGGTATAACACCCCTCAGTTCAACGCGTCGTGACTTATAAAACGAAATAGTTGAGTGATCAAGGCAAATCAGAGTTGTGCCACTTAACGCAATTATCGCCAAACGGCACTGTTAATTCGAAGGAAAACAATAAATCTTTTATGGCTCGATAAAATGATGGGTGTGCGTTTCAAGAAACCGCTTCAGCGCTTCGAGCTCGGTATCCGATACGTCGATAAATTCGATACCTGTTCCAAACATTCCTTTTTCAAGTGGACGGCTGTGCGCCACTTTCCCTCTTATATCTATAAGCTCATCGGCAAGCCCGATGGAAAGAACAACGATATGATTCGACGCAATATTGAAAGATGTCTCTAAAAATGCGCCTTTTGCAGACAGATTCAGCGTGCGGCCCATCCCTTGATGAATAATCTGATCCGCTTCATTTAACAGGATATATGACAAATTCAGAGAGTCGAGACGACCGGATATTCTTTTGTTAGGCATGGACATAACGCTTCAAGCGCCTCCTTTTTTTTGTTTCAACGCTTTCCCGTGCCACTCTTTGCTTTTAAAAAAGCATCCATCACCAATTGTGTCGTGATGGTCGTACAAGCGATTGTGTGCTCAAGAAGGTTTTTCAACGTGTTTGATTGTTTTGCATATTCAACCTGAAGTGCCTCTTCATCTATCTCGGTGACTTCAAGATCGGAAGAAGCATACACTGCGGCGGAAAAAGGCTCATGACCGGTCTGAACAAATGAAAGATAGCCGAATATATCCCCTTTTACAAGCTTGGCAAGCTGAATATGGCCATAATCCGTGTGGCGAACAATTGCGAGTTGTCCTTTTTTAATGAAAAACAGCTTGTCCTTTCTTTCTCCATCCAATGAAAAGGGCTCAAGCCCTTTCGGTACTTCAAGACCATCCAATTTCTTTTCACGAATTTCCAACAAACGGCTGGTCACTTCTTTGAGTCGTTTGTCAAGGCTGATTAAAATTCGACGAAATGTGGGGGAAAGGCTAGCAAATTCACCGGCAAGACGAGGCGCATCGAGAACCCCGAGCTGAACATTGCCCTTGGCGATAGCGGCTGCACTACGGACGTGATCTCCCGGCAAAAAAGAAGCGAAGCTGCCGACGAAAGCACCTTCGGATAGCCTTAAAATCACCTCGGGTCCCCTTTTGGTTTCTTTTACGATGTCCACCATTCCTTCGAGCACTACCCAAATCCAACTGCCGTGCTTGCCCTCTGCAGCAACAATTTGACCATCCAGAAAGGATTCTTCATCCACCACATAGATATAATCAACGAGTGGGCCTTTGACCTCCAGCATTTTGTCATGTGATACGGATAAAGGAGATAAATGTGTGTCCACAGAGCGTACCCCTAAAATTTTAGTTTTCCCGTCGTCAACCATTCTAAGGCCATCTAAAATAATTTCCATCCGGTTTTTCGAAATGACCTTATGTCTTCTTGCGGATTCTTCGCTAAAAAAAAACTCGCCCGATTGCCATCCAAAAAGATCGTATACAGCCGGTAACCCCCTGGCTTTTCCGGCATGCGCATCGACCGGATTTCCATTTAAAAAATAGATAACACCCAGCGCAGAGGCGGCTGAATGCCGAATCTCCAGGATTCCGGTCGATCCGTTATTCCCGATCAATTGGATTAACTCCGCGAGATTCAAGAATTCAAGCTTTCCGGAAAATACGATATTTTTCATATACCGTCTCGTCTGTACAACGCGTCTACTTCGCCCATTTAAGCTCTTTTTGAAGATGTTGAAGGGTAAGTTTCAACCCTTCCAGAAGCGTTTTGCCGACGCCGTCACCCGAAACCGCACTCGCCGGAAAAGTTGGAACCTTGAGCTGATGATTCAGTTCTCGCTCCATCTGTTCAATAGGCATCAATGGAATACCCTGCTTTTCGAGGTCGCGCTTATTGTATTGCATTACAAGCGGTATTTTAAAAATACTTAATCCATAATCCTTTAGATTTTCGTGAAGATCTTTCAGCGATTTCATATTGCTTTCGCGTCGGACGATGAGTGAGTCGGCGACAAAAATAATGCCGTCTACGCCTTTGAGCACAAGTTTCCGCGTCGATTTATATTTCACCTGGCCGGGCACCGTATAAAGTTGCACCCGAACCTCACAATCACGAATTTTTCCCAACCCCATGGGAAGAAAATCAAAAAACAGTGTTCTATCACCTTCGGTGTTAATTGAAACCATTTCTCCTGAGATCTGTTTTTTATACGATTTAAAAATTTGCTCAAGATTGGTGGTTTTGCCGCAACGGCCGGGTCCATAATATACAATTTTACACTCGATTTCTCTTTTTTTCATGTTGAAAATTGCCATAAAGCCTACTCCGTCTCAATTGCGATGCGATAGAACCAAACCCTCTGTAAACCCCACATAAAAACTGATATCAAACTACTTGCGGATGGGTGCTATTTGATCATCATCTTCATCCTGATATTTTGTTGAGTCGTCTATGATTGCGCAATCTTTATATCCAGATGATAAGCTCCCCTCTTGGGACCGGAGTCAATCCGGGCCTTGGCGGACACGATGCCGTCCCCACGAAAGATTGCGACCGTCGAATTGAATTGTATATTCGTCAAACGGAATCCCACGCTTAAGTTATCAAGAAGAGACTTCTCCTTGCTTTCAATAATCACGCTGACGATGTTGCCGGCCTGCAAACGAACATCCAGCTCGATGGGTTTTCCTTGCAGCGGCCCGCTGTCCAATGTAATTATGACAGAGCCGATATCCAATTCATTGGGGGCTTCCCCATATACGATGGGCTGAGTTCTTTGGGTATCAAGAAGGGCGGGGTCAATTATCGAAGCGCCTGTTTCGTTTTTCGCAATAAGCTTATCCAGAAACAAACGAACCTGTTCGAGATCCTTGGGCGAAAAAAACGAATTGGAAAGCCATTCGCGATACATTTCTTCGGCTTTCTGCGGTTTTGAAAGAAGCTGGTAGCACCGAAGTATATTTTTAGCCGCAGCCACTCGAACTGAATCTCTTTCAAGCAAATTGCCGAGTTCAAAAATGGCCCGCTCGATCTGACCGAATTTTGCCAGCGTTATGGCGCCATCAAGTGCCGCGTTGTCCGGATCTTCTTTGTTGGAAAATGTAAAGAGATTTTTAATCAGCGATTGAACCTGAGGGGTCATTTCATGCGTCAATGGAGCAGCTTCGACCTTCTCAAATGTTTCTTCAAGCTCATCGATCCTCTGCACCATGGCGGAGAGAAGGTTTTCCCTGTTTTTAATTTGGGGATGGGCCTCGATAATTTTGACGGCTGCATCGTAGGCCTTCCTAGCTTCGACGTAAAGGCCCTGCGACTTGTATAGTTCCGCCGATTTCAATTCTTTTTCAAGTCCCGTTTTAATATCCATTCGCTCATCTCCAATGCGACTGGCCTGCACGCCTATTTACCGGATAAAGATCGATGTGTTAAAACGGTGTCAGTTTTTCCGTTTTTAACTCGGATGTCAAGAAGATACCTTACTTATAACACTGATTTCAAACATAATAAAGCCAAGATTCTCTCTGGCTCATCGGCGCCATTTTTAGTTATTTTTTAATAATTTTGTGGCGTTACGACAAATATCGTCCAAAATGATCGACGATGATACCGGGAATGCGCGTTGTTGTGTGAAAAAAGACGCTATTCTGGAATATAGCGGTCCGATTTTCTTGGTTATGTCAATCCGACAAGGTGTTACGCAACGTTTTGATTGCCGCACGATTCATGCCCGGCACAGATAACAACGCTGTATTGGAAGCAGTGCGAATTTCTGCAATACTGCCGAATTTTTTTAACAGAGCCTCTTTTCGCTTTTTCCCGATACCCGGAACCGTATCCAAAATCGATTCGATAGCCGTACTCCCCCGTTGCCGCCGGTGAAAGGATACGGCAAATCGATGCGATTCATCACGGATTCGTTGCAGAAACAAAAGCAGATCCTCTTCCCTGCCGAAATTGACCGGGTTGGCACGGCCCGGCAGAAAAATCTTATCTTTAACTTCCCCTCGTTTTTCATCTTTTTTTGCAATGCCCAGGATATCGAAATCATTTTCAAGCCCTAGTGACGTCAGTACACTGCAGGCGATTTGCAGTTGCCCCTTGCCGCCGTCTACCATCAGGAGATTCGGATAGGGCATCAAATCGTTTTTTTTATCGAATCGTCGGGTTAACACCTCAGCCATACCGGCATAATCGTCAGGCGCTGCAACCGTGCGAAGCTTATAGCTCCGGTAGTCAGATTTTTTGGCCCTTCCGTTTTCAAAGACGACCATTCCCGAAACCGGATTCGATGCATAGGTGTTCGAATTATCGAAGCATTCGATTCGAGCTGGATACCTTTTCAATTTCAATCGTTGTTGAAGTCGATAGAGCAACTCCTTTTCGAATGTGGCGGCCATTCGAAGATCGTTTAGCCGGTTATCCGCATTTTCTTTCGCCATGCGCACGAGTTTCCATTTTTCGCCTCGCTGAGGGCACAGGATGCTGATTTTTTTTCCTTTTTGGTCCTTTAACCAGTTTTCAAGCAAGGGGGCCTCTTCAATGGCAATGGAAAGAAGTATTTCCTCCGGTGCTTGCTGGGCTTGCTCGTAATATTGCCGGATAAAGGCAGCCGCCATCTCCTCATCGGTGGCGATCGTTTCCTGAAATTCGAAGTGACGATAGCCCACCATATACCCGCTGCGTATGGTCAATAAGGTCATGACGGATAAATCCGGCGTGCGCGAAAGGGCAAGCACATCCCTGTCCTTTTGATCACGTGTGACTACCACGAGTTTTTCCGTGATGTGTTGAATGGAATACATCTTGTCCCTCAGCACGGCGGCTTTCTCGAAATCTTGAACACCGGCGGCCGTTGTCATTGCCGCTCTTATTTTTCGAATAAGATCCGGTGTGCGACCACCAAGGAACAAAACCACCTCATGCACCATATCGTCATAGGCAGCTGCATCAACAGGCAAACAACAGGGCCCTAAACACCGTCCCATTTGATAATTCAAGCAAGGCCGGGATCGATTGCTAAATTTGGATTTCCCGCATTTTCGAAGTTGAAAGGTTTTATTGATGAGATTAAGCGTCTGATGAACGGCCTTTGCTGAGGAATAAGGGCCAAAATACAGTGCGCCATCCTTTGCCGTTTTACGGACAATCGTCAGATTCGGGTATGGGTTCGTGGTGTCGAGTCGTATCATCGGATAGCGCTTATCATCCTTCAAAATAACATTATAGCGCGGGCGGTATTGTTTAATCAGGTTTGATTCAAGAATCAGCGCCTCTTGTTCCGTGGCAGTGACAATGGTGTCAAAACTCGCAATTTTTGAGATGAGAACGACTGTTTTGATATCTGTTTGGCTTTGATTGACGAAATAGGAGGAAAGTCTGGCTTTCAGGTTACGGGCCTTGCCGACATAGAGAATGGTCTGCTCGGTATCTTTCATCAGATAGACACCGGGACCCTTGGATACATGCAACAGTTTTTCTCTAAAACTTTCGGACACCCTGCGATTCCCTTATCAAAGTTCAAACACCATCAATTTTTTCAACTCGTGTATCCGGTCCCTAAGAACAGCCGCTTGTTCAAAATTTAAATCCCTGGCGGCCGCATGCATTTCTTTCTCCAGTCCCAGAATCGTTTCTTCAATACTTTCTTTTGAGTCGTATGGACTAATAGACTCGGAAACACCTGTTTTTTCAATCGGCTCCGCTTTGTAAAAAATATCAAGGGCGGTGCCCAGGGGTTTGGTAATAGTCGCCGGCGTAATGCCGTGCCGGAGGTTGTATACCATTTGCGTCTTTCGTCTGCGTTCGGTTTCTTCCATTGCCTGTTTCATAGCGTTTGTCATTCGATCCGCATACATGATCACTCGCCCCTCGACATTTCGAGCCGCTCGGCCGAAAGTCTGAACCAGTGAGCGCGCGGATCGGAGGAATCCCTCCTTATCCGCATCGAGTATGGCCACCAGCGACACCTCGGGAATATCCAATCCCTCTCGCAGCAAATTGATGCCCACCAGAACATCAAAAACGCCGATTCGCAGATCTCGAATAATCTCCATTCGCTCCAGTGTCGTTACATCGGCATGCAGGTAGCGCACACGAACGCCCAGGTCTGCATAGTATTCCGTTAAATCCTCGGCCATGCGCTTGGTCAGGGTGGTCACGAGCGCCCGTGCTCTGTTACGGGTACATCGCAAAATTTCTTCATACAGATCATCCACCTGATGGGTGGCTTGCCGGACGTCTATCAGCGGGTCCAAAAGCCCTGTGGGCCGAACAATCAGCTCCACGGGCGGATGGGCTGATCTGCTTAACTCATATGTCGCCGGCGTGGCCGAAACATAAATGGTCTGGGAAACCCGCGCTTGAAATTCCTCAAACATCAATGGCCGGTTGTCCAGAGCGGACGGTAATCTGAAGCCGTATTCCGCCAATGTTGATTTGCGAGAGCGATCCCCTTTGTACATAGCGCCCAACTGCGGCACGGTAATATGGCTTTCATCAAGAAATACAATAAAGTCGTCGGGAAAATACTCTAGCAAGGTGGGCGGGGGCTCGCCTTGCTTTCGGCCGGTAAGATGGCGGGAATAATTTTCAATGCCATTACAATACCCGAGCTCCAGCATCATTTCGAGATCAAAATTCGTTCGTTCCTCGATTCGTTGCGCTTCCACGAATTTTTTTTGTGAAACGAAATAGGCCACCCGATCCTTCAGCTCGGCTTTGATGGTGTCTATGGCACGGCGCAAGGTGGCCTTGTCCGTAACAAAATGGCTTGCCGGGAAAATGGTTGCTTTTGCCATCCGGTTTACAACAATTCCCCTAAGCGGATCGATCTCGGCAAGGCAATCGATCTGATCCCCAAAAAACTCGATCCGTAACGCCTTGTCTTCTTCATATGCCGGAAAGATCTCCACGCGATCTCCCCGTACCCTGAAAGTTCCCCGGTGAAAATCAACATCATTTCGTTCATATTGCATATCCACCAGGCCGCGAAGGAGTTTTTCACGGCTTAATTCCCCATCGGTTTTAAGGTTGATGCGCATGCCCAGGTAGTCTTCCGGGGCACCCAAGCCGTAAATACACGACACGCTGGCCACCACGATCACGTCTTGACGCGACAGAACGGATCTGGTCGCGCTGTGCCGCAGCTTATCGATCATTTCGTTGATGGAAGAGTCTTTCTGAATGTAGGTATCACTGGCGGGAATATAGGCTTCCGGTTGATAATAGTCGTAGTAGCTGACAAAATATTCGACGGCGTTAAATGGAAACAACGACCGAAACTCGTTATACAACTGCGCAGCCAAGGTTTTATTCGGGGCGATCACCAGGGCCGGTTTTTCAACAGAGGCAATCACATGTGCCATGGTAAAGGTTTTCCCCGAGCCGGTCACGCCCAACAATACCCGGTGCGCTTCACCGGATAATATACTGCGGCTGAGTTCGGCGATAGCGGCGGGCTGATCGCCTTTGGGTGTAAAAGGCGAGGTAAGTTCGAATAACGGCATGAAGGTTCTCAGAGTTTCTTCTGGCCATCGCGTTTTGGGGTTAATCAACCTTCCAGGTCGTACCTTCGGGACCGTCCTTTATGGTCACCTTCAATTCGGCCAACCGGTCTCTGATTTGATCCGCCTTTGCCCAGTCCTTGGCTTTTCGCGCTGCTTGTCTCTCCTGAATCATCGTTTCAATTTTAACGGGGTCGATCTTTGTTTCGGTAAGAGCTCGTTCCCGTTTTTTGCTAAAATAATCGTTCCACGATTCAGTCAACAACCCGAGCACATTCCCCATTCGTTTTATTTCAAAAACGGCGGTTTCGACAAATTCAATATGATCCACCGCGTCAGTGCCCCTGTTTTCATCCAATAGACGGTTGATGGCGCGAACAGCCTCAAAAAGGATACCGATGCCCAGCGCGGAATTAAAATCATCATCCATGGCCTGTTTAAATCGCTGCCAATAAATGTCGGCATCGGAGGCCTGCTTTATCGCACCGGGCAACTCTTTTTCAACTCGCTCAAGCAGGGCGTATATTTTATCCAGCGCACTATCGGCTTCTTCCATGGCTTTTCCCGTGAAATCAACCGGGCTTCGGTAATGGTTGGACAGGAGAAACAAACGAACCGCCTCCGGGTGAAAGGATTTCAATACATCGCGAATCAATAAAAAATTTCCAAGGGATTTGGACATTTTTTCATGATCAATATTAACGAATCCATTATGGATCCAGTATCTGGCAAAGGGTTTGCCGTTGGCGGCTTCGGATTGGGCAATTTCATTTTCATGATGGGGAAAAATCAAATCCTTTCCTCCGCCGTGAATATCAAAGGTTTGCCCCAGATAGGAGGAACTCATGGCCGAGCATTCGATATGCCAGCCGGGCCGGCCCTTTCCCCATGGGCTTTCCCAAAATGGCTCCCCGGGTTTGGCAGCTTTCCAGAGTGCAAAATCAAACGGATTGTGTTTTCGGGTGTCGACATCCACCCGAGCACCGGCTTCCATATCCTCTAACTTCCGGCCCGAAAGTTTTCCATAGCCGTCAAAGGACTTCACTGAAAAAAATACATCGCCATCAATCCTGTAGGCAAAGTTTTTTTCTATTAAGGCTTCGATAATATGGATAATATGTGCGATATGATCTGTGGCTTTCGGTTCGATGGTCGCTCGTCGCACATAGAGCGCATCCATATCGTTATAAAATTCAGCAATGTACTTTTCCGCGATAATTTTGTAATCCGTATTGAGTTTCTGTGCCCGCTGAATAATTTTATCGTCCACGTCGGTGAAATTCCGGACATAAGTCACATCATATCCACAAGCTTCGAAATATCGAATGATAACGTCAAAGACAACCGCGGATCGCGCATGGCCGATATGGCAACTATCATAGACTGTCGGTCCGCAGACATACATGGAGACCTTTCCGGCCTGAAGCGGTTCGAAATGTTCTTTTTTTCTGGTAAGCGTATTATAAATACGGATCGACATTCTTTTTTCCTTATCGAGTAACCCTCAGCATCCTGTTCGGCCATACGATGCGCTTGGATTAAATTGATTTTAAATGTTTACAAAATATAAGCTGAGTTGTGGCTGAATCAAGTCTCGTTATCAGGTTCCCGCCGACGAATCAGTACGGTGCACATGGCGGCGATCCCATCACCTTTTCCGATATAACCAAGCCCTTCCGTCGTGGTCGCCTTGATATTGACCTGATCTTCGTTCACCCCCAACGCTGTCGCAATTCTTTGACGCATAAGGAGGCGATGGGGAGACATTTTGGGTGCTTGCGCCAATATAACGGCATCGAGGTTTTCGATCAAATAGGCGTGATCAGATAGGATATCTCTAGTTTGTTCCAGCAAGCGAATACTATTGATATTCTGATATTCAAGGGCGGTATCCGGAAAATGCACACCGATATCATCTAAGCCGGCCGCACCCAACAATGCGTCACAAATTGCATGAATCAACACATCTGCATCCGAATGGCCCAACAACCCTTTTTCATAAGGAATGGCTACACCGCCGATGACCAGTTTTCGTCCCGGAACCAACCGATGGACATCATATCCCGTTCCGACCCGCATAGATTTATTTCCGATCGATGAATTGATCAATAAGCATCCGCGCCGGAGTGCGCGAGAAACAGACTGTTAACATAAATAGGGGGATACGTAAAGCCGACCAGATAGTCGATCGACCGGCGCCAATCACGGCAAGGTTATAGGGTGATGGCGGCATATTCATTTTTTTATTCTCACTTAAATCTCATTCGAGGCGATATTTCTATTTTTACAATGCGGTCAATCGTGAAGGATGAGACCGGATGGTAATTGCTCTCCAAAAATCGCACTTTCTTCTATCGCCGCCAAGGGAGTTGTTTCAGTGACGAACGGCAGGCAGGAAGATAGCTCCGGAAATCTTTTCATCCAATCGACGATACGCGTCAACTGGTCATCGGCCAGGTCGCGCATTCGGTCGCCCGTTTTTCTGGCCAATTGAGAAACTGCCATGCCAACCGGTCGGACGTGAAGCCACGACTGATCCATTAATGCTTGACACCAATGAAAGGCTTGGTCCGGTGGAATAACCCGGTCCACGGAACCATAGAGGAGTTCTCTTGCGCCGAAGCGCGAGAGCGCCCAAAACATCTGCGGATTGCTCCTCTTAGGCGTAATTTCAGAAAGCAGCATCTCACCCCATCGCGTTTTGTCGGTCGGCTGCAAATGTTCCAGGTTGGCCAGCAGCAGCCAGATTTCGAGCACCTCCTGGGCCGGCATCTTGGTTCGCGCCCCTTTTTTGGGCATCAGTACGGATGTCAGTTCCTGACTCAACTGCCGTTGTTGGCCTGCGGTAAGCCCGGCGCAAATTCGGCGCCACATAATCCACCACTCGGAGCGCACCTGTGCGTTTTTTGAATGAATCGGCCCCTGTTTGTGGAATTTCCATAGTTTTTTAAGCCGTTGGGGGTCAAATGCGTCCCCGAACCCAGGCCGCATGCAAAATCCCACGAGGTTCATCCAGCGGCTTTCCTGCTCCGCAACGATATAGCGGGCCGATTCCAATTCAAGCAGATCATCGCTCAGCATACGGATAAAGGACAAGGGCCAGTGTTCTTTTGCATGCCCCACCGTCTGCGAGATCTCCTTGACAACCGACTCAAGTTCATTTCGATTGACTTGTGATGAGAACACCCGTTCGATTTTATGGCGAATCCCATCCACAATCGAGGCCTCTATCACGCGTGTATCGGCCACCGTAGGGGATACATTCACTCGGTCCCGAAGTTGAAATTGAAGCTGCCAGCGGTGATTGGTCGCTCGACTGCGGCACCAGAGCGACAGTGTTCCTATTTCGGTATAGGTCGCTTCGAGTTGAACCGGAATTTCGGTTTGCTGGCTCTTTTTTCCGAATTCAATCACGGTTTGCAATGGCGGCATGGGGGTCAACGAATCATCCACAGTTACCAGATCACCGCAAGCATCACCGGACCGAAAGCTGGAGCTATAGACATCAAAGCGAACCGGTTGATTGGCCAGCACCTTAAAATTACGGTCTCTTAGTTCAATTTCCGATCCTTCATCCAGGCCGCGTTCTACCAGACATATGGCTTCACCGGGTGTATTTTCCGGACTATCCGTTTGGGTGGCCACACCAAGATAATAGGCCCGGGCGCTGCCGGAGCCGACACGAATACCGATACCGGTTTTAACCAGTCCGTAATAAGCGGCGCCCAAGGCCACCGCCAGATCCGGAACCGGGTTATCCAGCACGTTGGGACGTCCCTTGTTCGATTCACCAAACCAGTGACGCAGCGCTTCTCTAATATTATCCTGAATGATATCTGGCTTTAAAGATCCACCATTGAATAAGATATGGTTGGGGGCGGGATCCTCGCGCTGCAGCGCCATCGTGATATCGTTTCGGTGTTGCTCAATGAACCAGCATAAATGCTTGGTCACGGCCGCTTCGGGTTCATAAAGAAGACCGAGTTCCGATATGCCTTTTCGTTCGGTTCGCTTTCTGATCGTGCCGGAGGGTACCAACGGGAAAAATCCCTCCGTCACGACCGACTCCACGTCCTTTCGGGTCAGCTCGGCGGACAAGGTACCGGAAATAAGCTTTCCGCCCTCGCCCATCAAGGTAATTTTAACCGCTGCGGCATGGCCATCCAAAAGGGTTTCTTTGGCCTGACGGCATTGATGGCAGAGAGATTTCCAACGATCCGCGCCAAGCGATGCGGACTTGCCGGAAAACCGCATTTCTACTGTGCGGGCCAACGCGAGATCAACATTGTCGCCGCCCAGAATCAAATGATCGCCCACCGCAATTCTTTCAAAACGAGGGCTGCCATCTGTCTCCCGCAAGCTGATCAATGTAAAATCGGAGGTGCCGCCCCCCACGTCGCAGACGAGAATCAATTCACCGGGCCGGACCAAGTCTTGCCAATGGTGTTCATGCCGAATGAGCCAGGAATAAAAAACAGCCAGGGGTTCTTCGAGCAAGGTGATATTTTTTAAACCGGCCATGGCGGCGGCTTCAACCGTCAGATCCCGGGCCACCTCGTCAAAAGACGCCGGCACGGTAATAATGATCATCTGGTTTTCGAAAAACAGATCGTCGTTGTCTCCCTTGCCGTGGTTCCAGGCATTGCGAATATGAGAAAGGTAGGCGGCCGTCGCCTGCACTGGCGACACCTTATTGATATTTCCGGAAACGCCCCAGGGAAGAATTTTCGCCTGCCGGTCCACGTTGCTGTGGCAAAGCCAGCTTTTGGCGGAAGAAATTAATCTGGCAGGCACTTTGATCCCATGGTCCCTGGCAAAAGCGCCCACCACATGCGCGGGAGAATCCGACCAGGGAAGCGCAACGGCTTCTTTTGAAATGTCGTACTCCCCCGGAATGTATAAAAAGGAAGGCAGCACGGAAAGCTTGGTTATCTCGCCGGGACCAGTTAATTGGGACACGCGAAACAGCTTGATTGCTTGTTGTTTGGCTTTTTGAGAAATATGGGGGGGGATTTCCTGTAAATCCACATAGGATACCGCTGAGTTGGTTGTGCCCAGGTCAATACCGATGATGTACCGCTGATCAATCGCCACCGCTGTCCCTTTCTCGAACGTTGAATTCGAGCTTCCATTTGCGATCGTTTGTCGTGGAAGCGCACCAGACTTCCAATGTACCGATTTCCGTTACCGCGATTTCCAGGGTAACGGGAACCAGAGAGCCCAGTTCGCCATCCAGGGTGGTTTCCAAGGTCGTAATCGGTTCGATCTGCCCTTCCCAATCATCGATAATGGTACCGGGCGCATCGTCAAATCGCTCTGCGGAACCCAAAAAATCAAACATAACCGGCTCGCCTACAACCAGCACGAATTCCCGGGAAGACACAACCGCCATGCTCCCCTCCTCCATGCCGAATGGCGCAATGCATAAGGCGCGAATGGGCGTGGGCATGCCTGGAACTGCCGGCATGGCCGCGGCAATACCCAAATAATAAGATTTTCCAAGACCGCTGCGAATTCGGATGCCGTGGCCGCGTCGCGCAAGACCATAATAAGCCGCCCCCTTAGCGACCGCCAGATCATAATCGGTCGCGGCTATTTCCCTGACCGGAGCGGCTTTTTCGGAATCTTGCCATTGATTGAGAATATGCAACACACGTTTTCGCAGTTCATCGGCCTTCATCACGCCGCCGTTAAACAACACGGCCGTCGGATGGGCCGGTGCCTTCAAATGCGCATCCAGCCTGCTTAGAAAACGCGCCAAGTGCCGGGAAATAGAGGGATCAGCCTCATAGGCCAAGCCAATCTCCTTTAATCCGATCCGTTGCGGCGCCTTCGGTGTCTCGCTCCTGTCACAGGCGGGGAAAAAACCGTCCAGAATGATCGATTCGGCATCCTGCCGTGTGAGATCCGTTCGAAGGGTGCCCCCGATCAAGCTTCTTCCGGAACCGAGAATGGAAATCGGGTGCTGTGCCAGACCATCGGCGGCCAATATTTTTTCCTTGGCGTTTCGGCAACTATGCCATAATCCTTGCATTTGGCGGGCGTCCAGACGTTTTCCCTGATCTGAAAGCCGTTTTGAAAGCGAATAGGCAAGGGTCAGATCCATATTGTCGCCTCCCACCAGCAAATGCTCGCCCACGGCGATTCGCTCCAAGGCCAACTCCCCTTCACTTTCGGACACACGAATCATGCTGAAATCGCTGGTGCCGCCACCAATGTCAAACACCAGAATCATATCCCCAACGGAAACCTGTTCCCGCCAGGACTCACCAGACGCGGCGATCCAGGCATAAAAAGCAGCCTGTGGCTCTTCCAAAAGGGTCACATGCGAAAGTCCGGCCAACCGGGCCGCTTGAACGGTCAGTTCCCGGGCGACGGCGTCAAAGGAAGCCGGTACCGTCAACAAAATGTCCTGGTTTTCCAGCAGGAGCCGTTCATCGACCCCGTTGTCCTTTTGTGCCATCAAGTGGTTCCAGGCCTGTCGAATATGATGTAAAATTTTGGCGGACGCTTCCACGGGTGAGAGCTTCGGGCAATCCTCCGGGCCTTTCCAGGGAAGAATGGCTTTATTGCGATCCACGTGCGTATGGCAAAGCCATGATTTTGCAGAGGATATGAGCCGTTGAGAAATTTCAACGCCTCTTGTCTTGGCAAATTCTCCCACGGTAAACGCGGCCTCATCGGGCCAGGGAAGCGATAACGCGTCTTGCGGCACATCATGCGGACCCGGGGCCAGAATAAACGACGGAAGCATCTGCCGTTCTTCCACCACGCCGGGCCCGACGGTCTGAGGAATATTCAACACATGAACAACCGGGGTTTGACCGGGTTGTAACCTTGCTTTCGTATACGAGACCACGCTGTTTGTGGTACCGAGATCGATCCCGATGATATATTCAGATTCCATCATTTAGGTTATGTATTTCCAACTCATGGCGCCGACTGGGGCGGTACGGGTTTATAAAAGAGATATTATTGGATTTCCACTTCCGCAGGGGCCAGAATTCCTTCATCCTGGGTTCCGGATAGCGTCGGCAACTCCTCTTTTTTGGATTGCCATCCGCGATGACGCAAAATGCCCTGAAATGGCGGTTCCCCGCTCACATTTCCAATCAGTTTGATCGCTGCCGGATTAAACCCCGGTTCAACCGTAACGGCGTCCCCTTCGGTTTTATCGATGATCGGTTTGGGAGCAAGGGATTTATCGATAATTTTTTTGCAGCTTTCGTGAATACCGCGGACCGCGGCACCGATTTGCGCATCGTCATACAAGCTCAAATCTTCAGCCATAAAGTCGATCAGGCGCCCTTCACGCTGAAGCAGTGATACTAAATAAAAATACATCTGTTTATCATGGCGGCGCTTTTGTGCGTGAAGCTCACTGTCATCCGATTTTTTGGGTGTTAGCGTCCGCCCCTGCTTTTTGTCAATTGAGAGCGGCATCAATTTCTTGAGCGATTTTCTAACCCCCATCCACAGGGAAAGAGCGGTAATCAAAAAAACAATGGCCAAGGTCGGCAGCGCGCACTGAAACAGATGCTTTTCGGTTGACGCCAGCAGCTGGGTGATTTTCGGAAATAGCTCGGAATCAGGGGTGATGCCGATCATTCCCGGCAGGTCGGTTTTCAAGAGCGTCATGCCAAAAAACATGAGTAGAAATACCAAAGCGCCCAGCAGAAAAAAATAAATGATAATTCTGAAAAAAGCGCGGCGTGAAAACATTTTTAAAATATCCAAAATCACTATCTCCTTCACAGCAGATTTTATAACATGCAGTTATCGTGTTGAATGAGGTTGAAACATACCGCTTCCGATTGGGAAGTGCCTGTTTTCGTTTGGACACTAAATACATCGAATGCTGCTGTCAAGGGGCTTTTGCGGCTTCTCCCCCTATCATCTTCCGTTTTTTGTTGTATCGACAAAGCTGTGCGCGAATAAGTGGATATTGAGGCTTTACCTGCGCCGGTACTCCATGCTAAGGAAATGATGCAAGCGTCAGGGAAGTGGACAACGAACCGAATACAACGGGAACAAATATCAAAATTTAAAGTAATGACCTTAAAATACGGAAAAAAGACTTTTCAAAACGAACTAATTGCACCTGAGCAACTCTTATCCGGTATCCCTTCAATACCGATTGAGTCCGGTTCCGGCAATGAGTCTCTATTATCCCCCGCATCCGGTTATCAATTCAGATTTGATTTTGACATCGGCTATCTTAGAAAAAGTCCGTGTCGCATCTGTGCGAATCAGCCGGAATTGCCGAATTGCGCAGAGTCCTGTCAAGTATTGGATAAACTCCATTCTGTTTTATCCAGAAGCATAACCTGTTACCGGTAACCGTCACCATACGATGTGGAAAACAGTCTTACTCATATTATTGGCGGTCCTTTACGGAGCCTCCCCCTATGATATTTTTCCGGATTTCATTCCGGGCTGGGGGTGGCTTGATGATATCGCCGTTATATGGTTCCTATGGCATCTGTATAAGCGGATTCAGCAACGTCTCATGGAATCCGGGTCTGCAGATCAACATGACGGGAAAGGCGCCCGACAAAATGATGCGGGTCGAGCGCACGAGTCAAAAGACCAAACCAACGGAAAACAATTTAAAAAGTCCCCGCATACCATCTTGGGGGTCTTGCCGAATGCTTCCGGAGAGGAGATAAAGCAAGCCTACCGGCGATTGGCGAATCAATACCATCCAGACAAGGTCAGCCACCTCGGTGATGAGTTTAAACTATTAGCGGAAAAGCGGTTTAAAGAAATTCAGGAAGCCTATCAATCCTTGATGAAACCATAGATCTCCCCTGCTTTTCCGCGAATCCTATTTTTTCAACCAGTAGGGGTTGATCAGATCTTCAAAAATGGCCAAGGCGGCCGCAGATCCCTGCCCGGTGGCCGTAACAATCTGTTTGTATCCGCCCTCCACATCTCCGGCCGAATATATTCCGGGAATATTGGTCCGGTGATGGCCATCGTGCTTGATAAATCCGTCAGGCGTGAGCTCAACGCCGATTTTTTGAGCCAGTTTCACGCTCGGTTCATAGCCGATCGCAATAAAAACGCCGTTCGTTTTAAATTCGGAGGTTTCATTGGTTTTGGTGTTGACGAGAAGCACGGATTCCACCTGCTTTTTGCCTTGAATGGCTTGAATCCGAGTATTCCACAGAATGGGGATCTTATTTTCAAATAAATTCCTGGCAAGAAATTCCTGTGCCCGCAATTTATCCCCACGATGAATCAGCGTCACCCGAACCCCCATATGATGCAAATGCAAGGCCTCCGTCACCGCACTGTTGCCGCCGCCGACCATCACCACTTCTTTTCCCTTAAACAAAGGACCGTCACAGGTACTGCAATAGCTGACACCTTTGCCGCTAAATTCCTTTTCACCTTCTGCGCCCAACAGTCTGTGGGTGGCGCCTGTTGCCAACAGAAGGGTCTTGGTATGAAACTTGCGGCGGGTGGTGGTGACGACCATGGGATTGCCGGGAGCGACATTCAAAACCTCCTCACCCTGAAAAATCGGCACATACTCAAGGGCATGGCTGACCATAATATCCACCAGGGTTTTGCCGCCGACTTGCGTGAAACCGGGGTAGTTTTCAACAATAGGCGTTGTGGCCACCTGCCCGCCCAGTGCATCACGCTCGATGACGGCGGCCTTTAAACCGGATCTTTCGGCATAAATACCGGCCGTCAACCCGGCGGGTCCCCCACCGACGATGACCAGATCGGTTTCAACCAGCGCAGCGTCGCTTTCCGGTATAAAAACGGTCACCGGCTCCAGCTTTTGCAATGATGCCATAAAAAGCTCTTCGGGCCGAGCTCCCTGGCCTACCAGAATATCATTGGCATAACATTGCGGCACACTCATGGCCGAATATTTTTCAGCCAGATCGATGTTGCTTTGAATATCTATAATTTCCAATGATACCGTTTCCGGTGCTTCGATGGCCGCCCGAACGCCATTGACCGCTTCTTGTGGGCAATACGGACAGGTGGCGCTCACGAACACTTTAACATCTCTGGGAGAATCGATTTTTTTTAATACTTTTTTAGCTTCATCACTTAATTGACTGCTGCCTAGACCAACCAGAATCAGTGTTTCCAGCATGGTTCGGCCTTCTTCGCCCAAAGGGGCACCAAGCCATCTAATCTTGTATTTTTCGGGTGCGATTAAAAGCGTTGGCGATCTTGTCGCATTCCATTTTTTGGCCAGTTCGTTGTCCAGAAAATATTCCCTGAATTTTATTTTATCCGTCAACTCTCTAAATGCCCGCATGATTTGCCGATTGGTCTGAACAAATAGGCTGTCATCGCCACGAGATACAAAATGATAAACGGGAATTTCATTGGGAAGCTTCTCAAAGGTCGCTCGAAGCTGTTTCATGATATTGGCATTTTCAGATTCTTGTTCGTGCGTATCCATGATAGCCTTCCTTTCCGCTTCGTTTTGGAACCATAAAAATAAAATTGCCGGTTGCCTTAGCGACTTTCGTTTTGTCTCATCAATTGAAGAAGGGCCTCGGCAAGCAAAAGATCCTCCGGCGTGGTAATTTTAATATTGTTTCGACTCCCGAGAATCATTTTAATCCGGTGGCCGGTCTTTTCCAAAAGAACCGCATCATCCGTTCCCAAAATGCCCGACGCCAGTGCCTGCTCATGGGCATGCCGGATCAAATCATATCGAAATACCTGAGGGGTTTGTGCCAACCAGACATTTGCCCGGTCAACGGTGCGAATAATACCGCCATTTTCCGAAATGACCTTTAACGTATCCGAGGCCGGTATGCCCAATATGCAACCGTGATGATTCCGGGCTGCTTTATAGCAGGCGGATAACTGCGCCGTGGTGATAAACGGTCGAACCCCGTCATGAATGGCAACCAAGCCGGTTGGGTCATTAATGGTTCTTAACCCATTATAAACGGATTCCTGCCGCACCTTACCGCCGGGAACCAGCGTAATGGGCTTTTTAGGTGAAACGGGAGGTAGTACAACCTGTCTGCAAAAATCAAAATCGCTTTCCGGAATTACCAATACGATATGATCTGTTTCCCGGCTTTGATTAAAAACACGCAACGTATGAGATAGAATCGGCAGGCCGTCCAATTGTAAAAACTGTTTTCGTACCAGCCCTCCCATTCGAAGGCCTTGACCGGCGGCGACAATTACAGCGGAATTCATAAGATAATAAAGAATGCGTTATATGACTAAAATCATTTTAAGTAATTTAATTCTTGAGGCAAAGGGATCCCTTTGCCCATCGTGTCTTCACCATAATTGACCTCCGACAACACTTCAATATCCCGTAACGCACGAATATCGCCTTGAAAAACGACATGGATAATATTTTCTTTTTGAATTTTTCCGCCGGCCCATTGAATATCCAACACGCTGCTGGCATCAAACCGGTCCTTATCAATGCACAGCTCCACATGGCCACCGTAATGCTGAACAATTTTAGCGACCAGAAGGCTCGGTCGGCTATGAAAACCCAATTTTTGGGGAATGCCGACGGTTATGCTGCCTTTTTCAATATTTTCATTTAAAATTTCCCGCGCCAATTCTTTACCGGTCGTGAGAAAATGACAAACATAATAGAGTCCGTAATTGATGGTTCGATCTAAAAGTCTTTGAGAATCAATGAGTTCCGACAGCCTGTCGCTGACCTGTTTGTAAATGTTTTTATATCCGGCATCATGAAGATGCCGTTCATAAAAATGAAGCAGCCTGCCAATTACCTGCAACAGGTGAAAAACAACGGAAAAATGTCCGCGAAGCTGCTTCATTTTTCGATTCCCGAACAGGTATCCGCCATGAATGACATAGGTATCGAACTGGGATTGCAGATTGTGAACCATCATTTCAAAACTGCGCATTTTGACTTCGTTTACCTTGTCGGGAATAATGCTCATGATTTCCTGAATATCATAAGGATCATAAAACCCGAGCTGATCGAAACTGCGCGCAATATTTAAAAATTCACTGGCGATATAAACAATATTTTCTTTTTGACTTTCCTTATCCAGATCATCAATGTCATAAGGGAGCATCTCACTGGTCGTAACCCCCGGAAAATCATCGGCCTTATAGTCATCCGTCGGCAACTGAATATTAAGACGCTTGGCCTCGTTCAATATCACCGGCGCCATCTTCATCAATGTATTGGTTAAAAAATCAAGCGTTTCAGCGCCTTCTCGTTCAAATTCGTCCGTATCCGAAAGAAAATAAAAATCCAGACGGTTGGAGATGTGTTTCTGTGAATAGCCGGCAGCCCCCAGATGGCGAACAGCCGCACATAATTCACGGTAAAAAAACCAATCCTTGCTGTTTTTAGCCCCGTGAAAATCCAGAAAGTCTTCCAGAAGTTGAGAGGAAGAAATCAATGTGGAATAAAGTTTTTTAGTGAAAAAATGCTGGGGGGTGGTAAATGCGGCAATATAACGGCAACATTTCAAATAATCATGAGAAAATATTCTGACCTTTTCGGAGAAAGAAATGCCGCATGATTCATTTTCGGCGGCGTTAGCGCCCGATGATGCAATGGTTTCCAAAACGTTCATATATCGTATTTCCACGCGTTAATAGCGACGACGTTGTAAAAAGCGGAAAAAACCGGTCGGAGCCGCCAATAAGCCGAATTCTGTGCTCAACCCCGGTTACCCGAAGGCTGAGGAACGATCATTCATCTTAAGGGGCCTGTTGCCAGGCGCCTCTTGCGACCTACCCGGAAGCTCGGGCGGGCAACCCTCAAACGCTTCTCTATTTGGTCTTGCACCGGGTGGGGTTTACCGAGCTCCCCCGGTCACCCGGAGGACTGGTGCGCTCTTACCGCACCGTTTCACCCTTACCCGGCACCAATTGGTGACGGGCGGTTTACTTTCTGTTGCACTTTCCTTCACGTTACCGCGACTCCACGTTATGGAGCACCCTGCCCTGTGGTGTTCGGACTTTCCTCCGACCTCTTTCGAGGCCGACGATCGTTTAGTCGACTCCGACCGGTTATGTTTCCTCTGATACAGAATATATAATTCTATGACAATGCGGACAGAACTGCAAGCTATCTTGCCGTTGAAGCTCATTATACATCTGTGGGGGAATGGTCAGGTGACAGCCCTTACAAACCGCTTTTGTTACCGGCACCACAACAAATGCCCCCACGCGCAACTTGACCCGGTTATAGGTCTCAAGCATTTTTGGGTCAACCAATAGATACTGGTCATCTTTTTTCTGTTTTATTATAGAAAGTTGTTGCTTTAATTCATCCGCCTCTTTTTGGATAATCGCTTTCTGGTCCGTCACCTTTTTTTCCAGTACCAGCATCTTCTCATTTAATTGCTTCAGATCCTTCTGTCCACTTTCGATACGATCCAACACGGCAAGCATTTCGTCTTCGATCAGGGAGTTTTTGTCTTGCATGTCCTGAATTTCCTTCAGGATAGATTGATATTCTTTGTTTGTTTTCACGGCATCCATCTTTTCCCTGCTTTTCTTGATTCGGGAAAGGTTGGTTTCCACCTCGATTTCCTTAGCGCGATACTCTTTTTTGAGAGCGGCAAGACTGTCGGATTTTTCGGATATTCTTTGTTTTAAATCCAAAAAAACGACATCCAACGCTTCGATTCTTTCCGGAATTTTTTCAAGTGCAGCACCAAGGCGGGCCAAATCAGTTTCCAGCGTTTGGAACGCAATCAGAACATCAAGTTTATTTTTCATGGCACCCTGTAAATTCGTAGTTTGTTTTCAGGCCGAGCGGTTCCTTCTCGGCGCATTTTTGTTTTTTTATATGATTACAAAATGACAAACGGATTGTTCTCAACATGACTCGCTTGAACTATAACGGAATCTCCCCGGGCATTGAACACTTCCGTCAGTCTTGCCGCAAGCGCATCCACCATAAGGTGTTCAGAGGCAAAATGGCCGATATCGATAAGTCCCAAACGGTTCATTTCGGCTTCCCGTGCATCATGATATCGCAGATCACCACTAACATACACCTCGGCCCCGGAAGCATAAACAGAACTCAAAAGGCCTGCTCCGCTGCCGGTACAAACCGCTATTGTATAAACCGCCATTTCCGGGTTGCCGACCATGGCCACATGATCGAGGGATAGGCTTTTTTTAATCGTTAACGCCAACGTTTTCAGATTGGTGGGCTGAGGCAGAGTTCCGATTCGCCCTAACCCCTGGAGAACCGGCAAGGAATTTTTTTTAGGGCTTTCCCCAGGCCTTTCAGCAGACAGCAAGACGGCAATATTCGTTAAGCCGATGCGTTGCGCCAGGATATCATTTAATCCATCCGCGGTGCTGTCCAGGTTGGTGTGAGCGGCATAAACAGCCAGTCGATTTTTCAACGCATCGTCAATCATCGCACCAACGGGGCTATCAAGATCAATGCTTTTGATGGGGCTAAATAACAAGGGGTGGTGTGTAATCAGTAAATTCGCTTGTTGATGGATTGCATCACGAAACACTTCCGGGCATGGATCAAGGGCTGTCACCACTTTTTGAACGGGCCAATTTCGTTTTCCGATTTGAAGGCCGACATTATCCCATTTTTCAGCCAATTCGGGGGGCGCAATTGCCTCCATGATGGATATGATATCCTGTACGAATAGGGTCATAATCGAATCATCGATCTCTATAATAGATCGTTAACAATTTACTTACCTGAAGCCGATAGCCGGGTTTAGTGAAACTCATCTGTTGATTTATAATTTTAAAACAAAAAAAAGGCGTGGTTTTTACGACCACGCCCACCCGTTCATCGCGCTCATTATGGTTTCGCGCCATATGTGTTTGCCCTTCATCATCGTATTGTAGCAAAACATGGGCCCACCTGGATTCGAACCAGGGACCGACCGGTTATGAGCCGGTGGCTCTACCAGCTGAGCTATGGGCCCACAGCGCTGTAATGAAAGTGCTTATCTAACTTTAGAATACTGTTTTGTCAAGTGTCGGTCCACATTTTGAATCGGATTTAATTTTCAATAAAACTTTTCAGCTTTCGGCTTCGGGTCGGATGCCTGAGTTTCCGGAGCGCTTTGGCTTCTATTTGTCGAATACGCTCACGAGTCACCGCAAAGTCCTGGCCGACCTCTTCGAGCGTGTGGTCTGCTTTCTCGCCGATCCCGAATCGCATTCTCAACACTTTTTCCTCACGCGGTGTCAAGGTGGCAAGTACCTTTCGGGTTTGCTCTGCCAGATTCATGCTGACAGCGGCGTCTGAAGGCAGCATGAATTTTTTATCTTCAATAAAGTCACCAAGATGGCTGTCTTCCTCTTCACCGATGGGGGTTTCCAAGGATATGGGTTCCCGGGCTATTTTTAATACTTTTCGAACCTTATCCAATGGGATTTCCATTTTTTCAGCAATTTCTTCAGGCGACGGCTCGCGGCCAAGTTCCTGAACCAAATATCGGGAGGTTCTGATCAGCTTGTTGATGGTTTCTATCATGTGCACCGGAATACGGATCGTACGGGCCTGATCCGCAATGGCGCGTGTAATCGCCTGGCGAATCCACCAGGTGGCATAGGTCGAAAATTTATATCCGCGCCGATACTCAAACTTGTCCACCGCTTTCATCAGGCCGATATTACCCTCTTGAATTAAATCAAGAAATTGAAGCCCGCGATTGGTATATTTTTTGGCAATGCTCACCACCAGTCTCAAATTTGCTTTTATCAATTCACTCTTGGCGGTTTTGGCACGGATTCTTCCATCTTCAACGCCGCTCATCACTCGTTTCAGGGCTCGGTTCTTTGCCCGGATTTCATTTTCCTTTACTTCGATTTCAGATAAGGTGTTTTTTATTTTTTCAAAATGATTGGCGATTTCATCGCTACCCTTTTCACACTGACCAGCGGCCCATGTGATAACATCTTCCCCTGAACCCATCTGAATGCGTATATCGTTTACGCTCACACCGAGGGCATTGGCGCTTCTGGTAAGCTGGTCTTCCCTTTCATCAAACCAATCGATGTGTTTTTTTATTTTATTTTCAATTCGCTCGATGACATTGCTCTCAAGTCGCCAGCCTTTGAGAAGTTCAAAAATCTTTCTGTTCCGGCGCCCCACGCTTCGTCGAACCCGACGCCTCTCATCTTGCGGCATATCGATCTCGAAAAGCTTATCTCGCAACTCAATACACTCGACGTTTATTTTTTTAATCTCGTGAATGGTACTGAGAAAATTCTCGATTTGAAGTGCTTCGTCAATGTAGGCATCACCTTCATCCAAATCCCTGAGAACATGTTTGGGGCGAAGAACCTCTTTTTCAATTTCATCTCCGAGCGTAATGAGAGAGTCGATGCCTATTGGTGTTTCCAAAAGGGATCTAAGGATTTCCTGCTCTCCGGCCTCGATTTTTTTGGCAATTTCAACCTCCCCTTCCCTGCTGAGAAGGGTCACCATACCCATTTCGCGCAAATACATCTTCACGGGATCTGTTACAGTCCCGAAATCGGTATCATCACTGTCTTCTTTCAGGACAGGGGCATTATCGGGCTTTTCAAGCAATATCCCTTTTTCATCGTCCAATATTTCTATATTGAGCTCATCGAACATCATGAGCGTTTCATCTATCTGGTCCGATGAGAGCATCTCGTCCGGCAGGACAGCGTTAATTTCATCATATGTTAAATGCCCTTGTTTTTTTCCACGAGTGATAAGTTCCGTCAGCACCTTTGGGTCCACTTTTTTATCGTTCGTTTCATCTTGGGCGGTCTTCTTCGTCATAGACACTCGCCTCCTGTTGGCTCAGGTGGTTTCAGTTTGGTATTTATTCCGGCACAATGCCGAAAAAAGGCATTGCGCCGGCAAGAACCCATCATATTAAAAATTAATGTGTTCGACCATTCAAGGGTTGTTTTCCCTCGAGCAATTGCCGTTGTAATTGCGTCACCAACTCATAATCTCCCGCGCTTTCAGCAGATCGGATTCTTTGTATCAGGTTTTTATCGTATCTGCCGCAGCTTGTTTCAAACTGGTCCATCAGTTTTTGGCAACCGACATCATCCCACGGGGCATTGCCGATCGCCAAAGATGCAGCGGCATTTCTATGCGCGTCATCGCCAATAGCCGATATGATATCGGCTACGTTTTTATCTTCACCACTGGATGTTATTTGATCCAGTATGATTTCACCGAGATGCCTTAATTGAGTATTTTCAAATAAATCAAGCAATTTTCTTTTCCGAATTTCTGCGATAATGTCGGGAAACTGCAACATCATCGCAATGATGTTGCGTTCTATCCGGTTACGACCCGATATATTCAATCCGCCTGCATCCGTGTTAATGGCCCTTTTGCTATCGACCGGCGATGCGTTTTGCGTTCTCCTGCCCGTATGTTCAGTGATAGCGGCGGTTATCTTTTCCCTGACGGCCGTCTCATCCACACCAAGCCGTTCCGCCAAATCACGAATATGGAGCGATCGGGTCAACCCATCTTCAATGGCCGCAAGCGCATCTTTCAAGTTGGAGACAATACGCACCTTCCCCTCGGTTGAAAGCCCATGCCGTTTAATGGCGGATTCGATTAAAAACGGGATAATCGAAAGAGAATGGGACGCTTTTTCAAGAAAGGCGCCTCGTCCCTTTTCCATTATAAAAGAATCCGGATCATGCCCCGTCGGCAAGACAATAATCCTGGCATCAACAAATCCTTTCGAGAAAACCTCAACGCTCCTTTCAGCGGCTTTAATTCCCGCATCATCGGAATCAAATACCAGGATAATATGACCGGTACTCCCAATAAATCCTTTCAGAATCTGAATATGCTCGGGCGTCAAGGCGGTGCCTAACGTGGCAACGGAATTTTGAATGCCGTTTTGATGAAGCGCCAGCAAATCAAAATACCCTTCAACCACAAACACACATTCCCGCGCGCGACTCTCTGATCTAGCGGCCTGCATTCCGTATAAGGAGCGACGTTTGTTATAAACCGGGGTTTCAGGAGAGTTCAGATATTTGGGCAGCGCCTTGTCCATCACTCTTCCCCCGAATCCGATGACACGGTTTTCCATGTCAAAAATCGGGAAAATTATCCGGTTTCTAAAATTATCGTAATAGCGACCCTGCTGTTGTTTGGCGCGCAACAATCCGGATTTTTCTCCCAATTGAAGCGGCACGGTTTTTGATTTTAAAAAACGTGCAAGATGGTCCCATCCCTCCGGGGCAAAACCGATTTTATATTGATTAATTGTCTGTTCGTTAATCCCTCTTTTTGTCAAATACACCCTTGCTGATGACCCGATGGCTGTTTTTAGATTCGTATTAAAAAACGCCATCGCCATTGCGTTCACGGTCAATAGTTTTTCGCGTTCGTTTAACCGTTGCTTTTGGGTCGGTGATAATTGAGCCGAAGGCAATTCAATGCCGCACCGTCTGGCAAGCTTACTCAGTGCTTCAGGGAATGTCAGCCCTTCCTTCTTCATTAAAAAATTAAAAACGTTGCCGCCTGCGCCACAGCCGAAGCAATAAAATATCTGTTTTGCCGGGCTTACGGTAAAAGACGGGGTTTTCTCCGTGTGAAAAGGGCACAGCCCTTGGAAATCTTTCCCGGTTTTCCTTAAAATAACCGTTTCCGATACGATTTCAACAATATCAGCCGCGTTCTTGATTTCAGAGATTTTATCCTCAGGGATTGCAACGGTCAATAACAGCACCCCCCAATGTCAGGGAAAAGATTTTTTGACGATTAAGGAAGGACGTGTGAATGGCACCCGATATTGAATTGCTGATCACGTGCCACAAATGCTTTCTTTTAAACGGTATCCATAGTGAGCAAAATAAATGAAAACCGGTATAGTAGCTCGTTATTTTTTGGCCATCAACGGACAGCAACACCGCATTTCATTTTTTGTCAAACTGTTAACATAATCTTTCAGGTGGTGACTGTCAATATCGTTATTAATTCATTTTTCATTTTCATTCTGAATAGGGATCGTTTCAAGTACCCGCTCAATGGCCTCAAGCGCCAAATCTTCGGCGGACACCCATCTGGCTTTTCTTTTAATAAAAGCCCCCAGGCTGAATAAATTTTCGGATAAGGCCCGCTGCGTATCCTCAAACCGTCGACTCCATCGAATACTACCGGTTTTCGTTTCAATCAGGTCCAAGCCAAACCCTATGGATGCCGGAGATTCAGCGGCGTAGTCGCTGCCAATGCGCTCCTGAAAACGATATACGCTTCCCGTGAGAATCGCATCCGCATCCAGCTCCGCACCGATGGTCATCATAATTTCTTTTTCCGAAACTCCGTCCGGCTTCAACAGCAGAATGCGGGACCGCAGATCCCGGTAATGCTCTTCGGAAATAACGGTGATGGGCTTTTTTTTCGACAAGGCTGTTCTAAGGTTTTCAGTCAGAAATGCCGGCGCTGAGGCCATGACCGGTCCGGTTACATAACTTGCGCCGCAAATTCTGCATGTTCCAACCTCACCCTCGCCATATATATCAACGGCATTGCTGATCGGCAGCAACAGTATTTTGCGATAATGGGACTGTTCTATATTTTGATCCATGTTTTCGTTTTGTTCTGCATAGCCGGAACCTATCAATAGGGCCATCATGCCGATCACCGCGAGTGCCATCGCACGGCTAAAAACAGTTCCCATTATTCCCCGCATCGTATCTGGTTTAAAGGCGACCTTTGGATGACCGAACGCCGCTAATGCGTGCATCCATCGAGACAGCCTGGTCCATCGCTCTGCCCAATGATTTAAAAACAGCCTCCAGAATGTGGTGTTCATTTTCACCATAGGCAACATTCACATGCAAGGTGATTCCACCCCTAACGGCAAAGGCTCTCAGAAACTCCTTGGCGAGGCAGGAAAAACTCACCCCGTTTTTTAGCAGTTCCTCGGGGACGTCGTAAACGAGAAACGGCCGGTTGGATAAGTCCAATGTAACAACCGCCAAGGCTTCATCCATTGGCGTTGCCTGGTGGCCATACCGGCAAATTCCCTTTCGATCCGACAAGGCAATGGAAAAGGCATCGCCCAGTGCCAGACCCAAATCCTCCACTGTATGGTGGAAATCAACCTCCAAGTCTCCCTTTGCGTATACGCAAAGGTCAAAAAAGCCATGGTGGCTGAAAAGCGTTAACATGTGATCGAAAAAAGGAATTCCGGTGGCGATATCATTTGTTTTTCCCTGACCGTCCAGATTCAGCTCAATTCGAATGTCGGTTTCCGTTGTTTTTCTTTCGACACGCGCCGTACGATCTTTCATAGCATTATCCTCACACATTCCGGGCCATCCATCGAAAACATACACGCAAAAACGGACAGCACACTAAGGGGCAATGGTACTGTCCGGCACATAGACGCACGCAATCGGTTTCAAGAAGACAACCTATTGATATAATGGATTATAAAATATTTACCGGTTTTTAACGTTATATTTTCTGTTCCAAAAAAGCAAGCAATGATTATTCAACACGTTAAGTGTACCCACCGTGATTTTTTCATGATTTAACAAGTGCGCGAGACAATAACTCGCCGATGGTTTGGGAGAATTTAGACGGGTCTTCCACCTTTCCCCCCTCGGAGATAACAGCGACGTCAAACAAAAGGGTACTGATATTCGGAAGCATCGGGTTGTCCCGATCGTTTTCATAAATCTCTTTAATTTTAGGCAGTACCGGATGATCCACGTTTAACTCCAGCACGCGCTTGACCTCTGGCGCCTCCTGACCGGTGGCTTTTAAGATTTTTCCCATATAGGCGCTCATATCCGCAGCATCACCTGATAGGCATGCCAGGGATGTTTTCAGCCGCGTAGAAGCTTTTACCTCTTTCACTTTGCCGTCAAGTTTTGATTTTATGAATCCGAATACGGCTGAGTACTCGTTTTTCTTCCCTTCATCGATCGTTTCTAGCTCGCCCTTTTCAGCACTTTTAAACGGTTTTCCGTCATATTCCGAGAGCGTTTGCACCACCCATTCGTCCACCGGATCCGTCATGATCAGCACTTCGATATCATCGGCCTTAAGCCGCTCCAGATGAGGACTATTGAGCAGCAGCGTGGCATTTTCGCCCGTTATAAAGAAAATTTCTTTTTGATCCGCTTTCATTCGGCTGACATAATCTTTTAACGAAACCACCTGGCCATCGGACTTCGTGCTTTGATAACGGATAAGATCAGCGATCTTGTTCCGGTTTTCAGAGTCGGTAGGAATGCCGATTTTAAGAATTTGTCCGAAATTTTGATAAAATGATTCATATTTGTCCTTTTCGAGATTCCCTAATAGCTCAAATAATTTATTGACAAGATTTCTGCGGATATTTCGAACAATCCGGTCTTGTTGCAGAATTTCCCGGCTTACATTCAAGTTCAAATCCGCTGCGTCAACGACCCCCTTAACAAAGCTGAAGTATTCCGGCATCAGCTCCTTACAGTTATCCATGATAAATATTCGTTTACAATACAGATTCACGCCATGCTTGCGCTCCGGATGAAAGAGATCGAACGGGGCCTGACCGGGAATGTATAACAAGGCCGTGTATTCGGTCGCCCCTTCCAACTTAATATGCAGGTGCGCGAGAGGGGGTGCCCAATCATGGCTGATATGGGTATAAAATTCATTGTATTCTTCTTCCGAAACCTCTTTTTTGTCTTTTGCCCAAATGGCTTTCATGGAGTTAAGGGTTTCGGTCCGTAATACCTTGCGTGTCGTTTCACCAATCGGCTTTCCGTCTTTATCTTTAAGTTGCTCGTTTTCAGGAATGGGCTCGGTGCGTTCCAACTCCATCACAATGGGATAGTTTACAAAGTCCGAATGTTTCTTGACAATTTGCCGAAGGGTCCACTCGTCCGTGTAGTCCTGCTCTTCTTTCTCCGGTTTTTTTAAATGCAGCACAATCGCCGTTCCGCGGGCGTCTCTTTCGTCTTCCGCAATGGTATAAGTGCCACCTCCGGTGGACTCCCACCGAACCGCTGATGGTGATCCGGCAGATCTTGAAATGAGCTCCACGCGATCTGCCACCATGAAAGCACTATAAAAGCCGACACCGAATTGTCCGATCAGCTCGGGGGAGAGTGAATTTTCTTTTTTAGATTGCTCGATCGCTTTCAGAAAACCGGCGGTTCCGCTCTTGGCAATGGTGCCGATATTTTCAAGGACCTCATCGTAGGTCATACCGATACCGTTATCGGTAATGGTCAATGTGTTTTTGCCCTTGTCCGCATCAATTCGAATTTTAAATTCCGTATCATTCCCCAGTAAGTCCGGGTCTGTCTGGGCCTGAAACCTCAATTTATCTAAAGCATCCGAGGCATTTGAGATCAGCTCGCGCAGAAAAATCTCCCGATGCGAATAAAGTGAATTAATAATCAGGTGCAACATTTGTTGGACTTCGGTTTGAAATTGACGTGTTTCCTTCTTGCCCGCCATGGTGTCTCCTTTCTCAAAAATAACCGGTTGATCAATGAATCAAAACTTCCAGAATCATCAAGTGCGTTCCGCACGATAATTTAAAAAGAACCCATTCAAAATTCAGAGATAAAAATGGGGGCTGATTGTTATTTCGTCAACCCCCATTCCTATAAAAAAACGAGCGCTGCATCCGGTGACCGGCACGTTTGTGTCAGCATTTTTAGTATAGGTTAATCCGGTAGAATATCATAAAAATAATGCATGGTATCCGTCCGTGTGACAATACCGATGAGGCGGCCATTCTCCACCACGGGCAACCGGCCGATATCGTGTTTGATCATCAATCCGGCCGCCTCCGCAGGGCTCTTTTCCGGTTCAATCGTAACCGTGTGATGGCTCATATAGGCCTTTACGGGCGCCGTTAATTTCGGATCCTTTTTCACCTTTTTAAAATCCCTTCGGGAAATGACACCGACAAGTTCTTCATCGTCATTCACAACCGGTAAACCCGTCACCCCCTTTTCACGCAAAAATTGCGCTACTTCTCTCATGGGCATTTTTTCATGAACCGTCATTACCGGGAAAGACATTAAATCACTGATGCGTATGGATGTCCGCTGGTTACCGAGAATCAACTCCTTGATCGTCTCTTCAATCGCGTCCGGAGACGCGGCTTTAAGCATCGCTGATCCGGCGCCGGGATGTCCGCCGCCGCCAAAGCTTCGCATCAGAATGCCGATGTTGATCCCATCATTATTGCTACGACCGATAATCATACTGCTGCCACGCTCTGGATCAAAGAAAATCCCAAAAGCAGCATCTACATTGAGCACCTCCCGGTACATATGAACCACCACCGACAAGCTGTCCACGTAACCGCTGATTTCGGTCTTACTGAAACTAACAGTGAAATTATTTAACTTTTGTCTCGTTGCGGTTTTCAACATTTCAAAAAGCGTATCTTTTTGTTGTTGACGATAGGTAGGCCGAAGAAGGCTGGCGAGAATCTTCAAATCCGCTTTTCGTTCCAACAACCACCCGGCTGAATAGGCATCTTCAGGCATCGTGGACGAGAAGGTCAGGTTGCCGGTATCTTCATAAATTCCGGTTAGAAAAAGCGTTGCCTGAATTGGGGTGATAAGCTTTCTCTCCTCCCTGAGCCTACGAATCATTAACGTGATCGTCGCGCCCATTTCCTCCTGAACACATAAATTCGCTTGAATATTTCCGCCGTATGGGTGGTGGTCGAAAAGAATGATTTCCGAATTATTATTTTCAAAGGCTTCTTTTTTAACCTGAAGGCGATCCCAGTTGTTGGTGTCAACAACAATAAGGCTTGAAACGGAATCCAAGTCGACTTCATCGACTGTTTTTACCCGCAGAAGATCCTTATGCAGCGCAAGGAATGCCTTAACATTGGGGTTCAGAACCTTTGGCAACACCGGGACAGCGTCCGGATAGATGATTGTGGCGGCGATGGTGGAAGCCAACGCGTCGAAATCCGTGTTCTTATGTGTTGTAACAATTCTCATTCCGGAATTCCCGAGAAACCATGGCGGGTACCAAGCACTTTGAAGGCCGGCTTATTTTGTAACAGGAACACATCCTCTTCGAAAGCGCTAGCATAGCCTATAGTAAGATTATGTATTTTTAATGGTTATGATTCACAAACATGCCATAACTTCAAGGTGAAAAGGTAAACTTCGTTATTCTCCGGTAAAGTGCGGCGGCCGTTTTTCCAGGAAAGCCGATACGCCCTCTGCTTTGTCCCGCGTACCGCAAGACAGTGTATGCAGGTAAGACTCGTGAGCGAGGCCTTGCGCCAAGGAACCCTCACCCGAACGCAGGATCGCTTCTTTTGCATACTGAACAGCCAGTTTAGGCCTGTTCGCGATGGTGGCTGCCATTTTTTTTGCTTCGATCATCACCTGGTCCGGCGCCACCACATGGTTGACAAGCCCCATGGCCAGGGCCTGATCGGCTTTGATTAGATTCCCGGTGAGAATCAGTTCCATGGCCCTGCCCATGCCGACCAGTTTCGGCAATCGCTGCGTGCCGCCGGCACCGGGTATAATTCCCAGCTTCACTTCAGGCTGGCCCAATAATGCATGGGAGGAGGCCATTCGAATACTGCATGCCATGGCCATCTCCAGTCCTGTACCCAATGCATATCCATTAATGGCGGCAATAGAGGGGATCTCAAGATTTTCGATGCGAGAATAAAGTTCCTGGCGACGCCGACTGACAGCGCGACCGCTCACGGCATTCCGGTTTTTCAGCTCGTCGATATCAGCTCCCGACACAAAGGATTTTTCTCCGGCACCCGTCAGAATGAGCACCCGAATGTCGACCTCATTTTCCACCCGATCAAGCGCCTGTGCAATTTCTTCGGCCGCCGCATGATTCACGGCATTCATTTTGTCAGGGCGGTTGATGGTCAGTACCGCCACGCCGCCTTCCACATCGAATAAGATATTGTTAAACATAACTATTCTCCATAGAGATAAGAGCGTTTCTTATTAGTTGAGCCTTTCAACGACCAGTGCAACCCCGTTGCCTCCCCCCACACAGGCGCTGACGAGACCAAATTGTTTGTCACGGTCTTTGAGCGCATAGAGGAGCGTTGTCAGAATTTTTGAACCGGTTGCCGCAATGGGATGCCCTAAGGCAATGGCTCCGCCATTCACATTTACCTTGCTGCGATCAAGTCCGAGTTGTCGTTCGCAGGCAATGTATTGAGCTGCAAACGCTTCGTTAAGTTCAATAAGGTCCATATTCGCTAAGGACAGTCCGGCCATTTTTAAGGCAGCCGGAATCGCCTTTACCGGTGAAAGCCCGAAGATCTTTGGTTCAAAGCCGACAAAGGAGTAGCCACGGATGAGCGCCAACGGCTTGAGGCCCAATGTTTCGGCTTTTTCTTTATCCATAACCACTTGTGCAGCGGCAGCATCACATAATGCGCAGGCGTTACCGGCCGTCACCGTGCCCCCTTGAATGAAGGCGGAAGGCAGTTTGGACAAGGCTTCCGGGGTGACGCCCCTTCTAAAAATTTCCTCATCCTTGAAATAGTCAGGCCCTTTTTTTCCGGGAATTTCGATGGGAACAATTTCCTCAACAAATTTTCCGGCCTTAATAGCCTGTTCGGTTTTGTTATGGCTTTGTGCGGCAAACTCGTCCTGCGCTTCACGTGTAATACCGAGATCTTTGGCATATGCATCGGTCAGCTCCCCCATCAGACCACCGCCCAAGGGGCATAAAAACCCATCCTTATGAAGCAGATCGTCCATCGCACCTTGGCCCATTCGATACCCCCATCTGGCTTTTGGTAATCCGTAAGGCACGTTGTTTGTGCTTTCTGCCCCGCCGGCAAGGACAGTGTCCACATCACCAGCCTTGATGGCCTGACTTCCCATAATAAGCGCTTGAATACTGGAGCCGCATCGAACATTGATGGAAACCGCAGGCACATGGGTTGGAATACCCCCGGCGATAGCGGCAAGCCTGGCCGGGTTCGGCCCGACACCCGCCTGATACGCATTGCCGAAAATCGTCTGATCGATCATATCCGGGGTAATACCGCTTCGCTTGACAACTTCATGTATAACTTGTCCCCCGAACTGCGGAGCAGTCAATGCCTTCAATGACCCATCGTATTTTCCCCCGGCGGTTCTTCCGGCCCCCAATATGACCACTTGTCTCATTCGTTCCCTCTCCTTCCGGTTTTGCCGATCCCATTCATTAAGATCCATATGATTGCAGGTAGTTTCACACATATCGGCTGAAATCGCAAAGAAAAAGGCGCTCTTTTCATAAAAATGAAGATCGCAGTTTCAGGAAATATTTGCTAAGAAATAAATGCAGCAACTCGTCGAATCAGTGGGGTGTCGGATTTTCAGCTGAAAAGAAATGGGGGCGGTCATGCTTATTGGAATATTAAAGGAAGTTAAATCAGAAGAAAATCGTGTTGCCATGACGCCGGCCGGTGTCGAAGTTTTGTGCCATCACGGCCATCGCGTGGTCGTGGAAAAGAATGCGGGAAGAGCAAGCGGATTTCCGGATGCCTCCTACCTGACCGCCGGAGCTCAAATCATTCACACCGCACAGTCGATATACCGCCAATGCGATATGGTGATGCATGTGAAAGAACCGATCGCTTCCGAATACGATTGGATACGAGAGCACCAAATAATCTTTACTTATTTGCACCTGGCCGCCAACAAACAGCTGACAAAGGCGTTGATGAAAAGAAAGTCGGTAAACATTGCCTACGAGACCATACAAACTTCAGAGGGCGCACTGCCCCTCCTAACGCCCATGAGTGAGGTAGCAGGCAGAATGGCCATTCAGCAAGCCGCTAAATATCTTGAAATGATCCACGGGGGACGCGGCGTCCTGCTGGGGGGGGTACCCGGGGTCGATCCGGCCACGGTGCTGATACTGGGCGGCGGCACCGTCGGCGTCAACGCGGCAAAAATGGCTTGCGGATTGGGCGCAAAAGTATATCTTTTGGACTTGAGTTTGGAACGCCTGCGGTACCTAAGCAACGTGATGCCGCCCAATTGTTTTTTACTCTTTTCCAGCCCCCAAAAAGTGCGCGAAATCATCGGGGTAGCAGATGTAATCGTCGGTGCGATATTGATTCCAGGCGCAAAAGCCCCCAGACTGATCACCCGGGACATGATCAAAACCATGAAAAAAGGAGCAGTTATAGTGGATGTGGCCATTGATCAGGGCGGCTGTTTTGAAACCTCGAAACCGACCACCCATGCAGATCCGATTTATACGGTTGACGGTGTGGTGCATTATTGCGTAACCAATATGCCCGGCGCCGTCCCGAAAACATCGACATGGGCACTATCCAATGCAACCCTTCCCTATGCGTTGGAAATCGCCGATAAGGGATGGGTTCGCGCCATGAGAGAAAATGAGGAAATCAGACGCGGCGCCAACATTGTCAACGGAAAGGTGACACATCAACAAGTGGCGGAAGCTTTCGGACTGGTTTATACACCCATTGATACATTCTTGTAACTTCCGATGCGATCATTATTCTTGACAATATAGCAAAGTTATGAGTAATGGCATGAGCAGCTTTTCATATTACATTTCAGCATTATAGCCACCAAAATTGAGCGGGTTTTTCCGGAGACGGCCTTCTGTGGGGGTTTCGGTGCGTCACTTGTTAGCATAAGAGCGAGTGCCTCTATTATATTTTCAGTCTGAGGCAATCTTAATATCCTTAATTGCCGTATAACGTTGGCGTTTCGGCCTTTGAAGGAATTGCCAATGCGGAAAGATTGGTTTCATTCCCACGAAAGCGGAAATTCAGGAACCCTGCGAGCTGAGATAACGCTGGGGGCAGATATAAAATGAATGAGACGCAACACATTTTAATTGTGGATGATAGTCTCGCCATGCGCGGCGCGTTGGTCAGAACGCTTCGAGACGGACGATTTCATTTTGAGCAGGCCGAAAATGGTATTAAAGGGCTTGAGAAAGTTAAAAGCTCCCATTTCGATCTCATTATCACGGATGTGGACATGCCGGGGATGGACGGGTTCACCTTCTGCAAAACGCTGAGAGAAGAAGCGCTTATCAACGCCACGCCCGTCGTTATTCTCAGCTCCCACGACAAGGAATCCGATATCGAACACGGCTTTCAAGTCGGTGCTTCGGCGTATTTATCAAAAACGGACGCCAAAGAATATTTGCCCGGTCTGGTAGACCGGTTGCTTAAAAAATCGTCGATGATTCGTCAGCGGTTGGTGTTGATCGTTGACGACTCTCCGGTCATACGAGACATCCTGAGCGAGGGGTTGATTAAAGAAGGTTTCCAAGTCGCCACTGCGCCCAACGGCAAAATAGCCTTGGAGGCACTCTTGGATATTAAACCTGATTTAATCATCAGCGATCTGAATATGCCCGAAATGGACGGGCTTTCATTTTGTCAGACCGTTCATCTACGATCGGATTGGTCGACAATCCCGTTTATCGCCATGAGTTCTGAAAGCGATCGGAGCAAAATGCGCCAATTCCTTCAAAGCGGGGCATCCACCTATATTATCAAGCCGTTTAACCTCGACCAGCTCATCATTACCATCGAAAAGCTGCTTTCAGATCATTTCTTGCTCTTATTAAAGGAGCGAGAGCGTTTTGAAGGTGAACAGCGATTGATGATCGCCAGTATCGCAAGCCTGGTTGAGGCGCTCGAAGCACGGGACCCTTATACGCGCGGCCACTCCGAAGCCGTCTCGGACATGGTAACCAGTATCGGTAAAAAATTAAACGTCCCGGCAAAGGAAATCGAAGCCATCACCATTGCCGCCAGGCTTCACGATTTGGGGAAAATCGGCGTCCGCGATGAGGTGTTGCTCAAACCGGGACGCCTGACGGATGAAGAATTTGATCTTATAAAGCAACACCCCGTCATCGGCGCCAAAATACTTGAACCGATTCCCAGTCTCAAAAAAATGATTCCGATCGTGCTCAGTCACCATGAGCGCTATGACGGGAAAGGCTATCCCGATGGGTTAAAAAAAGACCAAATACCTTTCTGGGCAAGAATGACGGCCGTGGCGGATACTTATCATGCCCTGACCAGCGATCGGCCATACCGAAAGGGAATGCCTCAGGAAAAAGCGCTTCAAATAATTGTTGAGGCAAGAGAAACGCAGCTATGCCCGAAATGCGTAGATATTTTTATTGAATGGTTATTTGAATTATAATTATTCTTGCCACATCGTTTCTCCCCGCTCGAACGAATCGCAACTTCAGGTGAATATTAGGGATTTATGGTTGATTCTTTTTTATATTGAATTATAATTTTATTGCTTGTTCATTTTTTTGATGTAACGCCGGCACCAGGAAAAAGCCATTGATGATATCAAAAGGGAGACACACAATTGGAAAATAGAACAAAAGATATTCACATTCCGGACTATTCCGGATTGTTAAACAAAGTCGCGGATATGGGATTAAAGGATTTTGGCAGAAAGGAAATCACCATCGCGGAAAACGAGATGCCGGGTTTGATGGCGGTGCGTGAAAAATACGCGAACACGCAACCGCTTGCCGGTGCGAGAATCTCCGGCTCCTTGCATATGACGATTCAAACAGCCGTGCTGATTGAAACACTCAACCTTTTAGGCGCTGATATTCGTTGGGCATCGTGCAATATATTCTCCACACAGGATCACGCAGCGGCGGCCATTGCCGCTAACGGAACACCTGTTTTTGCATGGAAGGGCGAAACGCTTGAAGAATACTGGGAATGCACCTTTCAAGCCTTATCGTTTCCGGAAGGCAAAGGGCCGAATCTGATTGTGGATGACGGCGGCGATGCCACACTGTTGATTCATCGCGGTTATCAAGCAGAAGAAACCCCCGAAATTCTGGACGAACCGACGACCAACAAGGAGTTGGTCATCATCAACGCACTGCTGAAGCGGCAGCTGTCACGCGATAACCATTTCTGGCACAACCGAGTCCCCGAAATCAAAGGGGTTTCCGAGGAAACGACCACAGGCGTCAATCGTCTTTATCAGATGATGGCCGCCAATACGCTCCTCTTTCCCGCCATTAACGTCAACGACTCGGTGACAAAATCCAAATTCGACAACCTTTACGGGTGTCGGGAATCCTTGGCGGACGGAATCAAACGGGCAACCGATGTGATGGTTGCGGGCAAAGTTGTTTGCATTTGCGGTTATGGCGATGTGGGCAAAGGCTGTGCGCAATCCATGCGCGGGTTTGGCGCCAGGGTTCTGGTAACGGAAATCGACCCCATCTGCGCGCTTCAGGCTGCCATGGAAGGCTATGAGGTGACCACCCTGGAGGATGCATTGCCGAGAGCAATCATTTTCGTGACGGCAAGCGGAAACTGCGATGTTATTCGCATCGCGCACATGGAAAAGATGAGAGATCAATCCATTGTCTGCAATATCGGGCACTTTGATAATGAAATCGACATGCGGGGGCTTGAGGCCTATCCCGGCATTCGGAAAGAAAACATCAAACCTCAAGTCGATCGGTATACCTTTCCGGATGGCCGCTCGATTTACTTATTGGCCGAAGGCCGCCTGGTAAACCTCGGCTGCGCCACCGGTCACCCGTCCTTTGTCATGTCCAATTCATTTACCAACCAGGTGCTTGCACAGATGGACCTTTGGCAAGTTCCGATGCCGGTGGGCGTAACCACCCTATCCAAGAAACTCGATGAAGAGGTGGCGCGGTTGCATCTGAGCAAACTGGGGGTAAAGTTGACAAAACTATCAAAAACGCAAGCCGACTATATCGGCGTTCCGGTGAACGGCCCCTTTAAATCAGAACGATACCGATATTAGTTCCGTCGGAGTCGTTAAATTCATAGTTGATCTGGAGGCGCCCTATCGCGCCCCTGCAGCCAATCGCTTGTGTCGATCGCCGGTTGTCATAAAAGGATATTCGGGTGAATCATATCGCCGTTATCATTCTGGTTGCGTTTTTTTTCGTTTTTTTTCTGAATCTTCTTGCCGACATTTTGAACTTAAGCCGACTATCTCAAGACCTGCCCACCGCTCTCAAGGACATCTATGATCCTGAAAAATACAGAAACGCTCAGTCGTATCTAAAAGCCAACACGCGCTTTGAATGGATTTACGCCGCAGTTCAACTCCTGATAACCCTATGCTTTTGGTTCGGAAAGGGTTTTCCGTTGTTAGACACCTGGTTGCAACAGCTAACCCAACACCGAATGATTCAAGGACTCTTATTCATCGGATTGCTGATCTTTGCCAAGGGACTCCTTGATCTGCCTTTCAGTATCTACAGCACGTTTGTTATTGAAGAAAAGTTCGGCTTTAATCAAACAACGCTTAAAACCTTTTTCCTTGATCGACTCAAAGGCGTCTTCTTGACCATCGTTTTGGGCGCCCCGCTGTTAGCCGGTATTTTGGCCTTCTTTGAATATGCGGGCGCCAATGCCTGGCTGTATTGCTGGGCCGCGGTGGTCATGTTCATGCTGGTCATCCAGTTCATCGCCCCGGCCTGGATCATGCCCCTCTTTAATCAATTTACACCCATTGAATCCGGTGAGCTCAAGTCGGCCATTCTTGCCTATGCGCAGCGAATCGGTTTTGCCCTTGAAAATGTCTTTGTGATGGACGGCTCCAAGCGCAGCAGTAAATCCAACGCCTTTTTCACCGGTTTCGGCAAACATAGAAGAATCGTGTTGTTCGACACTCTCATCCGGCAAGCCACCACCACAGAATTGGTGGCTGTTCTGGCGCATGAAATGGGACATTATAAAAAACACCACATCTTCATCTCACTTGCCATCGGTATCGCGCATACTGGACTGATATTCTTACTTTTATCGTTTTTTCTATCCTATCAGGGGTTGTTTGACGCCTTTTATATGGATGCGCCCTCCGTCCATGGGGGGCTCATCTTCTTTGCCATGCTTTATACACCGATTGAACTTGTTTTGGGAATTCTCATGCAAATGCTTTCCAGACGAAATGAATATGCAGCGGATCGATTTGCGGCTGAAACCACCAACGATGCAGAAGCGCTCGCCAGCGCCTTAAAAAAACTATCCGCTCTAAACCTGTCAAATCTTACGCCGCACCCGTTTTATGTCTGGTTACACGATTCTCATCCACCGCTTTTGGAGAGGATGCGCGCTTTGGCATCCTATCGGCATTTACCCGCTTAACGGCTTATCATTAAGGGCCTGATTAAATGAAAATTAAATTTGCCGCATGGATGGTTTTGTTGAGCATCTGGGGTATCACCGGCTGTGCGTCATCAGGCCGGGTTCAACTGTTAAATGTCTCGGGCCGGCCTCAGGATTGCGCTTGTTTAATAGACCGGCTGGATCAAGTTATTATTCAAAACAAGGTTGCAAACGCCGGCGCGGCGCGCGTGAACGGTTTTCCTTATCTGCGCGCGGATCGGTTTTTAAGTGCTATTGCCCCAAAAAATACAAATGACCGCAGGTTTTTGGACTGGCTGAATTTAATGAGAAATAAAGCGGATTACACCATTGAAAAGGAAATCCTCAATCTTCCCCCGGGTGCGGTTGAACGCCTTGCCGGTGAGGCGCAAACCCAACCGGAACGGCAGGCACTCATCAAAAACGCATTGGATTGTAATGCAATCGTTTTCAATCATGACATTGCTTTGGAAGGATACAGGGACGCGGTTTTCTCGGTAATCCACGTGCCGCATGAATATTCATTTCTCATGCGAGCTGCCGGCCTGTATCCTATTTTCTCGCTTCCGGTTGCTTATCTAACGTATAAAGCCCATAAAGAATTTAAAGGCTGGTTCGACACCCCTGAAACCGAATTGCCCGTTTTGGGACAACTAACGTGCTTCGTTCCGAAAGTTACGCTGAGTACGCCGGTAAATGTGCCGGCGTTATTCGCTTTGGCGCAGCGAAATTCCTTTGACATGCCTCTTTTCTCGGTCGCGGCGCTTGAAAAGCTGGCCTTCACGTTTGCGCCGCATCTGGTTCAGGATGTTTCCGGCACTTATGATATTCCCGGAAAAGTCACATGGCAAAATGCGCAGGTTACCATTGATACGGACAAGCCGACACTCTATTATTACGCATCTTACGCCCGGTTGGCAGGCCGCACGGTTATTCAGATGAATTATGTCGCCTGGTTTTCGGCTCGGGAAGGCCCGTTCGCGCCATGGATCGAACGAGGGCCTTTAGATGGCCTTACGATCAGATTGACGCTGGATCATATGGGAACCCCACTGATGTTGGACATCATGAACAACTGCGGGTGCTATCACATGCTGATTCCGCAAAGGGATTTGGTTGTCAAACAAAAGGATAAGCCCTTTGCGATAGACGCATTCATCCCTCAGTCCCTTCCGCCCGAATTTCCCGATTCTCCGCTCGGGCTTCGCATCAACTCCGGTTGGCACCAGGTTCAACAGGTTACAACCTATCGTGAAACCACCCTTCCCGCCACGGCCTATACCCTTCTTTCGTATGACGAACTTGAATCGTTGCCGCAACCGGACGGGCGGTTTGAAAGTGTCTTTAATCACCGGGGCATCATGAAGGACAGCTGGCGAATCGAGCCCTATATTCTGTTTTCAATGGGAATTCCTTCCGTGGGCGTTATGCGTCAGAGAGGGCATCATGCCATAGTGCTAGTGGGCCGGGAGTATTTCGACAACCCTGATTTATTTGATGACAGTTTGGTATTTAAATAAATCACTTTATTTTTTCAACCAATTCTCTGACCGATTGGCCGCTGGGGGTTTTGGCGGCCGGATTCACCTGAATCAGTTTTTCCCATACGGCTTTGGCCTCTTGCGGTTGATGCAGGTCATGCATTAGCACCACACCGGCATTAAAGAGAGAAATTTCATGCCGCGGGTCCAAGGCCTGTGCCTTATTAAAGGCGGCAAGCGCTTGCTTGGCGTCTCCTTTTCTGCGGTACATCACCCCGAGATCCGTCCATACGTCTGCATTCTCCGGCTGAATTTTCACGGCCGTCTCATACGCATGAATTGCCTTTTCGACCTGCTGGGCGTCAAAAAACAGATTCCCGAGTTCAATCCACGCCGCCGCATTGTTCGGTTCCTTTGCCACAGTTTCTTCAAGGGCCGCAATATGAGAATCCGCTGCATGATCATGGGGGTCGGCAGGTATCACACCCATAAGATTGGTAGTGGAATCAAGCTTGAAAGCGCTGAATACAACGCCGCCGATAAAGCCGATTCCCAGCGCAATAAAAACGAACAGTAGGGTCGTTTCTTTTTTAACGCCGATTTGCGTCTGAAGTGTTTTGTCTTTCATGACGGACTCCCTTAAAAGAATGCAACATTGGTTATACGTGCCCCCACATATAATACTTTTTCGGGCTTGTCCATAACCATGTCTTTTCCCATTGTTTCATGTTATCCTTGACAACCATAATCATGAATTTGAGAGCAGAAAATATGTTTTTACCGACAACACAAAAAGAGATGCAGCAACTTGGATGGCGGCAGGCGGATGTGGTGCTGGTGACCGGAGACAGCTATATCGATAGTCCGTACGTGGGGGTTTCGGTCATCGGCAAACTACTGATGCATGCCGGTTATCGCGTTGGCATCATCGCACAGCCGGACATTAATTCAGATCAAGATATCAAACGCTTGGGTGAGCCGTTGCTGTTTTGGGGCGTTACCGGCGGCTGCATCGATTCCATGGTTGCCAATTATACCCCCACCGGGAAAAAGCGAAAAAAGGACGACTACACGCCGGGCCGGGTCAACAACCGTCGGCCGGATCGGGCGGTCATTGCCTATACCAACCTCATTCGTCGATATTACAAGGCAACTGTCCCCATTGTGCTGGGCGGCATCGAGGCCAGCTTAAGACGGATTGCACACTATGATTATTGGTCCGATCAAATTCGAAGGTCAATTCTTTTTGACGCCAAGGCGGATCTTCTTCTTTACGGCATGGCCGACCATACCATACTGAGGTTGGCCGAAACGCTGAAACAAGGGAAAGACCACAGACAATTGCCGGGCCTCTGCTTCATTTCTCATGAGCGACCGGACGGTTATCTTGAATTGCCGGATTTTCAACGTGTTGCGATTGACAAGATCGCCTTTATCGACATGTTTACCTCCTTTTATCAAAATAATGACCCCATCAGCGCCATCGGGCTGACACAACGTCAGGACACGCGCTTTTTAGTTCAAAATCCACCGGCGCCGCACTTAACCGAAAAAGAACTTGACGCCATTTACGAAATGGACTTCGAGCATGACCACCATCCCTATTATCAACTGTTCGGCGCTGTTGCGGCATTGGACACGATCAAATTTTCAATTACCACGCATCGCGGATGCTATGGCGAGTGTAATTTCTGCGCCATCGGCGTTCATCAAGGTAGAACCGTTATCAGCCGAAGCCGGGCCTCTATTTTGGCGGAAGCGCAAAGAATGGTCCAGCACGCTGATTTTAAAGGCTATATTCAGGATGTCGGCGGCCCCACGGCCAATATGTACGGCTATGAATGCAAAAAAAAACTTCGCCACGGGGCATGCACGGACAAGCGTTGTCTCTTCCCGACCCGATGTGACCAATTGCTGATAAATCACCGGCCTCAGATGGCGCTTCTTGAAGATATCCGGCGAATAAAAGGCATCAAACGGGCGTTTGTTCGCTCCGGAATTCGCTATGACCTCCTTCTCACGGATTCATCCGACGGGCTTGATTATTTGAGACAAATAATTCACCACCATACGTCCGGACAACTTAAAGTGGCACCTGAACATTGTGTCGCACACATTTTAAACTATATGGGTAAATGCGATATATCGAAATTGATTTCCTTTAAACAGCTGTTTGACCAATTATCCGGAGAGATGGGAAAAAGGCAGTTTCTTACTTATTATTTGATGGCCGCTCACCCCGGATGCACAATAGGGAACATGCAACGGCTAAATGAATTTGCGCGCCATCAACTGCATATCACCCCCGAGCAAATTCAAATTTTCACCCCGACCCCGTCCACCTATTCGAGCCTCATGTATTGGACCGAAATGAACCCGTTTGACCGAGAGCCGGTTTTCGTAGAAAAGGACAAAAGAAAAAAGGAAATTCAGAAAAAAACCGTTCTGGCGAAACGAAACACACCGCATCATGTCCGAAAAACTAAAACATCCGGTTGAAATCCCGTTTAAGTCCGACTATGATTCAACAGCATATTCGTTTTATATTCCCGTCTTGTCCGGTTGCCTGCTTAAACACAACGCAAACCGGCAAAAGACCATAAGGAGGACAGCGGCTTTTGATCGTTATTGATTTGAATCAATCGGCCTATCGTGTCGGTGTTATTTCGGACACCCATGGCAGGTTGCGCCCCGAAGCGGCTCGAACCTTACAGGACGTTCAGCTCATCATTCATGCCGGAGATATCGACTCTCCGAACGTCATGAGCGCACTCAGGGAAATCGCACCCGTCATCGCGGTTCGTGGAAACATGGATCAAGGTGGATTCGGGCTCAGCCTTCCCGAAACCGAAAGCATTCGAATAGGCACGCTCAGTGTGCTTGTATTGCACGATATACTGCGTTATTACGGCACCCGTCACGAACAAGATTTTAACCTGGTGATTACCGGCCATACCCACCGGCCCAATATTACCCGTAGCGGTCCGACGACCCTTCTCAATCCGGGAAGTGCCGGCCCGAAACGGTCCGGCTTGCCGATTTCCATGGCCATTATCGAGTTTGAGGAAGAACAATTCATCATACGGCATGTTGACCTGGAATCTTTGAACTGTGATAACGGCATCGGGTAACGCATGAACAAACATCAACCGGCAACGAGGCCTCTTTTGACCAAAAGTTTTTATTGCCATCATTGCCGAACCGTTAATCCTAATCCGGCAAAGCCGGATGCTGGAAGGCTGGGATGCCGAGAGGCATAAAAGCCATCTTTCACCTTCAGTGAACATACACGCAAAAAACGTGTATGTTTTTGATAGAGGGTCTAATATTCTGACATGGAGGTCCTGATGAAACACCAGACGGCTGCTGTTTTGAGTTTTGTCCTTTTTTTAACCTGTTACACCGTCGCCGCAGCCGGTGCTCCCCCCGTGAGCGAGGCAACCCAGGAGTGTCTGGATTGTCACGCCGTATTCCATCCGGGCATCGTGGCGGATTGGGAAAAAAGCCGGCATGCGCAAACCACACCGTCGGAAGCAATGAAAGTGGACGGGCTTTCAAGGAAAATTTCTTCGGACAAGATTCCGGAAGAATATACATCCCATGCGGTAGGTTGCGCGGAATGCCATGGATTGAATGAAAAGAGCCATAAAGACACCTTTGAGCACAATGGGTATCAGCTTCACGTCGTGGTAACACCACTGGATTGTGCGCTCTGCCATACAACCGAAGCCATGGAATATTCGGAAAATCTCATGGCCCATGCCCATCACATTCTGGCGTCAAACGATACCTACGAGATGCTGGAAAAATCAATGACCGGTTCTCCTAAGGTCGGCGGCGGTTCGCTTGAATTTTCGAACCCCGATGAACGAACAAAGGCTGAAACCTGCTACTATTGCCACGGCACCAAAATCGAGGTGACCGGCCTTGAAACCAGAGAAACGGATGCCGGAGAACAGACGTTCCCGGTCATGACCGGCTGGCCCAATCAGGGAGTGGGCCGGATTAATCCCGATGAAAGCAAGGGGGCCTGCACACCTTGCCATACTCGCCATCGCTTTTCCATGGAGATGGCGCGAAAGCCTTACACCTGCAAGCAATGCCATACAGGGCCGGATGTGCCCGCTTACAAGGTGTATGCGGCCAGCAAACATGGCAATATTTTCGCATCCCATGAAAAAGGATGGGATTTTACGACCACGCCTTGGACTGTCGGCAAAGATTTCACGGCTCCGACTTGTGCGGCTTGTCATATTAGCTTGCTGGCCAATACGGATGGCGAACCCATCGCCCAACGCTCTCATCGTATGAACGATCGGCTGCCCTGGCGGTTATTCGGACTCATCTATGCGCACCCTCACCCGATTGATCCGGATACATTTAAAATTCGAAATCAAGAAGGCCTTCAATTGCCGACAAGCCTTGACGGAGAAAACGTTTCCGAAGCGCTCATCGATAAAACCATTCAGAATCAGCGAAGGGATGCCCTTCAACGCATTTGCCTTTCCTGCCATGATGCCTCCTGGGTCAATGGCCATTGGGAGCGGCTTGAAAACGCGATTGAGCAAACAAACCGCGCCACCCAAACCGCAACCCGAATCATGAAAAGCATCTGGAACGATTCTTTGGCCAAGGGGCCCGAAAACGGCGGCAGCCCCTTTGATGAGTTCATCGAAACGAAGTGGAGCGACATATGGTTGTTCTATGCCAACACCATTCGTTTTTCGGCGGCCATGGGCGGCGGCGGGGACTACAGCGTTTTTGCAAACGGATATTACCAGCTTTCCAGCGCCATAAAAGAAATGCATGATTGGCATCAGAACAGGACAGAATTACGCAATCTGGCAACCATGTGTCGCCGGTGGGGGCTATCCGGGAATCGTCAGCCTTCGTCCGCATGGCATGATGCCGTCCAATAAGCTTCCTGCTTTGCCGGATTAGTCCCGTCGTTGAAATATGGCGAGGGTTCTTTCCGAGTCAATGAATGGCAGTTGATAGGTTTCCAATGAAAGGGCAAGGCGCTGATCGTCCATAAGCAGCATATCAGGATTGGCGTGTTCAAAGAATGGGGCGAGTCGGGCCAGCTCCGCTTGGGTCTCTGAAAACCGACCTTTATAGGCGATGAGCTTTCCGCCAGGCGCCAAAAGCGGCAGCGACATCGAAACAAAAGCGGAAAGCTCGCATAAGGCGCGACAAACGATCACATTAAAGGCCGGCTTATCGCGGGAATCATTGGCCAGGGTTTCGGCTCGCGTGTAAAGAGCGGCAATATTCGACACCCCCAGCATTCGAATGACATGGGAAAGAAAGCTCACCTTTTTTCTGATACTGTCAATCAATAAAACGGTAAGTTCGGGCCGCATTATTTTCAATACCAAGCCCGGATATCCGCCGCCGGAGCCGATGTCCAGCAGGGCTGCATGTAACGGCAAAACCGGTAAGGCGGCAAAAGCATCAAGTACGTGTTTAACGGCGATTTCTTCAGGATTCGTAATGGCGGTTAAATTGGTTTTGCGGTTCCATCGCAAAAGTTCGGTTGCGTGTGCTGCCAATAACGCCAGTTGCGCATCGGAAACCTGAACGCCCAGGCGTTCGCCGCCATCCCGAATCAAGCAGTTCCAGGCCGCATCCCCCAATTCCATTCTTCAGCCCATCCCCCGATTATTCCGATTTTGTATCGGACGGCGCATCGGGGGTAGGGACGCCTGCCGGCTTTTTTGATTCCATAAAATTCATCAATATGGAGACTTCACCACCGCCGCCCATGGTGATAACGGCATTTGGATATCTCTTTTTGAATACTTGAATCATGGCCTGATTTTCTCGCAACACCGTCGCTACAAACCCGGTGTACTCGTTTTCCTGTGCAATATCTTCAAGCTTTTCCAAAAGGATGGAGGCAATGCCAAGCCCCTGGTGATCCTCCCGGACAACAAATGCAACTTCAGCAAGATTCTCTTCAGCCGGCGCATAAGAGCCGATACCGACGATTTCCTTGTGTCCTCCTTTCTGACGTAAAGCGATCATCGACATGCTTTTTCGGTAATCCACGCTGGCATATTGCTGCTGAATGACCTCGTGCGAGAAAAGCTTCATTCGGTAAAAAAATCGGTAATAAATTGTTTTTTCCTGAAGCGAATAGAAGAAATTTCGATAGGCGAACTCGTCTGAAGGCAGCAAGGGCCGATATTCGAGCATCTTGCCGTTTTTGCATTTTTCCACACTTTTATAGCCCTCCAGAAACAGCAGGTCTTCTTGGGCCGGTGGCAGTTGATCCGCAAAAATGTAGTGCCGTTTACGGGCAAAATCGATCAGTGCCGCCCTGAATTTCGGGTGCGCGATTTGCGCAAGCTCCATCACCCGCTGATAAATCCCCTTACCCTGAAGTTCCGCAATGCCATATTCGGTGATAACAAAGTTGACATCGCCGCGGGTGGTGGCGACCCCTGCCCCTTCGCTCAGATGCGAAACAATTCTTGATATCGAATTGTTTCGAGCCGTGGAAGGCAGGGCAATGATCGAAAAACCACCTTTGGACATGGCGCTGCCCCTGATAAAATCAACCTGATCACCGATACCACTGAAAAAGAGATATCCAAGCGAATCCGTACAAACCTGTCCGGTAAGATCGACTTCAAGGGCGGAACTGATGGAAATCAGGTTGTCATTTCGGGCGATTTCCGTGGGGTCGTTTACAAATTCGGAGGATTTGAAATAAAAGATGGGATTGTCATTCACGTAATCATAAAGTTTTTGTGAGCCCATGCAAAGGGATGCGACCACCCGACCGGGCAATAAGGTTTTTTTTCTGTTGGTCACCACCTTTTTCTCTATCAGATTCATCAACGCATCCGTAACCAGCTGCGTGTGAACGCCGAGATCTTTTTTCCCTTCGAGGTGTTGCAGCATCGCGTACGGCAAGCTACCGAACCCGATTTGAATGGTGGCACCGTCGTCCACCAACTGGGAAACGTAATGGCCGATTCTTCTGAAGACCTCATTATCCGTATTGCCGGGCGGCGCCTCCACAAGCGGCTCTTCATGCCATACCATCACGTCAATATCATCCATATGGACGAAACTGTCCCCCCATATTTTCGGCATCTTAGGATTCACCTGTGCGATGACGAGACTCGCATTTTCCATGCCGGCACGGGTGATATCCACGGAAACCCCGAGACTGCAATAGCCGAATCGGTCCGGCGGACAGACCTGAATCAATGCGACGTCCAACCCGATGCGGTGACTTCTAAAAAGTTCCGGAATTTGAGAAAGATAGGCCGGAATATAATCAATTCTGCCTTCAAACGCGGCCCTTCGCATGGGCGTGCTGATGAAAAAAAGTTTCAACAAAAACCGCCTTCGAAAAGATTCGTCGTCAATATATTGGGATAAAGTAAAGGACATCATTTGATACAGCATGATATCCTGTAAGCGCACATCCGCAATCATGGCCTTAATAAGGGCCTGAGGCTCCCCGCATCCGGTGCCGATAAATACCCGGCTGCCCCTGCGTATCTTGGAGATGGCCGTGTGAATATCCACCAGCTTGCTACGGCAGTTGTCCATCGTCCATTCGTAACTTTCTTTTGTGGCAGTGCCGTTGGAATGTGTTGTCATATGCGTTGCCTTGATTATTCCTTTTAAATTGACCGAAAACGTATTAATTGATCATTATCTCGTTTATGAGAGGCTTGCTCAAAATCTATTATATATACATCAGGTGGTTTCAAATGCCAAATAGTTTATCCCATAGAAATCCGCTTCTCACAGTTGATATTATTATTGAGATCCCAAGCGGTATCGTCCTTATCCGCCGAAATAATCCACCCTTCGGCTGGGCGTTACCCGGTGGATTTGTCGATTATGGGGAAGCACTTGAAACTGCGGCAATCCGTGAAGCCAAGGAAGAGACCGGATTGGATATCGGCTGGCCGGAACAGTTTCATGCCTATTCAGCGCCGAATCGTGATCCGCGCCATCATTCGGTCACGATGGTGTTTATCGCATCGGCTGCGGGAACTCCCTGTGCAGGGGATGACGCCGGGGCGGCGCGCATTTTCAACGAAACGGATCTGCCTAAAAATCTGGCTTTTGACCATGCCCGGATTTTATCGGATTATTTTCGATACAAGGGTGGTGAAAAGAAATCCGTCATTTTTCAGCATCACTGAACACGACCATCCTTCCTGCCGGGGCCAATTCGATGTTATTTTTCTTTTGAGGACACAGTAGGTTGTAAAAATTTCGACTTTTTTTTAAATGTTTTTATGTTTTTATTGACAAAGCGTCACCGAACCTCTACAGTGCCCCGGCTTGTGAGGGACTCGTCTGAATCGTAGATTCTTCCGCGTTTTTAAAAGGGCTTCCTGAAAAGGCACGACTCCGCCTTTCTGGAAGCTTTCTTGTTATCCGTCAATTTGTCGGCTCGATCCCCAATCGACCCCGCAGGTCGAAACTTGGGGATTTTATATTTTAGGGACCCTTTTCGCATGCAGCACACTTCCGCTTAATCCGAAGTGCACAATGGTTATGAAAAAAGGAACGGCACAATGAAAAACGAAATTCAAAAAGTTAGAAACATCGGCATCAGCGCACATATTGACTCTGGGAAAACCACCCTGACGGAACGCATTCTTTTTTATACCAACAGGATTTATGCGATTCACGATGTCAAGGGAAAAGACGGTGTCGGCGCCACCATGGATTCCATGGAACTTGAAAAGGAACGAGGAATCACCATCGCTTCCGCCGCGACATTCTGCGAATGGCAGGGTCACGACATTAATATTATCGACACCCCCGGTCATGTGGATTTCACGATCGAGGTGGAGCGCTCCTTGCGCGTGCTGGATGGCGCCATTCTTGTTCTCTGTGCGGTTGGCGGGGTCCAGTCCCAATCCATCACCGTGGATCAGCAAATGAAACGGTACCGGGTGCCGTGCATCGCCTTTATCAATAAATGCGATCGGAATGGTGCCAACCCGTTTCGCGTCATTGAACAACTTAAGGATAAACTGGGCCACAACGCCGTCGCAATGCAGATGCCTATCGGCTTGGAAGCGGATCTGGAAGGAATTGTTGATCTGGTTGCGATGAAAGCCGTCTTTTTCGACGGCAGCAACGGGGAAACCCTTCGCTTGGAGGACATTCCCGAAGCGCTTCTGGCCGAGGCACAGGCCCGGCGGGAAAAATTGATCGATGCTGCCACGATGTTTTCAGACGAATTAATGGAAAGGGTTCTTGAAGAGAAGGATATCCCCGAATCGCTTCTGATCGAAGCCGTCCGAAAAGGTACCATCGCTCGAAAATTGACCCCTGTTTTTATGGGTTCCGCCTACAAAAACAAAGGCGTTCAGCCGTTATTGAACGCGGTCACCGAATTACTCCCCTGCCCGCTTGATGTCGAAAATGAAGCGCTGGATATGGACAAGGGGGAAGCGCCGGTCATTTTGACCGGCCGGCCGGAAGATCCCCTGGTGGCGTTGGCATTCAAGTTGGAGGACGGCACTTACGGCCAGCTTACCTATATTCGTGTCTATCAGGGGGTCCTTTCAAAGGGGACCACCATGCTCAATGTGCGAACCGGCAAAAAGGTGAAGGTAGGTCGTGTTGCCAAAATGCACGCGGACCAAATGGAGGACATTGAGGAGATTCCCGCTGGCTCCATCGGCGCTCTTTTTGGAATTGACTGCGCTTCGGGAGACACGTTTGTCTCACCCGGCATGAACCTGACCATGACCTCCATGTTCGTACCGGAACCTGTTATCTCCCTTGCCATTATTCCCATCAATAACAAGGCACAGATTAATATGTCAAAGGCCCTAAACCGGTTTTCTAAAGAGGACCCCACCTTTCGAACCTCTTTCAATGAAGAGACCAACGAGACGATCATACAAGGCATGGGGGAGTTGCACCTTGAAGTGTATGTCGAAAGAATGCGGCGAGAATACAATGCCGAAGTGACTACCGGTGCGCCTCAAGTGGCTTACCGGGAAACCATCACCCGCAAAGCGGAATTTAACTATATTCATAAGAAACAAACCGGCGGGTCAGGTCAATACGGCCGAGTGGCCGGTTACATCGAGCCGATTATAGACGAGGTGTTTGAGTTTGATAACCAGGTAACGGGCGGTTCCATTCCGACAAATTATATTCCGGCCTGTGAGAAAGGGTTTCGCCTGTGCATGGTCAAAGGGCCGAAAATGGAGTTTCCGGTTACCGGCGTTCGCGTCGTACTCAATGATGGGGCATCCCATTCCGTGGACTCATCGGACATGGCCTTTCAGGCGGCAGCCCGAGGCGGTTTTCTTCAGGCCTACGCCAATGCGGGGGCCGTGATCCATGAGCCGGTGATGAAGGTGGTGGTGGAAACCCCTTCTGATTTTCAAGGCAGTGTAATGGGTTCTTTGAATCAACGCCGCGGCATGATTGTGGGCGCACAGGATGAAGGCCCCATGTGCACCATCGAATCACAGGTGCCTTTGTCGGAAATGTTCGGATACGCAACAGCGCTTCGCTCCATGACTCAGGGCCAGGCGCAGTTTACGATGGAATTTTACGCTTATAAACAAGTACCCCGGCAAATCGCCGAAGAGCTGGCAAAAAAGGCGCAAGAAAAGAAACATGTGGCTTAACCATTGAGACCGTCGAGCCTTACCTGTAAAGAGATCAAAGCGTTGCTGATTCAACCCCATTGCGAGTTAGACAAAAACCGGCCGGGAAAGGTTTTTACGAAACATTCCCAGTGCCTGATTTCCCTTAGAGAGAGGAATTTTTACATGTTGAAGAAAGACCTGCTTCTTCGCAACCCATTAAGATTACTAGGTTATGGCGAAAAAAACCTTCTGAATTCAGGCGAGTTCGGTGCGGTATTGGCCAGGGCCGGTGTCGGGAAAACCGCTCTATTGATCCAGTTGGCACTCAACAGCCTTCTGAATGAAAAACGAGTGCTTCATATCAGTTTAAACGACCCGGTCAACAAGGTGACACTGTGGTACGATGAGGTGTTTCGCAATATTGCCGGCCAGTACGACCTGCTTCAAATGAACGAGATATGGGATAGCCTTCTCCCGAATCGGTTGATCATGACCTTTCAGGTAGAAGGATTTAGTGCGCCAAAACTGGGGGAACGCCTGACCGACCTGATGTCTCAAAATATTTTTTCGCCGGACATGGTGATTGTGGACGGCCTTCCTTTGGATGACTCCACCCGTCCAACCCTTGCAGCGCTCAAAGATTTGGCAAAAGCAATGAATTTTCCCATGTGGTTTACCGGCCGGACCCATCGGCATGAAGAAGATGCCCCCAACGGCCTGCCCATGCGAATATCCGCGGTGGCAGATCTCTTTGAAACCATTCTTCGAATGAGACCTGAAACATCACAAATTCACATTTGCGCCGTAAAGGGCAACGCCGTCCCCGAATCGAATACGCATTTGTTGCTGGATCCCGTAACCATGCTGATTCAGGACGGCAACTAGCTGATTTTATTAGCCGATAAAATTTAAAATAACCTCATAAACCCTTTCAGATCCGTCCCCCATGAGAATACCGTGGCGTGAGAAATTGAGAAGGCTGTAGGTTTTATTCGTTGCGCCGAGTTGCTCGAAGAGTCGTCGAGAACCACGAGGGTCCACCACCGGATCCTGATCCGCCTGCACAACCAGTGTTCGGCATTTGATTTCGGGCAACTTCGGCGCCAATGAATACATCAGACGTTCCAGTTCTCTAACACCCGAAATGGGATTTCGCCGATAGTTGATATGTGGATTTTCCGAATGGTTCGGCACAAATATTTTTTGCCCACCATTCATTTGAATTTTTTTCATCAACCGGTTCCATGTATCCACGGCCGGGGCGAATTTGGACGAAAAATCCTGTAACCGCATCGGCGGGCAGACCGCAAACGCACTTTGAATATCCGGCATTCTCGCCGCCAAATTCAGCGCCAAGCCGGCACCCGTTGAAAAGCCGCCGACAACGACGCGACGGCACATATTTTGAATGATCGCGTAGCCGACATCGGCATTTCGGATCCAATCCTTGAAATTGCGTTGAGCAAGATCTTCGGGTGAAGTGCCATGGCCCTTGAGTCTAGGCGCATAGACACAGTATCCTCTTTTTTTAAGATAGTGCGCCAACCCCCTGACTTCCGCGGGGGCTGCCATATACCCGTGTATCAGCAATACGCCGGTTTTTCGAGATTTTCCACGCAGCAGAAAAGGCCGGCCGACATTCTTGTCTTTTGATTCCCCCGCAATGAAAAACGCGGCATAATCCTTTTCAAACCCATCCAGTTCCTTTTTAAGCAGACTGGTTATAATCCTGCGTCGCAAAAAATACTCGGGCAACCATGCAATATGACGTATTTTTTTTTGCAGCCCCCACATCGGCTCTATGGAATTGGCCATTACAGCCATAGGGTTATCGATTCTAACCCGATGGAAATCAAAGGGAAAGGATAGTTTTTGCGTATCACGCCATAGCAACCCGTCCCGATTCAACACCACCCCTTTTTCGGTCGCGACGGACATAAAATCCCGAAACCGGTGATACCGGTCATCTGTAATCAAATGCAACTGATCTTCACTTAGTGTGCGATGCAAACAAATAGAAGCATGATCCGACAGGTCGGAAGCCAACAGAAATACGCGTCGTCTCAGATTCGCTTCGGTCGTTTTGCGAAACGGCAGTTGCCGAAGCATGCCCGCAAACAGATGATCCGAGTTGACCGTGGTCATGCTATAAATGGCATCCATATAGCGTTTCATAATCTTTAGCGCATCTCGCCGCATTCGTTTTCTGGAAGCGATCGGCGAGTCAAACCCGAAGGAAGCTTTTTGGTTGATATCCTTTTTAGTGACCTTGCTGTGCATGAATGGGCTGATCTCAATCGCCGGCGCAAAGCGAATATCGATATCAACCCCTGAAAGGAGCATGGCGCCCTCGGTCATAATTTCTTCCACGACTCGCTCCGGAATATCTTTTCCGGCAAGATTAACGGCCAGCTTGCTTAAAATATTTTCTTTGGCCCGCACGGGGTAATACGTAATGTTAACTGGAACAATGCAGGTCGACCCATGTTGTATTTGATCGATGGAAGAAATGTGAAACTCCCCAAGTAATCTGTCTGCTTCGGCCAAATCCTGTTGTTGAAGCGAAAAAAGGCGTTGACGGTAAAACTCCGTCCGCAGCGCAAGCGTGGCCGCGCCGGTATGTGGCGGGCGTTTGCCTCCGGCGTAGGACACAATATAACGACCCTTTTCCACTATTTTTTTATTTTTGACCATTCGGCCTTCGGGAAAAATAATCCAGTGGGCTTCCCCCGTGAGCAAGGTCTTAACGATCAACTGATCTCGTTGCGGGTCTTTCGTGGATACGGCCCCAACACTTTTAAGAAAATCCCCGAACGCGCCGCCGAACAATCCGGCATCGGCAAGAGACCAGACGGCCCGGTTTGTCAGTTTGAAAATATAATACGGCATCAGGAAGGTTTCGATTCGGGTGAAATGATTGATCACAAAAATGATGGGCCTATTTTCCGGTATGTTTTCTCGGCCGTGGATAACAAGATCGGCTTTGGAAAGATTGTAGATTGCTTTTATGGCAAGACCGGTAGTGCGATAGGCAAATCTATTCATAGTGATGCTGGCAACCGTTTGATCCGTTTCAAGGTCTTTACCAAAACACCCTGCGACATGCGGCGGAATGAAGATGTTGACATATAAGAAGATTGGATTTAATTTACAATCCTTTAAGATAAAAATAAAGTAATTTTCGGAGGATTCGCGTGTATTCCAAAATACTCATGCTGCAATTTCCCATTACGGAAGCGCAAAAGCCGGTGGTCTGCAACCTGGCGAAACATTTTGATCTGACTTTTAATATTTTAAAGGCCACCATCCTTCCCCGCAAGGAAGGCGTCATGGTGCTTGAATTATCGGGAAGCCGCAAGAACTTTAATGACGGCGTTAATTATTTGAAATCTCAAGGGGTTGATATTAAAACAGCCGACAGTGAAGTCAAAAGAAGCAAAAAAAAATGCATTCACTGCGGCGCTTGCACCGCGGTTTGCCCCACGGGTGCGCTTTCTATTCAGCGCCCGGAAATGACGGTTATATTCGACCAGAGCAAATGCAGCATTTGTCAACTGTGTGTTCCCGCATGTCCGACAAGAGCCATGGAAGTCCGGCCCCTCGACCAGCTTTTTTTCGAATGAAACCGTCCATCGCCATTGCCATGAGCGGCGGCGTGGATTCGCTCGTTGCCGCCTATCTTTTAAAAAACCGCGGACACTCCATTTTCGGTCTTCATTTTATTACCGGCTATGAAAAAAACCGATATATTCGCGAACAATTAGGTAACGAAACGGATCATGATGGCCATAAGGCGGGGGATTGCATTGATGTGACCGACATGCTCACGAATCATCCGATTCACCTTCTCGCCAACCAATTGAATATCCCCCTTTATCTTGCGGACTGCCGCCACCTGTTTCAAAGGAAGGTTGTTGATTATTTTTGCCGCACCTATGCCGCCGGTCTCACCCCGAACCCTTGTTTGGTGTGCAACCCGTCCATAAAATTCGGTTCTCTTTTTACCTTTGCGTGCAAAAAGGGAGCCAGTGCCCTTGCAACCGGGCATTACGCGCGGGTTCTCAAAGGAGCCGATAATCGATATCATCTGCTCAAAGGCATCGACACGGCCAAAGACCAGTCGTATTTTCTGGCTTTTTTAAATCAGGAGCAGCTCTCCAGGGCCATATTCCCGTTAGGCGTGATGACCAAGGATGCCGTGTACCAATTGGCTCGGGAAAAGAACCTCAGCCCGATCGTTTCCGATGAAAGTCAGGATATTTGCTTCATTAAAAGACAATCCTATGGTGATTTTTTGGTTAAAGATGGAAATATTACCCCAACGGACGGCCCCATCATAAATCTGAATGGCAATGTAATCGGTATTCACCATGGCTTACATCTTTTCACTATCGGCCAGCGCAAAGGGATCAACTGCCCCGCGGCGGAACCCTATTACGTGGTTGATATTGATCCGGTAAAAAATCAGTTGACTGTCGGCGCCAAAACGGACCTTCTCACGATGAAATGCCGGCTTGAAGATATTAACTGGATACAAAAACCGGTTCACACGCCATGCGAGCTGGAAACCAAGCTGCGTTACCGGCATCGCGCCGTGCCGGCAACATTGCAATTTGACGAAAACCAACGGGGTGTCCTGTATTTCCAATCTCCTCAAGCGTCCGTGACCCCCGGCCAGGGCGCCGTATTTTTTCAGGGGCAGGAGGTAATGGGCGGGGGGTGGATCAGTCGATGAAAAAAGAGATTTTTGAAATTATCACGCTTGGATGCAAGGTAAATCAATCCGAATCCGCAACCATGAGCGCGAAATTGACCGCTTATGGCTGTCAAGCGTTCAAGCCAACGGACATGAATCCGGATGCTGCTATTTCGGGTGAAAATGTCACCATTTGTATCATTAACACCTGCACGGTCACTGAAAAAGCATCCATGCAATCACGTCAGGCGATTCGAAAGGCAATTCGAAATCATCCGAATGCCAAAATAATCGTAACCGGCTGTTATGCGCAAACCCAACCGGAAGAACTCATTAAAATTAAAGGCGTTGACGATATTGTCGGACGTGGTGGGAAATCGAGTATTCCGGAAAAGATTTTTATCGAGAGCCCTCTTTCCAAACCCCCGACCACTTTCCTATCGTTGCCCGCATTCGCCCACAGAACCCGCGCATTTTTAAAAATACAGGATGGCTGCAATGCGAAGTGTACCTATTGCATTGTCCCGAGGGCAAGAGGTGCCAGTCAAAGCATGCCATATGAACAAGTGCTGGCACAAATTAAGCGCCTCGAACAGACCGGTTACAAGGAAATTGTTCTTTGCGGTATTCACATGGGAACCTACGGCAGGGATTTAGACCCGGTGACAGACTTGGAAAAATTGCTGACCGGAATTGAAGAATCAAACACCACCGCTCGAATTCGATTAAGCTCCATTGAACCCCGGGAAATCTCCGACGAAATAATCTCCTTGGTCGCCAAATCGAAAAAGCTATGCCATCACTTTCATATTCCCCTTCAGAGCGGCGATGACGGAATTCTTAAAAAAATGGGTCGCCCCTATTCCGGCGCTTTCTTTCGGGCTTTGATATTAAAGATTCATCAACAAATACCGAATGCCGCCATCGGTATCGACACGTTGATCGGATTTCCCGGTGAAAGCGACGCCGCGTTCAACCAAACCTATGATCTGGTTGAATCGCTGCCGATCACTTATCTGCATGCCTTTCCGTTTTCCCCTAGGGATAAAACACCCGCCGCCAAACTCCCCGGTCGCGTCCCCTTCGATATCGTCAAAGATAGATGCCGAAAAATGCGAGCGCTCGGCGCACAGAAAAAGAAATTGTTCTATGAGGGAATGAGGGGAAAAATTGCGAGTGTTCTCGTTGAAGGCAGGTCAACCCCTGAAACCGGCCGGTATAAGGGCACCACATCGAATTATGTGCCCGTATATCTGATAGGGGCAGCGCCGATAAAGAACACGATGGTTCAGGTGCGCGTGGAAAGGTTTTTAGGTGAACGTGGTGTCATCGGTTCGCTGGTTACCTCAAAGGATTGAAACAGGCGCGCTAACGAATATCTCTAATTTTTTTAATCTCTTCATAGGCCTCTTGAATTTCACGAAATTTTTCATTCGCAAATTGAATAAAGGCATCCGGCAATCCTTTTGAGGCGATTTTGTCCGGATGAAATTCGGATACTAACTTTCGATATTGTTTTTTAATCTGCTCATTGGTATCCGACTCATCGCAACCGATTACGGCATAATACTTGACGGCGTTACTGACATACTTGGATTTGATTCGTTGGTACTGAGCGTCTTCAACATTAAAAATGCGAATCGCAGATAAAATCATCCTTTCTTCTGTCTGGCTCATGTTGCTGTCAGAAACAGACACGCGAAGCATAATGTCTATCATCATTTCCAGGAGTCTCGGCTCATTTCTGAACTGATCGTAAAACTGAGCCGCAAAATCTTGAAAACTTTCCCTCGAATGAACCGCTGCATGGAAAATATCCCGCGCAACCCGCCGGCTTTCCGGATCAAGGTTTAAATCCACAGCCATGAATCTTTCCACGGAATCAACCTCCTCGGGAGTTAGCTCTCCGTCCGCTCTAGCAATTTTAGCAAGCATCGAAAAAGCTGCCACAAAAAAAGTGAGCTGGGCCGTTTGATTGCCGGCGGAAAAAGACTCCGTCTCAATGTAGCCGATAGAATCACCGCTCTTATCAAATGCGTGTCCGAACACGGCTCCCGCAATGGCCCCCAGTGGTCCCCCCATTGCAAAACCGATGGTTCCTCCTACTAATTTACCAAGCATTCCCATAGAATCTCCAACCTCATATCATTTGCCGGTCAAAGGCGTCCGTACACCCCTGCCTTTATCGATTTTAAATTTCGTTATTATAATGCCATATGTGGTGCTTTTCAAGTGGGGCTGTTTCTAAATTTTTGATAATATTTAATATGGTTCGGAAAAGAGGGCAGTACAAATGAGGGGGATGACAGCCGGGATGAGAGTGAACCGGACTGAATTTGATCCCACAGTAGCCGGGATTCAATGATGAAGTTACGGGCCCTGCACGGTATGGTGTTTGATTAAATAATCAACCTTAATTTTTTGCTCCGCCGTGAGTTCTTCAAAACATAGACTTTGTTGGCGTTTTGAAATGGAACTAAACGGCAATTTATTTTCAATCTCGAAATCAAAAACCGTACGTACCTTTATTTTATCAATATACAAGGAATTTTTGGCCAGCATAATGTTTAAGTATTCGGCAGTTAGCAATCGTTTGCTGCCGACAAAATATTGAAATGCCACCCCCCCCCTGCTCAAATCAATTATCTGCCCCAGCTCTTCATCCGAATCCGATTTAAGAATGGCAAATGCCAATCCCTTCATTGCATAGCGCTTGTGTTTTCTGCGGTCAACAGAGGGGCTTGTAACCGGCTGACAATTCATCATTCCTCCCGGTCTTTTAAACGTCCGAAAAGGTACAGTGGAACCGGACCGTATGGAAACCGAACACGTGTGTGAATTGGATTGCGGCATCGTATAATAACAGCGGGTTAACGGGAAGCCGCTTCACTTTTAAACAAAACGAAAGCCAACTATCTAAAACGCTAAAGAAATCTAAATGCCAACGAACAGATTGCTTTCATTAGCAGATAAAACAGATAAAATCAATACGCAGAAAGTATTAACGCAAAATCAGGCAAGTAACAGCAACTTCCATTCGATCCCCCCTCAAGACTTTCGCTCCCGGCAGTTCATTTCTACATGCGATTGCCCTGACGATACCACCGCTATCACTGCTATCACTTGAGTTTGTTGACAGCTTTGAGTATGATTAATGTATCTATAACTGAATGCCTTTCAAAGGAGGAAACGATGAATAGGTCAAAATTGCTTTACCTCGCTGTTTTCATACTTATTTGCTGTTTCAGTACCGCGTGGGCGGATAAAGGCAAAGACGAGTCCGGGAAAGGGAAAAAACAGTCTCCCTCATCTGATTATGGGCAAAACAAGGGCCGCGACGCTTATAAAGATGACCATCACGATTCTATGAGAACCAACGAAAATGACACGTATTTTCATCGGCGCGGCTATACCCGCCTGAACATCCCCAAAGGTCACTATCCACCGCCGGGAAAATGCCGTGTATGGTTTCCGGGGCAGCCTCCCGGTCAGCAGCCCCCTCCGGGCGATTGCCATCATTTGAATGTACCTCCCGGCGCTTGGTTAATTCGGCATCCGGTGGATCGGCCCGATCATTGCCACGTCACGGTCTATGATGATGATCGCCCGGGGTCCATTGTGATTACCGGAGAATTCGAGATACCAACGGGCGGATTCGTACGCGTTGTTCTGGATAAATAAAGATAAATTGAGAGCCGGGGGAAAATAGACAATACTGACATGCGTCTGACCTTTGAGGATCATAGAAGTGGGGGCGGATACAAGGAGGGAAGCTATGGGGATATTTTCTTGGATCATAATGGGGCTTATTGTTGGCGCTCTGGCGAAATTTCTCATGCCTGGGAAAGATCCCGGAGGGATATTTATTACCATACTTATAGGAATCGCTGGCGCTTTTGTTGGCGGTTTTGTCGGCGCAAGATTGGGATTGGGAGCAATTAGCGGTTTTAATCTTGGTAGCCTTGCACTGGCTACCGGTGGCGCGCTGGTTTTGCTGATGATATATCGTCTCGTAAAACGGTAAAGCTTGAACCTTGTGTCTTACATCTGTCTGAAGAGGGGTGCAGCAAAAAAGTCGCCTTACTCCTCCCGGTGATCGTCGGCCTTCACCCACGGTGGGACGATAACATTGACGCTACTGTCGGACAGCTCGCTTATAGCAATTTTTGACGGGGGATACTTGAGGATTCGATCGTTTTCAGCAAACGATGAGACCAGGCAGATTTACAAGCTTGCCGGCTTCGCGGTTCTGTTGAATCTTTTTCTTGCCGCCATAAAAGCCCTTCTTGCACATATTTCGGGGAGTCTTGCCATAACCGCCAGCGCCATCGACTCCGGAACCGATGCGGTTGCCTCCCTTGTGATTTATGGCGGGGTGCGGCTGTCCACAAAAAAAACACGTGCGTTTCCACTAGGGCTTTATAAACTTGAAAACGTCGCTTCCGTTATCGTCGCACTTTTTATTTTTATTGCAGGGTATGAGATTGTCCGGGAAATTCTGTCTCCGGTCGAAAGTTCACCACATATCTCTTTATCATACATTATGCTCCTTTTTGCCGGCACCGTGATTACTCTCCTTTTTGGCATGTACGCAATATATATTGGGCGAAAGACAGAATCCCCCACTCTGATTGCCGAGGGAAAACACCGTCAGGTTGATGTGCTCTCGTCGATTGTGGTTTTGATTTCGGTTACCCTGAGCTATTTCGATCTCCGTGTAAATATGTTAGGCGTCACCTTCGATCAGGTTGGAGCGGCACTGATCCTTATTTTTATCGCCCATACCGGATGGCAATTGCTCTCTGACGGTATGCGCGTCCTTCTTGATGCGTCGATTGATCTTCCGACCCTGGACAGCATCCGTGAGATTATAAAGAGTGAGCCAATGGTGAGTGAGATCAAGTCTCTCATGGGAAGAAACGCCGGCAGATTCAGGTTTATTCAAACGACCATAACCTTGAAGACGGAAAACCTGGAAAAGGCGCATCGGATCAGTGAAGATATTAAAATAAACATCCGGAATCAAATTACGCACGTTGAAAAAGTGAACATTCATTATCAACCCCAAGAGAAAACGCACGACCGGGTGGCCTTGCCCCTTGAGGAAGGACAGGACCGGATCAGCATGCACCTTGGAGAAGCGCCTTACTTTGGCATTGTACACATCCGTCGAAAGGACAAAGAAATCGAAAAAATTGAAATTTTAGAGAACCCCTTTCGATCGGTAGAGACGGCAAAAGGCATTCGTGTGGCGGAATGGTTGGTAAAAAATAGGGTGGAACGCGTTGGATTAAAAGAGGATGTTTCCCATAAAGGGCCGGGCTATGTGTTTGCAAATGGAGGAGTAAGGATACATATCATATCGGCGGCGCAGATAGATCATGCGATCGATGCGATCGTCTCTGAAACTTCATAAAACATCACTGCTTTTGATTGCCCAATCTCACCAAACGGCACAGTTTTTGTTGTTCGCGATACGGTTGACATGTTCTTTTGGCGCATGCTTATTTATGTGGTCGGCCGCGAAAAAAAAGGGTTTAGGAAAAATTATCGACTTCACCTGCTCTAAGATGGATATTACCAATTGAATACAAGCCGACACCCGGCCCGGTGAGGGTGTTTAAGCGCCGCCTTCAGGTATAGGAAGGTTCTTGTGATGATAAACGAGAAAATCTATCCAGGGCAAAAAACGGATTTGCGAAGTCGGGCTGAAAGGGCTTGCCGGGAGAAATTCGCCCAACGACCGGCCATTCCGGAAACGCTCACCCCTGAAGTTGCCCGGAAAATGATCCATGAACTGAAGGTTTACCAGGAGGAGCTTGAGATACAAAACGAGGAGCTGCGCCAGGCATACGAAGAGCTGGATATTTTGCGGGCCCGCTACTTTGATCTGTATGAACTGGCGCCGGCGGGCTATTTCACCCTCTCCGAGAAAGGGATGGTTCTTGAGGCAAATCTCACTGCCGCGACCCAACTGGGCTTGGCGCGTAGCGACCTAATCCATCAGCCCATTACCCGGTGGATTTTCAACGAGGATCAACCAATCTATTACCGTCACCACAAACTGCTTTTTGAAACCGGAAAGGGGCGGTCATTTGAACTACGCATGGTGAAGACGAACGCCGGGGAATTTTGGGCGCACATAGAAGCGATGCTCTCCGAACATACCGACGGTGCGTCGGTTTGCCACGTCATCATCAGTGATATTTCCGATACGAAGAGAATTGAGTCCCGACTAAATGAAAGGGTAAAGGAATTACGCGGCCTATATGATATTTCGACCCTGCTGGGAAACCCTGCCCTGTCCTTTGATGAGAAGTTGATACAAACGGTGAGGCTCATTCCGACAACCTTCCAGCTTCCTGAAATCGCCGCCGCACGAATCGAAACTGCCGGAAAGACCTATCAGACGCCCCTTTTTAAGGAAACCCAGTGGATGACGGCCTGCGATATTCATGCGTTCGGCAAACCGGTCGGACGCGTAACCCTTTGCTATATAAAGAAACAGGCATTTCTGCCGGAGGAAAAACGGTTTATCCGTGCCATCGCCGAGAGAATCAGTCATGCCGTCGAGAACAAGCAGCTCATGGCGTCTTTGCGTAAAAGCGAAGACCGATTCCGTCAGGCCGTCAATGCGACAAAAGACGGCATATGGGAATGGGATATTCAAACCGGCCTGGAATATTTTTCTCCCAGGTGGTGCAAGATAGTCGGATATTCGGCTGATGACCCGGAGCTGGTCCACACATACGAGGGCTGGGCTTCCAGAATCCACCCCGATGATGTTGCACGCGTGAGGGCTGCGTTGCAAAATCATCTCGAACAGGGCACGCCCTATGACGTTGAATATCGGCATTTGCACAAATCGGGCGAATATCGGTGGCAAAATTCCATAGGGCAGGCAATTTTTGATGAAAAGGGCACCCCCTGTCGAATGGTCGGTTGCATTCGGGATATCACCGCGCGGAAACTGGCAGAAGAAAAACTTCATTTTCTTTCTACCCAACTGCTGGTTTCCAAGGAAAAAGAACAACATCGCATTGCCATGGAACTGCACGATCAGACGGGTCAGGATCTTATGGTGCTTAAATTGCGACTGGAAGCCATAAAAAACCGGATGCGAAAGGATCAACCCAAGCTGAAACGGGAGGTTGAAGAAACCCTCGTGTTTGTGGATGAAATCGTTGAGGATATTCGTCGCCTCGTTTACGGCTTGAGTCCGGACCAGCTCCAGTCCCTGGGGCTTTCAGCCGCAGTGTCGGCGATGATTCGAAATTATTCACAGAAAACAGGAATTCCCGTCGACTTGGACGTGACAGCCCTGAATGTGGCGTTTGCGCCGGAAAAAGAGATCGTTCTCTACCGTATTTTTCAGGAAGCCCTGACCAATATCTACAAACACGCGCATGCCCGAAAGATTCGGATCGACATTTATCGTCAAAAAGACGCGCTATTCCTTAAAATCAAAGACGACGGAACAGGTTTTAACTTGGGCAGCTATCAAAAGAGCACCGCAGGTGGCGAACGGGGAATGGGTTTGGCCGCAATGGAATTGCGGGCGCGTATGATCGCGGCGGACCTAAAGATTGTCAGCGGGCCGGGGGAAGGTACGGAAATCAGCCTTTTGGTGCCGATAAATGGCAAGGGCGCCGTATCATGAGCTAATGTACACCCCGAAGGGTGGATAACGCTGATCTGACATTGCTGACCATCCCCTGCCATAGCCCTACTGAATGCCCCAGCGTCATTGTGGCACATGTGTAAAATAATGCCTCATTATTGTGGAATTTACTTCACATTGTTGCATTCTATTCATACATATAAATACGTATGTTTTCTCTTCAAAAGTACTATTTAAAATCATATCCGCCTTAAATTAAATATAAAATTAAAACATGTCGCATTATATAGATTTTTGTATGATTTTTGCGTATTTTTGTTAGATCAGAAGACTCCGGATTGTTTTTCTTTATTCGATTTAAATAATCAGTTTAAAAATTTTCAAATAGTTAATTGTCGGTTTAATAACATCTAAACCCCTGAAAGGAGAACAACGGTTATGAAAAAGCAAGTGGCTATTTTATTTCTATCAGTTGCTCTTATTATCCTGCCCACTGTGCTTTTGGCTGATGGGCTTACACCCACTGAGCAACTCGGTAAGTTTCTATTTTTTGACGAAAATCTTTCCGTTAAACCTGGCATGTCCTGTGCCACCTGCCATGCTCCTGAGGTCGGCTTTACCGGTCCAGATGCCGTCATCAATGACACACTGGCTGTTTATCCCGGCGTCATTCATACGCGTGCGGGAAACCGTAAGCCCCCTACTGCTGCTTATGGTGGTCAGAGTCCCGTAATGTACTATGACGAGGACGAAGCGCTATGGATTGGTGGGATGTTTTGGGACGGCAGAGCAACCGGGTTGACGCTCGGCGATCCGCTGGCGGAACAGGCCATGGGTCCTTTCCTAAATCCTGTGGAACAAAATATTCCCAATATGCGCTTGGCGGTCCTTAAAGTGGCCCTCTCGGACTATGCAGATCTTTACGAAGCGTTATATGGTCCGGTCGATTTTATGAACGATGTTGCCGGAAGTTATGAAAATATCGCTCGCGCCATCGCTGCTTATGAGAGATCCGCCGAAGTGAATCCCTTCAGTTCAAAATACGACGCATATCTCAAAGGAGGGGCGGAATTAACCGCGGAAGAGGCCTGGGGACTTGAGCTGTTTGAGGGCAAGGCCATGTGTTCAGCCTGTCATGTTAGTGCGCCAGGATCAAACGGTGAACCACCGTTGTTTACCGACTTTACCTATGATAATCTCGGAGTTCCTAAAAACCCCGACAATCCTTTTTATGATCAGCCGAAAAAGATCAATCCGGATGGAGAAGACTGGATCGATTATGGGCTTGGTGGGTTCCTAAAAAGTATTGGAAAAGAGTATGATGTATACGCTCCGGAGCTGGGAAAACAGAAAGTGCCCACCCTTCGAAATGTGGACAAAAGACCTTATCCCGAATTTGTGAAAGCCTATGCACACAATGGGTTTTTTAAGTCTCTGGAAGATATTACACATTTTTACAACACAAGAGATGTAGAGCCATGGCCGGCCCCCGAGGTTGCAGAAAATGTCAATACCGATGAATTGGGCAACCTGGGCCTGACTGCTGATGAAGAGGCCGCCATTGTAGCTTTTATGAAAACACTATCTGATGGATACGTCGCGCCTCAGCCTTAACTAACTAACTAACGTTAGGAGAGATAAAATAAACAGGCCGGGGTAAAGAAAGGCAGGATTATTGTATCCTGCCTTTCTATTTATAAGCCGATATCTCGGATTTTTCATATTCTGTTGCGTACAACCTTTTTCATTTAAAAGCAGTCGATTTACCACAACCGCATCCAACCAGAGAAGAACGCTTGCCAAACCCATCCATAGTCCGCTACCTTTTAAAATGTTGCAAAGGGATAAGGCGGCTATTTTGCCTTATGTTCGTAAATGTGGACGTCTCGTTGCGGAAACGGAATAGAAATGCCTTGCGCATCGAATTCTTTTTTGATGTTCTCCGTAACGGAAAAATATACATTCCAGTAATCGTCGGCCTTTACCCACGGGCGGACGATAAAATTGACACTGCTGTCGGCCAGCTCGCTTAAAGCAACTATTGGCGGGGGATTCTTGAGGATTCGATCGTCATCGGCAAGGGTGTCGATGATAATCTTTTTGGCGTTGTCGATGTTGTCCTGATAGCTGATACCGAAAACAAGATCGACCCTTCGTGTGCCCTTTGTCGACCAATTGACGATATTATCCTCGGTTAACTTATGGTTTGGGATAATGATGGTTTTATTATCCGGTGTGGTTAACTGGGTTGTAAATATCTGAATTTTTTCAACCGTACCGGCGACACCGGCCGCTTCAATGAAATCGGACACCCTAAACGGACGGAAAAGGAGCAGGAGAAAACCCGCCGCGAAATTGGAAAGCGAGCCCTGAAGCGCCAGGCCTATGGCTAATCCAGCCGCTCCCAAAACGGCAATAAAGGATGTCGTTTGAATTCCAATCTGGCTGAGGGCGGCCAGAATAATGAAAATCAAAAGCGCCGTATAGGTCAGATTGGAGGCAAAAGTGGTGATGGTCGGATCAATCCGTCGTCTCTCCATGATATTATGAATGACCTTTTCGACGATTTTTGCAGCCCAACGCCCGAAAATAATAATAGCCAACGCGGCTATAATTTTAATACCGTAAATAGTTAGCAATTCCCAAATTTTCGGCAACAGATTTTCCATTTCAAACCTCGCTCAAGGGGTCTGGTTGTTTAAAAATAAATGGCGGCATGGTGCGGAAAAAAATTCGTTTCAATTGCGGCTGTCGAATCTAAAATGAAACCAAATCGACGAACCGGCAACCGCAGCGTTAAGGTTATCTATGATTGGTTTGAATTGTCAAGGCTCGTTTTTTGTTTTATGAAGCCACGAATGTTGGTGCCACAAGGGGTTATAGGGCATAATGCCCGCAACCCATCAAAAGCAAAAAGGCTTGCAGTTATTTTTGCTGCAAGCCTTTTTGCTTGTAAATGGTGCCGAAGAGAAGACTCGAACTTCCACCGGGAATCCCCGACTAGACCCTGAACCTAGCGCGTCTACCAATTCCGCCACTTCGGCGTGGTGATTGTGGCTGGGCTTATATGATTTTCTATAAAGCCTGTCAAGTTGAAATTAAAGGTCTTGGAATTAAAAAGAAAGAAAGGTCAAGGCAGTTTAAAAATAGGTTATTATAGTTTTAAATACTTGTTAACACAATTTAATATTGACATTATCGCGCTTAGCGCTTAATAAAGTGTCGAAATAAAGCTTGACGTCAATATAACATAGCGTTCACCCTAAAAAATATTAACATGAAGATATTAAACGATATTGATTCAGCTAAAGGCCTGTGTGCCAATTCGGTCATTACCATCGGCAACTTTGACGGCGTACATATCGGTCATCAAGCACTGTTTCATGAAACAATTATGAAGGCGGACGCAATCGGCGGCACTTCAGTCGCCATGACCTTTGAACCCCACCCGATCAGACTTCTGAACATCGGAACACCGCCACCGCTGATTACATTATACGAACAAAAGGTTGAACTGATTTCTAAGGCCGGATTGGACTTTTTGATCTGCGTGCCGTTCACCCGTGAATTCGCTGCGATCAGCGCCGAAGCGTTTGTCGAGGACATCCTGATTAAGAAAATCGACATGAAGGCCATTGTCGTGGGAGAAGACTATAGTTATGGTCGAAACCGAGCAGGCAATCTCAACACGCTTAAGGCGGATGCGGCGCGATTCGGCTTTCAGATCATCGTTGTGCCGGGCATTCCATTTGCCGGCGCTTCGATGGAGAGAATCAGCAGTACCCGCATTCGGGAATTGGTTATGGAAGGCAATATGCTGGAATCCCGAAAACTTTTGGGACGACACTATCAAGTCCGCGGCACCGTGGTGACCGGTCGAAACAGGGGCGGAAAATTATTAGGGTTTCCGACCGCGAACATCAGCTTGCAAGACGAACTTCGCCCTAAAAACGGGGTTTATGCGGTAACAGTTGAGTGTTTGGATCATTTGTTCAAAGGCGTGGCCAATATCGGATACAGCCCTACTTTCGATGACAATCAGTTTACAGTGGAAGTCCATTTGCTTGACTTCAAGGGAGATCTTTACCAAAAGAAAATTCGCGTAAACTTCATCGACCGGATTCGCGATGAAATAAAATTTTCCGGCATTAAAGAACTTTCCGATCAGATCAGAAAAGACATCGATCGGGCCCGGAACATGATCGCATTATAGTCACCCGCCGGTCGGCTTGTATTGATTTCTGATTACTTGCCGCAAGGCCCAACCGGTGAAATGAAAAACCGGCGTTATGAACCATAGCATGGCGGTCTCGTTTCGGGTTTTTTCAGCCGTGCGCATTCGTATCGATGAATTATACTGAATTCCCACACAATACTATAGTTCTCTCCGCTGAAAATTAAGCAATCATGACAAAATGAAAGTTTCGCCAACATATCTTTTGCGCCAAGCGAGGATAAGACTTTGTCAATACTTGAAATTATAACATATCCGAACAATTTTCTGCGACAATTGACCAAGGCTGTCGACAACATCACAGGCCAAACCCAGGACTTGATTGCCTCGATGGTGGAAACCATGTATGCCGCCCCCGGTGTCGGACTTGCAGCCAACCAGGTCGGCTCCGAGCAACGAATTCTAGTTTTTGATGCATCGAATCGCGATGAAACGCGTTCTCCGACCATACTGATCAATCCCAAAATCATCGAGCGGCATGGAGAAATCATTTCCGAAGACGAGGGCTGTTTGAGTGTTCCCGATTTTCGATCCAATGTCAGACGGGCCGAGTCGATTCTTGTTGAATGTGTGGACCGTGACGGAAATCCGCTCTCCATTGAAGCCAGTGGATTCCTGGCCATCATATTGCAGCATGAAATCGATCATCTGGAAGGCAAATTGTTTATAGATCATATCAGCAAGCTTAAACGCCAGCTGTTCACGCGCAGAATGAAAAAGCGCCTAAAAGACAGGTAATTATTTTGTTTAATATCGTTTTTATGGGTACGCCCGAATTTGCAGTGCCTGCGCTTCAGGCCCTTTACGACCATCAATACCCTATCCTTCAGGTCGTCACGCAGCCCGATCGGCCCAAAGGAAGGGGGCGAAAACCGATTTCCCCTCCGGTTAAACAGAAGGCGGAAGCCCTGGGGTATTCTGTCATGCAACCGGACAGTATAAAAGCCGATGATGTCTATGAAGCGCTGTTCAAGCTCAAACCGGATCTTTTTGTGGTGGTGGCCTTCGGTCATATTTTAACGAAGCGATTGCTTTTGCTGCCGCGGATAGGCGCTATCAACATTCACGCGTCCCTACTCCCAAAATATCGGGGCCCCGCGCCGATTCATCGGGCTATTATTGCCGGCGAAACGCAAACCGGCATCACAACCATGATGATGAACGATGGGCTTGATACGGGAGATATTCTTATGTCCGAGTCACTGGCGATTCATGCTGACGATTCGGCAGCATCGCTGCATGACCGGCTATCCGAAATGGGCGCCATGTTACTGATAAAAACGCTGCAGGGGCTGGCATCCAACACCATTATACCCATTGCACAGAATCATGCGGAAGCAACTTACGCCCCTTTATTAAAAAAAGAGGAAGGACGAATCAACTGGTACCTTTCAGCCTCGGAACTGGAGCGTTTCATTCGTGGAATGAAACCATGGCCCGGCGCCTATACCTTTTATGGCGATAAGCGGATAAAAATTTTCAAGGCCGCTGTAATTTCTGAAAATTCAAACACAACACCGGGAACGGTGATTAAAGGCTTTCCCGATGAGTTGCGAGTTGCCACGGCCGAAGGCGTATTGTCCATTATAGAGCTTCAGGGCGAGTCCGGAAAACGGCTTTCCATAAAGGATTTTCTCAGGGGATGCGCCATCGCCCCGGGGGCAACATTCAACTGAATCAAATGTCCGCAAAATCTAACATAGTCTCCGGGACGGATCCGAGAAAAGATGCGCTTTGCATTTTAACTGCTTTGAATGATACTCGAAAGACGCTGGATCTGCTTCTTGAAGATATGGATAAACATGAATATAAAGATTCCCGTGACCGCGCCTTGTTAAACACGCTAGTATACGGTGTGCTTAGATGGAAAGGCAAACTCGATTGGGTCATTCAATATTTTTCCCATATTCGCCTGAAAAAAATCGATCCCAAGGTGCTCAACATTTTACGCTTGGGGCTTTTTCAGATCTTGTATCTTGATCGTGTTCCTGTTTCCGCCGCGGTAAACACCAGCGTTGAATTGACCAAACAAGAGGCGGCGCCCTGGATCGTTAAGTTCGTCAATGCGGTTATGCGGAAAATGTCAGTCAAGCCGATGCACCTTCCTGATCCTTTTGCAAATGTATCATGCACCGCCGGCATGTCCGTGGAAAAATCTTTTCCCGAATGGCTGATCATTCGATGGGTGAATCGCTTTGGCATAGCGGAAACAAAATCTCTGTGCGATGCGATCAACGAATTGCCACCCATAACGGTTCGAACCAATACGCTTCGAACCGACCGGGAGCAGTTGCAACGTGAGTTGGAGACATCCGTTGAGCAAGTATATTCGACGCCGCATGCCCCCGAGGGGCTATCCCTTATCGGAACCAACACGTCGATTGGACGAATACCTGCTTTCACCAAAGGCCTTTTTCAGGTTCAAGATGAAGCCGCGCAGTTGATCGCGCATCTGACGGGGCCTCAACCCGGTGAAAGCATTCTGGATGCCTGCGCCGGGCGGGGCGGGAAAACGGGGCATCTGGCCCAATTGATGGAAAATAAGGGCCAAATTGTCGCAATGGATATCAACGCGGATAAGCTGCGCCGGCTGCAAAAAGAAATGGAACGGCTCGGCATCGGTATCGTTACAACCGTCACGGCCGATTTGAATGCGGTACCGGCGTTGGGAACATTCAACCCTTTTGACCGTATTCTTTTGGACGCGCCTTGCTCCGGATTGGGCGTCCTGAGAAGAAACCCCGATACCAAATGGCGTGTTTCTGAAAAAGATCTGAAACGAAACGGACAAAGGCAAGTGCTCTTCTTGGATCACTTGTCGCACCTGCTTAAACCTGGCGGCATTTTGGTATATGTGGTATGCAGTACCGAGCCGGAAGAAAACGAAGCGGTCGTCGAAAAGTTTCTTGCCTCACACGCAAATTACGGGATCGCTCCGGTGCAAAGCGGCTGTGATAGTGAAAAGGTATTTCTGACAGACAACAATTGTTATCGCAGTTTTCCTCACCGGCATCGAATGGACGGCTTTTTCGGTGCTCGCTTTCGACGACGCGAGTAGAAATCACCATGCCCGTATATGAATACAGCGCTCTGAATGCAAAAGGCAAATCGGTCTCCGGCATCATTGATGCGGAGGGCGCCCAAGCCGCTCGCCAAAAACTCAGAAATTCCGGAATGTATCCGGTTAACGTCAACGAGGTGGAAGCGAGCGCTATTCGAAAAGAAACAAAAGGCTTAAAAAGCGTTCAATTTTTTAAACGCGTTCGGCCCACTGAAGTATCCATGATGACCCGTCAATTATCCACCCTTCTTGAAGCCGGCTTTCCGCTGGTCAATGCCATGGATACGCTGATTCCCCAAATCGCTTCCCAGTCTTTTAAGAAAATAATGTCAAAGGTCAAAATTTCCATCGTCGAGGGATCAAGCTTTTCCGAAGCCCTCTCCCTTTATCAAAATGTATTCCCCCCCTTATACGTCAATATGGTGCATGCGGGGGAAAGCTCGGGAACCTTGGAGATTGTGCTGGAACGCCTGGCCGAAATTTCGGAAAAACAACAAGCGCTCTCAAGCCGTATCCGTGCGAAGCTGGCCTACCCTGTTTTTATGTCCATTTTTGGTGCGTTGGTCCTGTTTTTTCTTCTGACCGTGATCGTACCGAGTATCACTTCCATTTTCGCCGATATGAACAAGGTTCTTCCCCGGCCAACGCGCATATTAATTTCAGTCAGCGGTTTTCTTCAAACCTATTGGTGGTTCCTGTTGTTAATGGCTCTGGGCCTGGTAATTTTTTATCGCTTTATCAAAAGAACGGAAAAAGGCCGGCATTGGATGAGCAGGCTCGCTATTTCCTTGCCTGTTTCGGGAGAACTTGTCAAAAAGCTGGCGGTGGCACGGTTTGCCAGAACCCTGGGCTCCTTGCTTGAAAACGGGGTATCCATGCTGACCGCGCTTGGCATTGTCAAAAATATTGTCGGCAACCTGATCATTGCAGAAACGATTGAGTCGGCAGCCGAGTCCGTCGGCAAGGGCCAAGGACTCGCTGAATCTCTGAGCAACAACAGTCCTTTTCCTTATCTGTCCATTCAGATGATTCAGGTGGGTGAGCAAAGCGGCGCCCTTGAATCCATGCTGAGCAAAGTGGCCAACATTTACGAAAACGAGGCGGAAGCCGCAGTGCTCAGCATGACCTCGCTGCTGGAGCCGGCCATGATTTTATTAATGGGCGTCTTTATCGCATTTATCGTGTTATCCATCATGCTTCCCATTTTGGAAATGAATCAGCTCATTGCATAACCTTGATCGTGGTGTTTTTTCCTTAACCGGGCATTTGACCCGTTTTCACCAAAATGATATTGAAGTCATTATTTTTTTTGTTACGCAGAAAATAAAATCGGAGGCACAATGAAAAACAGCGGCTCGCCCCACAATTCCCGCTCCCACGGATTTACCCTGATCGAGTTGATGGTCGTTATCGTCATACTGGGTATTTTAGCCACCTTGATCGTTCCCAGACTTATGGAAAGACCGGGTCAGGCAAAGCAGGTCAAAGCGCAGATACAGATACAAAGCCTTGAAACGGCATTGAAACTGTTCAGTCTCGACAACGGGTTTTATCCCACTACTGAACAGGGACTCCAAGCGCTCGTGGAAGCACCGACAACCGGAACCATTCCCAAAAAGTTCCCTGCCGGCGGATACCTGGAAAAGGGGAAAGTCCCCCTGGACCCCTGGGGAAATGAATATATTTATCTCTCGCCGGGCATGCATGATAAGTTTGATATTATTTCTTATGGCGCGGACGGTGTTCCCGAAGGGGAAGGTGAGAATAAAGACATCAATAGCTGGGAAATCGAATAGCCCGCCTGCATGAGATACGGAACCATCACGGAAAAAAGCGGTTTCACCCTTATTGAGCTCATTGTGGTCATGGCATTGATCGGCATTGTCATGTTTGCCGCCCTTCCGCGCTTCCAACGCGTCATTACGGATCCGGCGCGAATCGTCTCGCAATGGATAATTTGGAAGATTCCCGAGTTGAAGCAACGAGCGGTTTCTGAAAACCGCCGGTATGCCTTGCAGATCGATCTGTCTGAAAACAAATTGTGGACGACACACGAGGCAATGAGCGAAGCGGAGAAGGTTCAAGCGGCGGAATCCGGCTATGTTTTGCCTCACAGTATCAGCGTGTCGAATATTGAATTTCCCGATGATCGTGTTATTTCTACGGGCGTCGCGCAGATTCTGTTTTATTCAAAGGGATATTCGGACCGCGCCATCATTCACCTCTCTTCGGGCGATGACCGAACTTTTTCATATGTTATCGAACCCTTTCTCAACAAGATCGGCTTTTTTGACACGCATGTCGGATTTACGGAACCATAATAAAATCAATTTTTCAGGAAGCAACGGCTTCACGTTTCTTGAAATCATGGTGGCCCTGGCCATTATCGCCATCGTGCTGGTGAGTGTTTACCGCCTTCAATCCCAAACGATTCTCATGAATATCCGGTCCCGGTTCGACACGCTCGCCCCCATGCTGGCGCAACAAAAACTGGGCGAAATAGAGGCGGATTTAAAAAATGCGGTTTCGGATACCGGAGATTTCAGTGATGACTTTCCGGGATATTCATGGGAAACTGTCGTGTCGGAAATAACATCTGAAATCCTGGGGCAAGTAGCGGAGGATATGAGACAAATTAAGGTGAGGGTTTTTTTTCAGGATGAACTAACTAGTTATGAATTAAGGGTATATAGGGTGATACATGCGGATTAACCCTTCGATGCAACGCCGAAAGTCAACCGCCGACATAGGGTTTACCCTGCTTGAGATTCTGGTCGCGATATTTTTATTCGCCATTTTGATTTCAGCCGTATTTGCCTCCTTTCGCGCCATCCATGATAGCGCGACGGCCCTTCAACAAGATGACCGGTATTACGAAACCGCACAAGCCGCATTGTCACGCATGCAATGCGACCTTGAATCTATTTTCATTACGGTCCCAGCGCGTTATAAACCGCCCGGTTTTAATGAGCCCGCAGATGCCTATCGGGTTTTTGGTGAGAGCACTTCTTCAGAAAATAGAGATTTTTCAACGCTTCGGTTCACCTCCCTCTCGCATTTACCAATGAACGGGGATACGAACGAAGGCGTTGCGCAGATCGTTTATTATGTTCATCAGAGCGAACCGAATCTTTTTGCACTCAGGCGGGCGGATCAACTTTGGCCTTATGAAACCATTGAAACAAACCACAACAACCCGATATTATGTGAAAATGTACAGTCTTTGGCCTTTAAATTTCTCAACGAATCCGGTGAATATCGTGACGCTTGGGATTCGGATTCCGCCGATTATGATTACGCCACCCCACGAGCCATTGAAATCGTTCTAACAGTGGGGGACGACACGCATTCACTCACCATGAAAACGGTGGCCGACCTGCACGTTTACAGAGACCCGATAGCAGCCGCTCAATGATTTTTTTATACGACCAGGCAGGCAAATGACACCAAAAAACAATGGCGGAATGCTTTCCGATCTGTTTTTTTTTATCCCACGATTGCAAAACCGACGCGGAATCGCGCTTTTGGTAACGCTTGCCGTCATTACGGTTATCGTCGCCTTATCAATAGAACTCCACAAGCAAAAGCGCTTGGCGGTCCTATCCAGCGCTGAAAGCCGTAACCAGGTTACACTCAATTACATGGCCGACTCCGGTATCCACATTGCCATGGCCATGCTGATTCGGGATCGAATAGATTCCGAGCTCGACTCGATTCAGGAAGACTGGGCGCAGCCGGAAAAGCGAAACGAATTGCTTGCCGACTTTCCTTTTGATGAGGGCTCGCTTGAGGTTAGCATCAGTGACGAACGGGGCAGGATTCAAGTCAATGCGCTGGTCGCATTGCCGGGGCATGAATTCAACCCGCTGCAGTTTCATATCTGGGACAGGTTGTTCGGCTTTGTTAAAAAAATGGATGAAACCCTGTCCGATCTGGATCATATCGCGATTATCAATTCCGTAAAGGACTGGATGGACACCGGTGACGATGAGACCATTACCGGTCTTACCGGGGCGGAAAGCGACTATTATGAAAGCCTTGATCCACCCTATTCCTGCCGCAACGGCCCCGTTGATCACCTCGGAGAGCTTTTCCGCATAAAGGGAATTACAACATCGCTGATGTCGGGCACCGATAATGCAAACGATCTGATGGCATATTTAAGCGTCAATGGCGCGACCGCCATAGCGCAAGGCAGTTATACCTTTGATGGAATGATTAATATCAACACAGCACCGTTGCCGGTGCTGGCAGCGCTTTTGCCCGAGGAATTCGAAGCGTATGCACAGGATCTCTTTGATTATCGAATTGAAAAATCAGACGATCAATATGTTAACTCCTTAACCGAATCGAAATGGTATAAACATGTCCCCGGGCTGGAGGAGTTAGACTTGCAAGCGGACTTGATCACTGCGGCCAGTGATCTTTTTCGAATCGTGGCCACCGCCACCCTGCAAGAAAAACAACGCCGCATTACCGCCCTTGTGCAACGAGAAACCGGAAAAGAATCAGGCAAATGGGGATGCCGCATATTGCGTTGGCAGATCGACTGAATTGTGTTAAATGAAGACCTCTAAGCTGATATTGGAGACGGCATGAGCAGAAAATATCTGGGGCTGGACATTCAGGAAGACGCATTGTCCGCGGTTTTGCTGCAAAGCGGCCTAAAAACCCGTTTGATAGAATCCTGCATTCAAATTCCCCTGCCGGCCGCCGAATCTTTCCCGGAAAATATTCAAGAGGCCTTTAAAACGCTGGTGGCGGCGATGCCTTTAGACGGCCCTGTGACAACCCTTTCCATACCCATTCAATACGTTACATGCCGCAACCTGGACGTCCCTTTTTCCGATTCAAAAAAAATTCGTCAGGTATTGCCGTTTGAGCTGGAACCCCGCTTGCCTTTTCCGGTTGAAGACCTGGTGATTGATTTTCAGAAAGTCAAAACAACCGGTGATATTACTCGAATTCTTGCCGTAGCAGCGGAAGTGTTCAGAATAAAACCCTTATTGGACATTCCGGTTGGTTATCAATTGGATCCGGAAACCGTTTTACCGGGTGCTTACGGTGTGGGCTGTTGGCTCTCCGGCCAAACCTACATGCCGGAGGATTGGATTCTTCTGGATGTATCCAATCAACGATGCGGCATGGTGGTTGTTTGCAAGCGTACCATATGCCTGTTACGCTCGTTTCCGGTGCTGCTGTCGAGCCCGAATGCTTTCACGGCAATCGGTGGGCATATTCAACAAACCATGACAGCCATGGACGGCATCTTACAAACGGCCTACCTTCCCACTCGCCTTGTATTAACCGGGGCCGGCGCTGAAAACGATACCCTGCACGCCTGCCTTTCAGAAAAATTCGGCATTTCAGTTCAAAAATTAAACCTGCTTGAAGAGCTGAACCTCACTCAAGCCCTGCCTTCAACTAATTCACCGCATCGAATGAACAACGCACTTGCCGGCGCTCTGATTGCCGCGGATGGTTATCGCGGCGGATTGAATCTCAGGCAAGGTGTATTGGCCGCAAAAAGCCGGCTATATGAATATAAAAGCCTTATTTTCAGAACCTGTATTTTGGGCGCGCTCGCTATTATCTGTGCCCTGGCGGGTATTCTTTCCGATATATTCATTTTGGAGGGAAAAGCGAATCAGTTGACAGCGCAAGTCACCACTTTATTTAAATCCACCCTGCCGAATATTCAGAAAATCGTGGATCCCGTTCACCAGCTCACCATGGAAATTGAAGCGATCAAAAAGAAAGCGCTGACACCCGAGATCAGTCATCATTATTTGCCGGCGATCGATATGCTGCTATATCTGAGCCGGGAAATTCCCGAAACATTGGATGTCCACTTTACGAGTCTGGTGGCGGGCGATCAAAGCCTTCTCATCTCCGGCACAACGGATTCTTTCAACGCCGTTAATGAAATGACCCAAAAAATAGAAAAAAACCCCGTTTTTAAAAGCATTAAGATTAATTCCGCCAACATGGATCCGAATGGAAACCGGGTCCGATTTAAAATCAGGGTTCAGCTCTGATTGATGGGAAAAACTCTTGGCCATCAAGCTGAATAAACGAGAACAATATTTTGTATCAGCGGCAATTGCGGTTGTCGTTGTTTTCACTGTTATTCACTTGATTGTGTTACCCTTGTTGGCAAAGCGCAACCAATTGAAACGGACCGTGAGGGTAAAGATTGAGCAGCTTCAAACCATGCGCGCGCTATCCGCCGAGTATCAATTGCTGAGCGAGCAGTCCGAATCCGCTAAAATTCGGCTGGCCAACCGTGAGGCGGGTTTCTCCCTCTTTTCCTATTTGGATGAGCTTGTCGGGAAAACCGGCTTAAAGGATCGAATCAGTTACATGAAGCCATCGACCAGCGAGGGACCGGACAAGCACTATAAAATTTCAACCGTAGAAATGAAACTTCAGGGACTTACACTTGAAAGATTGGTTCAATATCTTTATCATCTTGAAAAATCAGGGAAAAGCGTTCAGATCAAACGAATTTCCATCACGGAAACAGGAAAATCGGAGGGGTTGGTGGATGTTGTCTTGCAAGTTGAAACGCTCGAATCGGTTTGATAAGGCAGCCCTGTCGCCAGCAAGGTCACCGGTGTCATGAAAAAATTTTACCTCCCTATTTTATACGCATTTTACGTTGTAGCGGCCGTTATTTTTTTTATTTACGCGCTCTTTCCGGAAGAAGCGGCAAAACGCATGGTTTCGGATCGGTTTGAATACGCTTTTCCAGGATATAGTGTTCAAATAGAGCGCTTGGCGCCGAGCTTTCCTCCGGGTATCACCTTAAAGGACGTAACGGTTTTTCAGCCAAAAAAAGGGGGGGTCGAGGTGCCCCATGTTCGAATTTGCCCGAGTCTTTCTCGACTTATTCGAGGCCGGCTATTCCTTCACTATCAAGGCAACATTCAAAATGGTGCTTTCAGCGGTGATATGGAAATGGATGCCGACCAATGGCATCAGCCGAAAAAAATCACCCTGTCCCTGTCGCAGGTACATCTTCAGAACGCGGTGCTGAATGCTATTGAAAGCCCGCCGCCTGAATTGACCGCCGCTGTTGACGGTCACATGACCTTTGTGCCGAATTTGAAAACCGGGTTAACGATATATGCAAAGCTGGCGCTCACAGAGGTGATGTTAACCCTTCCCGCGTTATCCGATGTGTTGGAGCCCTTTCGATTTGCAACCATCGATTTGAATTGTTCCATGGCGCACCGCATTCTCCGTATTAATAACGGCGTGTTCAGCGGACCTCAATTGGAAGGCACCATGGCAGGGACGTTGATTTTCAGTGACCCGTTACCCAAAAGCCGTTTAAATCTGCGCTTTGTTGTTTCTCTTCGTCCCGAATATCACGACAAACTGGCACAAGCGCTGCCGGTCGTCCTGTTTCAAAATAAAAGCGGCAATCCGGTCGGTTTTGAATTCGAACTAAACGGCATGTTGGAAAAACCAAGTGTTTCCATATCACGCTGAGTGTTATATATGATTAAAATTGCCTCTCATATCCTTAATCTTCTCTTTATCACAGCAGCCGTCTACTTTGCGGTGAATGCGGGCTATAACCTGCTGCAACTAAAAACAACCATGCCATCGCCCATAAGCCCTGCCGCGTGGACGGCATCGTCCGAAACGGATACCGAAAAACAACCGCTACTGTTTTATCAGCCGATCCTTAAACGCAACCTTTTCCACACCAAGGGTGAGACCGACTCCAAAACCACCCCAGAAGCCAAGACGGTTGATATTGACAAATTGGAAAAAACCGAGCTGCGGCTGAAACTGTGGGGTACGGTTGCCTCAGCGGGTGATACCGCCTATGCAGTGATTGAATCGGAAAAAGAACGCAAGCAAAGTCTTTACAAAGTCGGTGATACCGTCGAAACCGCAACGGTAAAAATAATTTTAAGGGAAAAGGTGATCCTGACCGTGGACGGAAAAGACGAGGTGCTGGAGATTCAGCAACCGGTCGATTTGCCGATGGCAAACCAAAGGAAAACCGTTGCTTCGATGGCTCCCGCCTCGCCTTTTTCCAACGCCGTATCCAAGCGGCGAATCACCATGACACGCGCTCAGATTGAATCCGCCATGAGCAATGTCGCGCAGCTCATGAGTGAGGCCAAGATTGATCCTGTATCGGACGGGTTGATGGTCACCAATGTCAAGCCCAACTCTTTGTTTCGCAGAATGGGGCTTAGAAATGGTGACATTATTGTGGGAGTGGACGGCAAGGCCATTGGCTCGGTGGACGATGCCTTGAAACTTTATGAAAATTTAAAAACATCCGATACAGCTTCCGTGGAAATAAAAAGAAGAGACCGGCACCAAATGATTGAGTATCGAATAAGGTAGTACAAACCAGTCGAGTGTTTGGGCCGGTATCGTTTTTTTTCAACAGAAGCCGCCCAAACATTACCGTATTATAGACCGGCAACAGGTTTCACAACAAGGAACGGGATATCCATTTATGATCGCACGAATACCCCTCAGGGCCCACTTATCGGCGTTATTGATCTCTTGGCTTCTCATATTGACCATGACGCTTCAAGTGCCCGCGGCAGATTCACCCGCTTCGGCCAAGCCCGAACCCAACCCGGTGAAAGCCGGTGAAAAGGAGCGGTTTGTCACCATTGATTTCAATAATGTGGATATCGAGGTTTTCATAAAATTTATCAGCGAACTCACCGGCAAGAACTTTGTCATTGATAACCGGGTGAAAGGAAAGGTCACCATCACTTCACCGGCCCGTATTTCAGTCGATGAGGCCTATCGTGTATTTGAATCGGTCCTCGAGGTGAACGGATTTGCAACCGTGCCTGCCGGAAAAGTCACCAAAATAGTCCCCTCCCCAGATGCACGGGGAAAAGATATCGAAACCCGCATTAACTCTCAAATGCGCCCCTTATTGGATAAAAAAGACGACACGCTCATCACGCAACTAATTCCCCTGACATATGCCAGCGCGGAAGAAATAAAACGGCTCTTTACACCCTTGATTTCAAAAAACAGCGCCATATTGGCCTATCCGGCCACCAACACGCTGATTATCACGGATGCCTATTCCAATATTCAACGACTGACTAAAATTCTAAAGGCCATTGATTTGCCCGGTATCGGTCAGGAAATATCCGTCATTCCGCTGGTACATGCGGGATCTGAAAAAATGGTCAAAACGCTTCAGGAGGTTTTTAAGCAACCAAAAGTCGCCAAAAGCGTGCTGCCCCAACAAGAGACTGCGCAATTCGTTTCCGACGAGCGAACCAATACCATCATCGCCATGGCCAGTGAAAACGATATGGCGCGAATTAAAAAGCTGATTGAAATTCTGGACAAGCAAACACCTCGTGGAAAAGGCAAAATTCAAGTCTATTACCTGGAAAACGCCATTGCGGAAGATACCGCCAAGGTGCTTCAGGAACTTCCGTCCAAAAAGAGCAACGCCAAATCCAACGAAGCACCTATTGTTTCAGAAGAAGTAAAAGTGACCGCCGACAAAGCGACCAACAGCCTCATCATTATGGCGGATGCGGAAGATTATCTGGTCATTGAAGACATCATTCAGAAACTGGATATTCCGCGATCCATGGTGTATATTGAATCCCTTATTATGGAGGTTAATGTTAATAAAAATTTTAACCTTGGGATTAAATGGTCGGTTTTCGGCGAAACGTCGGTGGATGGCAAGTCTGCGGCCATCGGCGGTAGATTCAGTCCGGACGGCAGCGCGATCGGAACGGGCGACCTGGCCCAATCGGGGATGGCGTTAGGCATCATTTCCAGCGATTTGATCGAATTTACATTAGGGGGCATACCCATCAGTCTTCCCAATTTGGGGGCTGTCGCCAATGCATTTAAGGGGGACGAAGATGTCCATATTCTTTCAACGCCGCAAATCCTGACCACAGATAATGAAGAAGCCAAAATCATTGTGGGCAGAAACATTCCTTTTAAGACAAAGACTACTACCAGCAGTGATTTAAACGAAACCTTCAACTCCATTGAATACAAGGATGTGGGATTAACACTTAAAATAACGCCTCACATCAGTAAGGATCGGCTGGTTCGTCTACAAATATCTCAGGAACTCACGGCCCTGACCGGTTCACCGGAGGATGTTACGGATCAACCGTCCACATTGAAACGCTCGGTGGAAACGACGGTGATTGTAAAAGATCAAAATACGATCGTGATCGGGGGACTTATCGATGATAATATCACAAACAGTCAAAATCAGGTGCCATGTCTGGGGAGTATTCCGCTCATGGGACGATTGTTCAGTTCCGAATCAAAATCGAACCAAAAAACCAATCTCTATATTTTTATCACCCCCCGCGTAATCAAAAGCCCTGCCGAAGCACAAGCCGTTCTGAATGAAAAACAAGCCGAAATCAATGTGATTCACGAGGGGAATATCAAATTATTTGACACCGATGGAAAGATAAATAGGGCGCCCTTCGGGGATGCATCATCGGTATCGCCGTCCGGAACAAAATAAAATGATGCAAAGAATGCCTCTTATTTATTTTTTAAAAAAAACTCGGGGTGTTTCGGAGCAAACCCTCTCCGATATCACAAAGTTGTTCGAGGAGAGCGCAGAAGTGGACGGAATGCTTCTGCTGAAGAAAAAGATGATCACTGAAGATCAACTCCTTAACGCATGGGCGCTTCAATATGCAGTGCCGTTTCAGGAGGACCTGCCGCTGGATCACATTGACACGGAATTCGCGGACACCATACCGATACAATTTCTTAAAAAATATCTCATGGTGCCGCTGCAACAAACGTCATCCGGCCACAATCGTAACGAGTCCGCTCAACCCCTTATCGCCATCCATGATCCTTCCAATTTTCAGCCTTTGGATGATCTGGTTCGACTGCTCGGTCTTAAGGAATTTCAGATTATACTGGCTCGTAAAGATGCCATTCTTTCCGCCATCAATCTGTTTTATGATCTTCGACGCGATTCAGCTGAACAACTCGTTCAGGATATGGAAGAAGAAGATGGCCGCGCCATCATCAGTGAAATCGGTGACACGGAAGACTTGCTGGACGACACCAGTGATGCGCCGATCATTAAACTGGTCAATCACATTTTATCCCAATCCATCAAAGCCAGGGCCAGCGATATTCACATCGAGCCCTATCAAACCGGTTTCAAGGTCCGCTATCGCATTGACGGCATTTTATATGACCTGTTAACACCGCCAAAGTGGATTCAGGCGGCATTGATCTCCCGCATCAAGGTAATGGCCAAACTCAACATCGCCGAAAAACGGCTGCCCCAGGATGGCCGCCTGGAAGTGCGAGTTGGGGATCAGGAAATCGATGTCCGGGTATCCACCATACCCATCTCTTTCGGCGAACGCGTCGTCATGCGGCTCTTGAATAAAACGGCCACTGTACTTCAACTCTCTGAAATCTGTCCCGAACCTGAGAAGCTTGACCAACTTGAACGATTGGTCAAATCCCCCAACGGCATTATTTTGGTCACCGGCCCCACCGGCAGTGGAAAAACAACCACGTTATATGCGGTGTTATCCAGCATCAACAAGCCTGAAATAAACATTATCACAATTGAAGATCCGGTGGAATACCAGCTTAAAGGCATCAGTCAGATTCAGGTCAATCCGAAAATCGATCTGACATTTGCCCGCGGACTTCGCTCCATCGTAAGGCAAGATCCGGATGTGATTCTCATCGGTGAAATCCGCGATAAAGAGACAGCCGATATCGCGGTTCAGTCCGCTCTCACGGGACATTTGGTCTTCTCCACCCTGCACACCAATGACTCGGCCAGTGCCATTACGCGTTTGGTCGATATCGGGGTCGAGCCGTTTTTAATTGTCTCATCGGTGATTGCCGTTGTAGCCCAGCGTCTGGTGAGAGTCCTCTGTGACGCGTGCAAGGAACCCTACATTCCGGACAGGGCGGATTTGATCAGTATCGGTCTTCCCGTCGAACAATTTTCAGGGAAAACCCTTTACCGGGCCGTCGGGTGTGACAAATGCATTAACGCGGGGTATCGCGGCCGGGTCGGTATTTTTGAAATACTCGAATTAAATAGCCGTTTAAAGAGGCTGATGATTGAAACCCATGATTCGAACCGCATTAAGGAAGAAGCATTGGCCGCTCACATGACAACGCTTCGGGACGATGGGTTGAACAAGGCGCTTCGCGGCATTACCACCATTGAAGAAGTACTGCGCGTAACCAATATTTAATAGTGATAAGCGCTTTTTCTTGCAGGTTTTTGATAAAGGGTTCCAGGGGACATCGGTAAATACCATGGCCATCAGGTTTTTTCTTATTCTGTTTTTTCTTCTAGTCTGCGTCCCGCAATCCGACGCTCACTCACTGATAATTGATGCGGACGCTCAGTATGCCTATGCCGAGTCCTGCTTCAAGGAAAAGAATTTTGAACAGGCGGCCAATGAATTTAAACGGTTTCTTCATTTTTTTCCAGAGGATGCACGCCTTTATGCCGCTGAATATCAAATCGGATTATCCTATTTCAACATCGGGCAATTCCAATTTGCTGAAGACACGTTCAGGAAAATGCTGAATCGAACAAATGACAGCGCATATGTCAACAAAGCGCTCTTCATGATTTACGAGTGCCGATTGAAATCAAATGATTTCGATGGCGCAAGCGCAGCGCTTCGCGTCTTGATACAAGGCGCAAAGGACGACGACACACGAGATGAGGCCCGATATCGGCTCGCCTGGTTTTGGATAGAGGCCGCTTCATGGCAAAACGCAAAGGACGCTTTGAACACGATTGGTCCTGAAAACCGGAATAAATACCATGTAGCGGAAACTATCGCCGAAATCGATACGGCCCACACACTACCGCAAAAAGACCCGGCCATTTCAGGCATGCTATCGATTTTGCCGGGAGCCGGGCATCTGTATTGCGGTCGATTCCAGGACGCTGCCGTCGCTTTTTTGCTGAACGCCGCCCTGATCGGTTCCGCCATAGAGGCTTTCGATCATGATCTTTCCTGGTTGGGCGGTGCTATCACCCTGTTTGAAGCAGGAATTTATTCAGGCACGATTTACAGCGCCGTTGGAAGCGCCCATAAATTCAATCGGCAGGAAACCGGAAAATTTATCAGGGGACTTAAACGCCACGCCGTTTCGGGGCTATCGATCGCTCCTGCTCCCGGCGGTTTTCATCTGGCCCTTACATTGGCCTTTTAGGCCCTTTACCAGAAACATGCACGCTTTTGCGCGTATATTCGCCGAAGGTGAACGATGGCTTTTATGCATCCCAGCATTCCAGCATCCGGCTTTCAATTTGCCCTCGAATGGTATATGGATAGCCCGTTGCAGGCCTATTTATTCATTTTAAGGAGAGCTTGATTGATGAAACTAATTGCCCCGTCGATATTATCCGCCGATTTTTCAAAACTCGGGGAGGAAATAAAAACGGTTGAAGCCGCAGGCGCAGACTGGATCCATGTGGATGTTATGGATGGTCATTTCGTACCCAACATCACCATGGGACCGATCGTGGTAGAGGCCGTCAAAAAGGCGACAAGCCTTCCGGCTGATGTGCATTTGATGATTGAATACCCGGATCGCTATATTGCTGATTTTGCCAAGGCGGGGGCGGATTTTATCTCCGTGCATGTTGAAGCCTGCGTCCATTTGAATCGGACCATTCAACTGATCAAGGAGTCCGGCGCCAAAGCGGGCGCGGTTTTAAACCCGGCCACCCCCCTCTCCGCTTTGGATTGGGTGTTGGATTCCCTCGATTTTGTGCTGATCATGAGCGTCAATCCCGGTTTCGGCGGTCAGGCTTTTATCCCCAACAGCCTGGAGCGGATTCGCCGGCTTCGCAACATGATCACCGATAAAAATCTACCCACGCTGATTCAAATTGACGGTGGCGTGAATAGCCGCACCATCACCGATATCTCAAAAGCGGGAACAGATGTTTTTGTCGCAGGCTCTGCTATTTTCGGCAGCGCCGATTACCGGCATACCATTAAGACCCTTCGGGAAAACATGTAAGTTGCCTGCGCTCAAAAGGAGAAACTCTCATGGCTCGAAAACAACCGGCGCTCAGCATTTTGGTTGTCCATGGACCCAATTTAAATATGTTGGGTAAGCGGGAACCGTCAATTTACGGCACGGACACTCTGGCGGACATCGATCAAGGCTTGAAACAAACCGGCAAACAATTGGGCATAACGGTGGAAACCTTTCAATCAAACCATGAGGGGGCGATTGTGGATCGCATTCAGGCCGGATTTGGAACCATCCAAGGGCTCATCATTAATCCCGGCGCCTACACCCACACCAGTGTGGCCATTCGGGACGCTCTGCTGCTGTTTGATATTCCGATCATTGAAATTCATCTCTCCAACATCTATAAAAGAGAAGCGTTTCGTCATAGCTCCATGATTGCCGGCGTGGCGACAGGCCAGATAGCCGGGTTCGGCGCACATGGATACACTCTGGCAATACAAGCGATGGCACGGTTGCTCTCAACTGCAAATTCCCATTAACTGATTTTTAAAAGCGCATTCGCACCACACACACCTCATGCCGATTACTCTCAATGATATTAAACGCGCCGCCGAGATTCTAAAGGGAAATATCAACGACACCCCCTGCTTATTTTCCGTTAAATTATCCGCTATTACAGGGATTAATGTTTTTTTGAAATACGAAAATCTTCAGTTTACCGGGTCGTTCAAGGAACGCGGCGCGTTGCTGAAGCTTGAATCGCTTTCTGTCAAGAGCCGAAAAAAGGGAGTCATCACCATGTCGGCCGGCAACCATGCACAAGCGGTTGCCCATCGGGCGAGCCAACTGGGCATTCCCGCAACGATTGTGATGCCGCGCTATACGCCGAACATCAAGGTCGAGCGCACCCGGGCTTTCGGCGCCGAAGTTATTCTTCATGGCGAAGAGTTGTCAGAAACCGCGGCGTTAGCGAAAAAGCTGGTCAAGGACCGGCGGCTGATTATGCTTCACCCTTACGATGATGAGAAAATTATTACCGGCCAGGGCACCATCGCGCTTGAAATGCTAAATCAACATCCGACTCTGGACGTAATCATCGTACCGGTGGGTGGTGGCGGACTCATATCGGGAATCGCCATTGCGGCCCGGGAAATCAACCCGGCCATTGATATCATCGGCGTTGAGACGCAAAGATTTCCTTCCATGAAACAGGCCTTGGCCGGAGAGCCGATTCAATGCGGCCGATCCACCATTGCCGAGGGAATTGCAGTGAAAACGCCCGGTGTCAACACGCTGCCGGTGATTCGTCGTTTGGTCAAAGACATTGTGCTCGTGGATGAACCCGAAATTGAGTCAGCGGTTCGCATGCTCCTGGATTTAGAAAAAACAGTCGTCGAAGGCGCCGCCGCCGCCGCTGTGGCCGCGCTGGTCAAAACCGCTGACCGGCTTTCAGGCCGAAACGTGGGCGTCGTGCTGAGCGGCGGCAATATCGATCCCTTGGTGTTGGCCTCGATCATCAAACGGGGGTTGGTCCAATCCGGCCGCATGGTTCGGCTGCATGTGGCCGTTTATGATGTGCCGGGCGCCTTGTCGAAGGTCTGCCGCTGCATCGGAGACGCCGGCGCAAATATCGTCGAAGTGCATCACCAGCGCTCCTTTACCAGCCTGCCCCTGCAATCTGCAGACGTTGAATTTATACTCATTACCCGCGGCCGGGATCATGTCGATGAAATCATGTCCGCGCTTAGCCTCGACGGGTTTACCGCCCGTTTGATGAACGTGGCGGATATCAATAATCCGTTTTAAAACTCTCCGCAATTCCCGCATATTGTTTGCGCAGTTTCGGTTTTTCAATCTTACCCGTCGGATTGCGGGGTACTTCGCCGAATATGATTTGACGCGGCCGTTTGTATCTGGCCAGTGGCTGACAAAAATCGTTGACTTCCTCGGGTGTCAGCGCTTCTCCTGGCTTCACCTGAACAACGGCCACGGCGATTTCCCCCAGCCGATGGTTCGGAACGCCGATAACGGCGACATCTTGAATCCTGTCATGCGCCTGAAGAAGTGCTTCGATCTCCACCGGATAGATGTTTTCACCCCCGGTGATGATGATGTCTTTTTTTCGATCCACCAGCCAAATAAAACCGTCCTCATCCTGCTTGGCGATATCACCGGTCAGCAACCATCCGTTTTTCAAGGTTGCCGCGGTTTCTTCCGGGTTTTTATAATAGCATTTCATAACCGCCGGTCCCCGAACCATCAATTCTCCGACCACACCGTTGGCCACACGGTTCAGATTCTCATCCACCACAGCCGCTTCCCAGTCAAACCCGGGCAGCCCGATCGCGCCGACCTTATGCGAGTTTTCAATGCCCAAATGAACACATTCAGGTCCCGTGGCTTCGGTCAATCCGTAGTTAGTATCGTATGCATGGTGGGGAAATACGCGCTTCCATTCCCTGATAAGGCTCGGCGGAACCGGTTGCGCCCCGATATGCATCAAGCGCCACTGTGAAAGGTTATAGGCATCCAAATGAATTTCACCGCGCTCAATCGCCAACAAAATATCCTGCGCCCATGGGACCAGGAGCCATACCACGGTCACCTGTTCTTCGGAAATCGCCTCTAAAATCCATTGGGGGCTGATACCTTTTAAAATAACGGCCTTTGCGCCCATGATGAAATTTCCGAACCAGTGCATTTTGGCACCGGTGTGATAGAGCGGCGGCAAACAGAGAAAATTATCGTTTCTGTTCTGCAAATGGTGTTTGTTCTCGACAAAGCAGGCTGCCTCCAGATTGCGGTGGGTTAATAACGCTGCTTTGGGTGTACCGGTGGTTCCGGAAGTAAAATAGAGGGCCGCCTCGTCGGTGATTTCGATGGGAATTTCAGGGTCGACCGGCGGCATATCCTCAATGAATTGATGATAATCCATCGCGTAATGCGGTCGCCGCTCGCCGGGGCCGACAAATATATAATGCTGAATGGTCCGATCCAAATCCGCCTTGATGCTATCGATTCGCTCGATAAATTCCTCGCCGAAAAAAATAGCCGTCGCCTCAGCCGTCTCAACGCATCTGCCGATGGTTTTGGCCACAAATCTGAAATTCAGCGGAACCGCCCAGGCACCCGTGCGCAGTATACCAAAATAGATCGGCAACCACTCAAGGCTGTTCATCATCAGATGAACCACCCGGTCTCCTTTTTTGATCCCCCTTCTTGTCAATGCCTGGGCCACCCGATTTGCCTGATCATCAAATTCCCGCCAGGAAATCTCTCGCCGAATATTTTTTGCAGGTTCTCTCTCGATGAGCGCCACATCTTTTCCGTACAGCCTGGCGTTTCGAGCCAGGATCTCAAAAATCAACATTCGTTTTCTTCTCCACGCAACCTAATTTTTAGATATAACAAAGGGGGGCGTCAAAGAGCCGCTATATTCCCATCTGATTCCGAATATTTTTTTTATTGATTTTACCAACACTTGTTTTGGAGATCGCATCCACCAGAACTACTTTTTGCGGTATGGCATATTGCGCAATTCTACCCTCCCGTGCAAATTGCGCAAAAAAAGCCTTCAGGTCGTTTTCATCCACTTTGCCCCTGTATTCTTGTTTTAACACCACCAGGGCAATCGGCCGTTCACCCCATTTTTCATCCGGAACGCCGATAATGGCCGCTTCACTGACCGCTTCGTGCTGAGTGATAATATCCTCCAGCTCAAGGGATGAGAGCCATTCTCCGCCGGTTTTAATTACATCTTTAATGCGATCCGTAAGTTGTAAATATCCATCCGATGTGAAAAAACCGATATCCCCCGTATGAAGCCATCCGTCTTTCCATAACGTTTCACTCAATTCCGTTTCTCTATAATAGCCTTTTGTCAACCAAGGGCTTCTGACAATTACTTCTCCCACGGACACACCGTCATGCGGGAGCGGATTGCCTAGTGGATCGGCTATTTCCACCTCGACCAGCGGCGTTGGCACGCCGGTGCGGCATCGGTAACCGACCTGCTCCTCATCGGAGCTATTGAGTAAATCAGGCTTGAACGTAGCCAGTGTCATCAGCGGCCCGGTTTCAGACAACCCGTACCCGGAGATAAGATTGATCCCCCGCGACATGGCGTCTTTACATAGCCCCGGCGCCAGCGCCGAGCCACCGATGATCATTTTCCATCCTTTGACATTCGCGGTTTCAATCCCCGGTGAGTTCAGCAGAAGATGCAGCATCGTCGGTACGCAATGGGAAAAGGTGACTTTCTCGGCACCGAAAAGGTGCAATAATCTCTCGGGCTCGTATTTACCCGGGTAAACCTGCTTTGCGCCGATTGAGGTCATCATATACGGCAAGCCCCACGCATGAACATGAAACATGGGGGTAAGGGGCATATAAACATCATCCGAGTTAACAATAAACTGGCTGCTATGACCCGAAAGCACCATGGTTAGCGCCATGGTATGCAGCACCAGTTGCCGATGCGAAAAATAAACCCCTTTTGGCCGACCGGTCGTCCCGGTCGTATAAAACAACGTGGCCAGTGTATTTTCATCAAAATCCGGATAAGAAAAACTATCGCTCGCTTTTTGAATTAAATGCTCATATTCGCCGGCAGACGACCAGTCCGTCTTCGGGTCTGCCGCATCATCATTGATCACTATCATTTGTTTCTCCTGCCCAATCTGATTCTTTATTCCCTCCAACAGGGGCAAGAAATCCGTATGGACAAGTATCAATTTATCCTGTGCATGATTAATCGTGTATATGAGATGATCCGGCGAGAGCCGAATGTTAACAGTGTGCAAGATCGCGCCCATCATCGGTACCGCAAAATAAGCCTCCAGGTAACGGTGACTGTCCCAATCCATCATGGCCACCCGGTCACCCGCCTTAACTCCCATCTGCATTAAAACGTTGGCAAGCTTGGCGATCCGTTTGGCGAACACCGCATAGGTATAGCGGCACTTATCCCGGTATACGATTTCCCGTTCCGCCCAAAAATTAAGGGGAAATCGAAGCAGGTGTTTTATCAGTAGTTGATAGTTAAGGGCGGATGGCGCCGGCTTATTATTCTCGAGCATCATAACTCCTCCAAATGAGGTTACGTCGGTCGTTCTTTTTGTTCGCTGACGCTTGAATCGTTCCTGTAAAACTAACAAAAAAAACATAACCCCGCAACTCTTCCTTATCAAGTTATTTGATCGTATCCGCTCAAAAACAATAACCACCGTATCAAATACCGGCGGCCCGAAAACTAGCAACTGTCCGGTAATAGCCGGCATGGCGAAAGGGAGAAAAACACCGCCTCACAGTGAAGGTGTCTTTCATCTTTAATCATCAGGTAGGAAAGTACGGTTTTTTAATCATATAAATAAGGTGTTTGCCCTATGGTTTTTTTATCCTGATAGCAATAGGGTGAAATAAAAGTCGCAAAAGCAAAAAATAGTTTCCTCCGTCAATTGTTCACTTCAATTTTAATTCTCAACTTGAAATAAAGGAGGCGCAAAATGGGTGGAAAAGGAAAATCTAAAATAGCGAATTTCAAGCGTCGTTCCAGTGGGCTCCCAACTCCTTCCCATAAAAAAGGGGAGCGTAACATTTTCTGCCCTCACTATTGCGGTTGCCTTGATTTTGCCATCTCCAAATCCTGGGAATATTGGGCTTGTTCCGAGTGCCGGTTTAAGGAAAGCAGGCAATATTTGGAGGAATACCCGTTCACCAACAGCGATACGGTATTGTACCACTCCTTGCCGCCTGAAATTTTTATGAAGGTAGGGTAATACCCTATATATTTTCAGGAAACACCCCACATAGAATTAAGTCACCCTGGATATTCGAATTATCGAGCAGTTAGTAAAAGTGACTTAACTTGCAATTCCCCGAGCACAGGTTTCTTTTAGAGATCTGTGCTTTTTTCGGCCATGATCATGTTCTTTTTTGATGGAACGACCGCTTTACTATCTATCATACGCCTGATATAAACCAACACCATGGGCCTACAGGTAAGTGAAATATTTTACAGTATTCAAGGAGAGTCGCTCCATGCGGGACGCCCTTGTGTTTTTGTGCGCCTTTCAGGATGCAATTTGCGGTGCACATATTGCGACTCAACCTATGCGTACGATGAGGGACGCGAATTTTCGATTCCCGACATTATTGAATCCGTCAGGCTTTTTTCGTGCCATCTGGTTGAAATAACGGGGGGAGAACCGTTGCTTCAGCCTGAAACCACCACTTTAATTAAGGCGCTGCTGAATGAGGGATTTTCCGTTCTCCTTGAAACCAACGGCAGCTTCGATATCGGAAAAACGGATTCACGATGCGTCAGAATCATTGATATCAAATGCCCCTCTAGCGGAGAAAGCCAGTCGATCTGTTACAAAAATTTTGAACGGATAACCACTCAAGATCAATTTAAATTCGTCATTGCCGATCGGGCAGATTTCGATTTTGCCGTCAAAACCGCGGGATTGATTCCCGAGACAATCCCGCGTGATCATCTCCTCTTTTCCCCTGTTTACGGTAAGTTGTCACCAAACCTACTGGCGGAGTGGATTTTGGCCGCACATTTACCGGTGCGTCTTCATCTTCAACTGCATAAAATCATTTGGCCCGATATTGAAAGGGGCGTGTAGACCCTATGAAAAAAGCAGTCGTTCTTTCAAGTGGCGGTATCGATTCCACCACCGTGATGGCCATCGCCCTTTCCGAGGGTTACGATGTTTCCGCCATCAGTTATGCATACGGTCAGCGGCATGCCTTTGAATTGCAAGCCGCCGAAAGCGTGGCTGAATTTTTCAAAATTAAAAACCGGATCGTCTTAAGTATCGACCTGAGCCGTTTTGGCGGATCTGCGCTTACGGATACTATCGATGTTCCCAAATCAGCTACAAATATCATAAAATCGAACGGTATTCCGGTGACCTATGTGCCCGCCCGCAATGCGGTATTTTTATCCTTGGCCCTGGCCTGGGCCGAAGTTCTGGGCGCCTATGACATTTTTATCGGTGTCAACGCCATTGATTATAGCGGATATCCGGATTGCCGGCCCGAATTCATACAAGCATTTGAACAAATGGCGAACCTTGCCACCCGTGCCGGTGTCGAAGGCCCGGATCGATTTCGAATTCAGGCGCCGTTGTTGCACATGAGCAAAGCCCAAATCATTCAAAAGGGCATTGCGCTCGGCGTGGACTATTCACTGACCCACAGCTGCTATGACCCCTCTGATACCGGCCTCGCCTGCGACCGTTGCGACAGTTGCATTCTAAGGCGCCTGGGGTTTGAGGCTGCCGGCGTTAAAGATCCAACCCGTTATCATCGATAGTGGTTGACTGTTTTTCAGCCAAAGCGATAACCAGCCCCTGGCTGAAACCGGCGCTGGAGAAAAAATCTGAAATAATGCCCTTCAATAAACAAACATCCGGTTTTATTCATTGGGTATGCCTTATGCCGGGAATCTGTGTCGTTCTCTTTTCGGGGGTCTTTTTCCCTGATACTGCTTGTGCCTTCGACTTACGGAAAATTGATCCCCGGCAGGCAGCCGAACGATTGAACCGGTTTTCAATCCTGGATGCAAGGCCCCAGAAAGAATGGCAAAAGGCACATCTGCCCGGCGCACGATCCTTTTCCTGGGAAAATTATACCCGAACGGATTCGGACGGCGTCAAATACCGCATTTTCAAGCCCGAAGAACTGGGCAATGCGTTGGGCGCCCTGGGAATCAGCCATACCGATGCGGTTCTGGTCTATGGGGATGCCGACAGCAGTTGGGGAGGGGAAGGCTGGCTGGTCTGGATGCTGGCCTGGCTGGGCCATCAGGGAGCCGTTTATTTTCTGGACGGCGGTATTCATCTTTGGCGGGACAGTGGGCAGCCCGTCACTTCGGATATAGGCAACTCGCACGGCCAGGTAACCTATCAGATTCATCCGCGCCCTGAAATGAACCGGACCCGTGACGACATCGCGTCTCAGCGGGGCCAAATCAACCTGATCGACACGCGCGGCTACTTAACCGAATACCTGCCCGGACATCTTCCCGGCGCCATCCATATTCCCTGGGGAAAATTTTTTAAGGGCCCGTATCGTCAAAGCTTAGCCCCCCACGAGTTGAGCGCACTGCTCGAAGAAAAGGGAGTTGACCTGCGAAAACCGGTGGTCTACTATTGCACCGGCGGCATTCGTTCCGGCTTTTCCTGGCTGGTGCATTCACTCGGGACCTTACCGCCCGCCGTCAATTTTGAGGGGGGCACCGAGGAATGGGCGCGGAAACACCCGCTGGTTCGGTAACACAAATTCCCATTGTGCTGAACAAAAGATCACGGAAAAAACATTTCGCAGGAGAAAAATGAACAGCCAGACAAGCTTCCGGAAAGAATGCTGGCATCGGTTTGAATATCAACGCATGCCTGTCTATATCCGCCCGGAGGGGCCGGATTGGTTTATTCCCAACAGCCGGGGAGACGAGGTGATTCGGCGTCTGGATTCAACAACGCTGTCCGGCGTCGATTCGGAGACCCTTCGGTTTTTAGCCGCATTGCCGGATGCCGAACCGATCAGTTATACGGGACGTTCGAACTACTTGGCCCTCGACCGGCTAAGGGAACTCTGGTTTCACCTGACCAACCGGTGCAATCTATCCTGCCGTCACTGCCTGTTTGCATCGTCTCCGAAACACAGCGCTGAGCTATGTTTGCCGCAGGTGCTGCGCATCGCTGCGGAAGCCCATCGAATGGGGGCCCGCCTGTTTGCCCTGACCGGTGGCGAGCCCTTTGTTCATATGGACATCGTGGCGATCATCCGCGGTCTGCTTCAGCTTCAGGACAGCCATGTCGTGGTGCTGACCAACGGGATGAATCTTCCGGATATAGTAAACCGCAACCAATTTGATTCGGACCGCTTTCATCTTCAGATCAGTGTGGACGGCGCGCCGGCGGCACACGACCACATTCGGGGAAAAGGCGCTTATTCTCAGTTGACGCGGAATCTGGACTGGTTGCGTCGGCAAAAGATTCCCTACACCCTTTCGATGAGCGTGAACCGGTGGAATGTAACGGACATGCCGGCGGTCGTTGACGCCGCGGCGGACAATGGCGCCGGCAATATTCACTTTATGTGGACCTTTGTCCGCGGCCGAGCCGACAAGAACCTGATCGTGCCGGTCGACGCCCTTTTTGAGTCACTGATGCAAGCGACGGCATCCGCCGAAGCGCGGCAAGTGTCCATTGACAATATCGAGTCTCTAAAAACGCAGATTTTCTCGCCGGCCGGGACCATGCATGACGGATCAAGCGGTGCATGGGAATCTTTGGCCGTGGGCCCGGACGGAAGGCTCTATCCATCGGCCGCGCTCGTCGGAATTCCCGAGCTGGCAACCGATATGTCGGCCGGCATTAAAACCGCCTGGCACAATAGCCCGGTGTTGAATTCAATTCGAAATGCCACCGCGGCAACCCTTTCTTCACCGTTCCGGTTCCTGACCGGCGGGGGAGATATGGATCACAGCTATCTCCACCACCGGACCTTTATGGGTGATGATCCCTATCACCCGCTGTATGAAAAAATCATTCTGTGGCTCCTGACCGAGGAAGGTAAAGGCCAACCCGATCATTCATCGCCGCAAATGCGGTTGCGCATGGGAGAGATTCTGGAAAGCTGCGGCAGTCACGGAAAGGTTTCCCTAACCCACTCCAATTGCCTGCTCGCAACCGCCGGTGAAACCAGTTTGACCGTCGTGAAACGCTTTTACAGCGATGCGGCCGGTGATAAAAAGGAAGATATTTTAAATCCGGTTTGCTATGACGAGGCGTTGATCGACCATATTCCCGAAGCGTTTCGGTTTCGGGGATACGGGTGCGGGAGCCCCGTGCTGGATGCGCAGATTCAACCGGGCGAGCGGGTTGTGGATCTGGGCTGCGGCGGCGGCGTCGAGTGCTTTATCGCCGCGCGGCTGTCCGGCAAAGACGGCCGCGTGACCGGCGTCGACATGCTCGACCCCATGCTGACGCTGGCCGGAGAAGGACTTAACCAGGTAACCGAAAATCTCGGATTTTCAACCATCGACTTTAGAAAAGGCTATCTTGAAGCTTTGCCCCTGGAAAATGAAAGCGCCGATGTGGTGCTCTCCAACTGTGTGATGAACCTTTCGGTTCATAAGCGAAAAGCCTACGCGGAGATTTTTCGAGTGCTGAAGCCGGGAGGCCGTCTGGTGATCTCGGATGTGGTCTGCGAGACCGAACCCGATGCCGCGATTCGAAACGATGAAACCCTGCGCGGAGAATGCATCGCAGGCGCAATGGCGCAGCACCATTTGATGGCGCTTCTTGCGGAGAGCGGCTTTATCGGTATTCGGCTCATAAAGCGGTTTCCCTATCGGGAGGTTCACGGGCACCCCTTCTTTTCACTGACCTATTCTGCGGAAAAGCCGAGGGCGTCGGCCTCGGTTTGCGTGATGTATCGCGGACCGCTCCCTTATCTCACGGCGCATGACGGATCCCTGCTGATGCCGGGCCGGGTTCAAGCGCTATCCCGGGATGAAGCGGAACGCCTGGGCGATCAACTATTTATCCTTGATGCCGCTGGTCATGTAACCAATATCGCCGCCCAACAGACGTGCGCCTGTTTTTTACCCCCTGAAGATCAGCGGAAAAAGGAAGTAACGCCGGCTGTGGTCTCGCTATTCCCGCGCCGGCCGGCCGGGTGCATGGTGTGCGGCGCGCCGATAACTTATCTACCCCGGGAAGAGCTGCGGCGATGCACCTATTGCCAAGAAGAAATTTCCACGAACAGCCGCTGTGAAAAGGGCCACTTCGTCTGTGATGCCTGTCACCTGGCCGACGGAATGAAAGTAATCGAGCATGTTTGTTCCGTAACGCTCGAAACGGACATGGTTCAGCTTTTCAGGCAGATTCGACGGCATCCGGCAATGCCCGTAAACGGGCCGGAACACCACGCTCTCGTGCCCGGAATTATTCTCACCACCTATCGAAATCTCGGCGGCGACATTCCGCTTTCAACCATTGAAACCGGAATCAAACGCGGCGCGTCGGTGGCAGGGGGTTACTGTGCGTTCATGGGCGTCTGCGGCGCAGCGGTAGGCGTCGGCATCGCTTTCAGTCTGATATTGGAAGCAACACCGCTAACCCCTGAAAAACGGCAAATCGTACAAAGCGCCGTCCGGAGCGTTCTCTCGAAGATTTCGGGTCTAAAGGCCGCCCGCTGCTGTCAGCGCGATTCGTGGCTCGCCCTGACAAGCGCCACTGTGTTGTCCAAGAAGTATTTGCCGATAGCCCTTGAGGCGAACCTGCCGATGAGCTGCGAGCAACAGCACTTGAATAAAGAATGCATGGGAAACGCCTGCCCGCTTTGCGGGCGACAGACAGAATCAGTCGGCAGAGGAATCTTTCATCAGCGCGTGGAATTATAACGAAACGCCATCCGTTTTTATGCAAATCGTCAAAAGCTTTTACAATTTACATAAAAAATCAGGCAACCCCATCTCTTGTTTTCCGGACCATTCCGCCGCTCAGGCGCACCAAGCTCAGGTACTCCGACCAATTCTATTTTCCTCAAAGCATCGTAGCCACATCCTTATAGTTTATCGCCTCAACCGGCAGCCCTGCAAGCTGCCATCCACCGCCGAGCGATTTAACAAGGGCCGCAACCGATACCCATTACCGATTTTATCCCAATTCGTAAAAGGCATTCAGTACAACCGCGAAAAAGGTCAAGACCACCGGCATTTTAAGCTTGACAGCCCACCTATATCGCTATATCTGAATGTATAAAAATGGAGGCACCATGCGAAATTTTATCAAGGTGATGAAAGCCCTGTCCGATCCGAATCGGGTAAAGATTGTTAAAATTCTTCAACGAAAAGTACTTTGCGTATGCGAAATCAAAGAGGCCCTCGGCCTTGCGCAATCATCCGCCAGCAAGCATCTTAAAATACTAGAAGAGGCGGGTCTTATTACCTATTCAAAAGATGGGTTATGGGTTAACTACCGGTTGACGGATGGGTCTCAAAGCCCTTATGCGGCCAACCTATTGGGAAACCTGAAACATTGGCTTGAAGAGGATGCGGAGATCGCAAAACTGGTGGCACAATTGCCTGAAATACGCCGCGAACTGATTTGCTCGAGCTGTTCGGACTGATCTCTTTTAATATCACCATATCGTTAACCAAGAAAATAGTTATTATAAAAAGGCATTACGCCAACAATGCCTGGTAACCGTGGTCGCGGTAAAGGAGAACCTGAAGGATGAAGGAGCGTACCAAACTTCTGCTGATTGTAGCGGTTTTCTTAGCCGCATATTACATTCCCTGGAGTCATCCTCTCATTCGCACATCCGGCCTCGAAGCGTTTATGATGCTGCAGGAATATGCCAGAGAGCATGTGTTGACCTGTCTCATCCCCGCCTTTTTTATCGCAGGTGCCATCGCGGTATTTGTCTCCCAGGCCTCGGTGCTCAAATATTTCGGGGCCAAGGCCGGCAAAATTCTTTCTTATTCCGTCGCCTCGGTATCCGGCACCATTCTGGCGGTATGCTCCTGCACGGTCTTGCCGCTGTTTGCAGGCATCTACACTCGGGGAGCGGGTATCGGGCCTGCGACCGCATTTTTGTATTCCGGACCCGCTATCAACGTGCTGGCCATCAGCCTGACGGCCAAAATTCTGGGCTGGCAACTGGGGTTGGCCCGAGCGGTGGGAGCCGTGCTCTTTGCCGTTGTCACAGGCCTGTTGATGGCGTTTATTTTTCGTAAAGACGATGCCGCCCGCACGGCCGGCCAGATCTATGTTCCGGATTCGGATGGCAAACAGCGCACCCTGCTTCAAGACACCCTGTATATTCTGACGATGGTTCTTATTCTGGTGTTCGCGGCCTTTGCCAAGCCCGCCCCCGGGTCAACCGGATTGTGGCCCGCCATTTTCGCCGCCAAATGGTACATCACCATTTGCTTGCTCATCGTGCTCGGTTTCATGCTCAAGGCATGGTTCACCAGGGAGGAAGGTAAAAGCTGGGTTGAATCGACCTGGGGATTTATGAAACAGATCTTTCCGCTGTTGGGCGGCGGGGTGCTGGTAGCTGGCTTTCTGCTGGGTCGTCCCGGTCATCCCGCCTTGATCCCCGAGCATTGGGTTCAATCCCTTTTGGGTGGAAATTCCCTCTGGGCCAATCTGTTCGCCTCGTTGGCAGGCGCCCTGATGTATTTTGCCACCCTGACCGAGGTTCCTATCCTTCAGGGGCTTCTCGGCGCCGGCATGGGCAAGGGCCCGGCCCTGGCCCTGTTGCTGGCCGGTCCGGCGCTGAGTCTGCCGAATATGCTGGTAATCGGAAGCGTTATGGGCGCCAAAAAAACAATAACTTTTTGCGCTATCATTGTAATTTTGTCCACCATCGCCGGAATGCTTTACGGTGCAATAGCAACTTAAGCCAAGAAAAGGGGATTAAAATGAAGCAGCTTACCATTGAATGGCGCCATCTGGATAAAGACGGAAAAACCTGTGACCGCTGCTCAGATACCGGTGAAACGGTTCGCAACGCTCATGAAACGCTGGTTAAAGAGTTACACCCCAAAGGCTGGGAGGTGACATTGAAAGAGATCCTATTGACCGAGAATGAAATTCCGGAGTCGAATACCATTTTTTTCAACGGCATTCCCATCGAGCAGTTGTTACCCAATGCACGGAAATCTGAAAATTGCTGCACTTCGTGCGGCGAATTGCTGGGCTCACCCACCATGTGCCGAACAATCGAACGATACGGCCAAACTTACGAGGCGATACCCGCTGCGTTGATTCTGGAAGCGGCCAACCTGTATATTCAAAAACATGAAGGAGGGATATAATGGAAATTAAAGTATTGGGGCCTGGTTGCTCAAAATGCCAGGAGACGGAAAAGGTGGTAAAGGAAGCCGTGGCCGAAGCCGGTGTTGCGGCCAACATTGAAAAAGTCACTGATATCATGAAGATCGCGGGCTACGGCGTGTTCGGGACGCCTGCGGTGGTCGTGGATGGCGAAGTCAAGTCGGTGGGGAAAATCCCGAAAAAGGAAGATGTTAAATCTTGGCTTAAAAAGTAGGCATCGGCAGCTACCGGATAATCGGGAAATACGCATTAATAATGTCTTGTGATTAAACAGGCTGATAATGATGAATAACTTGATTTTACAATTTCTCATTTACCCCGTGGTGCTCTTGATCATATTTCCGGAAAGTCTTTTCGCGGAACGCGTCAAGCCCCTTAATCCGGACTGTGATGTGTGCCCCGTCGTGATTTGTTATGAGGGAGAAGAGGCCAAGCGCATCCTGGGAAAAGAAGCCGTAAATTTGTTGCTGAAATTAACGAATTTAGAACAAAAGACCAACAAAATAGACCTGGACGGCGTTAAAAACACAGGTTCGGAGACTGACAGCGATGAAGGATATGAATTGCTTGTATTTAGCTATAACCATTTGATATCAATCAATTCTATTTTCGATAAAGCCGTCATTCAAATCAAAACGGACCCTCGAAGCCTCAGTCCGGAGGGCATATCAACTGCGTGGTCACCCGAAATTCATTTAAGACCGCCGGGTTTTGTCGTTATCGACAAAACCGACGACCTGGAAACCGCGTGGCATAAAGTTAAAGAAGGTTCATTATATCAATATATTAATAAAGATGGCGCCCCGCATCACATGTTTAAAGACAATCTTGGAAAAATGATTTTGTATGTTTTAAAGACCGTAACGGAATAGTAATAAAATACAACCCGACTGAAATGTTTTGATTACAGGGCCCCGAATATGCTCTTGAAAAACTATACGCTTGAAATATTCAACTCCAAATACATTTTCGATAACTAGATAGAGGATAAAGATGGCGAAGGATAGAGAAACTTCGTGGAAATGGATTAGCGTCGTGTCAGTGGTGTGCCTGATAGGCGTTACCTTGGCCGCAAAAATCAGCGGTTATTGGGTGCTGACCGCTTTGCCCGTGGGCTTTCTTTTCGGGTTTTTTCTGGAAAAAGGGGATCTTTGCGGTGCCTCTGCCTTCAGCGAAATTCTTTTGCTCAAAGACTGGAAAAAGATGCAGGGCATAGGGGTGGTGATTGTTGTCAGCATGCTCGGGTTTTCCTTGCTGGACGGTCTGGGGATGGTGAAGCTCAGCCCCAAACCTTTGCTATGGGCCAGTTCCATCATCGGCGGAGTGATTTTCGGCGTTGGGACAGTGTTGGCGGGGGCATGTGTTAGCGGCAGCCTTTTTAAAGTGGCCCAGGGCAACCTAAATTCAATGGCCGCGCTGGTGGCGATTCCGATCGGCGTCATGTGGGTGGAGCATGGTTCTCTTAAGGCGTTTCAGAACACGCTACAAACCTATGTGGTTAAAAACACAGACGGCGGGCCAGTCACTTTTTTTTCATTGCTCCATCTGCCCTACTGGTCTCTATCCATCATTTTCGCCATTCTAACGATTTGCGCGGTCATTTTTTTCAGGCATAAAAATAGATTGCCCCTTCTGCAAAACCATTCATCGGGTACCAGCAAACTCAAAACCATCATGACTTCCCGTTGGCGGCCGTGGCAAGCGGGGATCGCCATCGGGCTTCTTGCTTGTTTGGCATACCTTTCGTCCGCCGCAAGCGGCCGTAACTATCCTCTCGGGGTAACCCATGGGGTGATGCATGCCGAACTCTTACTGACGGATACGCCGCTTGAATACGTATATGCGCCTAAAAACAATTTCGTCCCCCCCGCCATTAACAGCGGAAAACAGGAAATCGGTAAGTCCCCTAAAAAAGTCTCTCTCTGGTTGTTATTCGAGGTGTTCGCGATCGTCTTGGGCGCCTTTGTCAGTGCAAAATTGACGGGTCGGGCCAGGTTGTTACCAAAGCCGCCGCAACAGACGATAACCGCTTTTTTCGGAGGCCTTTTGGTCGGCGTCGGTGCGGCCATCGCGGGCGGGTGCATTGTCGGCAACATTATGAGCGGTGTTGCCCTTATGAGCGTCGGGCCCCTTATCTTTGCGGTGGTTGTCATCTTAACAAACTGGATAACCACTTATTTTTACCTCATGGGCGGAAGTCTTTCAGACATGGTTTGGATTCAGAACTATTTTAAAAAATAAGTCGTTCGAGGGATGTCGGCCAACATGCCGGCCGGAAAAATAGGACTGAGGGACATGAGTGATAATCGCCTTAAAAAAAAATTAAGCTTCTTAGACCGCTTTCTCACCCTATGGATTTTCTTGGCCATGTTCATCGGCGTGGGAGGGGGGTATCTGGTTCCGGAAATCAAAAATTTCATCAACCGCTTTTCCGTCGGCACCACCAATATTCCGATCGCCGTGGGCTTGATTCTGATGATGTATCCGCCGCTTGCCAAGGTAAAATATGAAAAGATGGGGTTTGTATTTCGCGACATTAAAGTGCTGACGCTGTCCCTGGTGCAAAACTGGGTCATCGGGCCGGTTCTGATGTTCCTTTTGGCCATCGCTTTTTTATCCGGATACCCGGAATACATGGTGGGGTTGATTCTGATCGGGCTTGCGCGCTGCATCGCCATGGTGATCGTCTGGAACGATCTGGCCATGGGGGACCGGGAGTACTGCGCGGGCTTGGTGGCTTTCAACTCCATTTTTCAGGTGCTCTTCTTTTCGGTCTACGCTTATATCTTTATCACCGTGCTGCCCCGATGGATGGGGCTGGAAGGCATGGCGGTGAATATCTCCATCGGCCAGATCGCGGAAAGCGTCTTCATCTATTTGGGCATTCCCTTTATCGCGGGGTTACTCTCCCGGATAATCGGCCTTAACACGGTGGGCGCCGAACGCTATGAAACAAAATTCATTCCCAAAATCAGCCCCATAACGCTGATCGCCTTGCTCTTCACCATTCTGGTGATGTTCTCCCTGAAAGGCGAATATATCGTTCAACTGCCCATGGATGTGGTGCGCGTGGCCGTTCCGCTGTGCATCTATTTTGTGATCATGTTTTTCGCCTCTTTCTGGTTGAGCATAAAAGCAAAGGCCACCTATGAGCAATCAACGACCTTGTCTTTTACCGCCGCATCGAATAACTTCGAACTGGCCATCGCCGTGGCGATAGCCGTCTTCGGCCTGAATTCAGGGCAGGCCTTTGCCGCCGTCATCGGTCCCCTGGTGGAAGTGCCGGTGCTCATCTCTCTGGTGAATGCCGCGCTCTGGTTCAAACGTAAATACTTTCCGTATGCGCTGGAAACACCGACCGGCGTTTGCCATGTGTCGTGCAAGCCCTAAACGGCACTGAAGGAAGAACCAAAATCAGTAAAGGAATTTTTTTATGAAAATTATTCAAAAACACCTGCCTTTTTGCAACCGGACGATTTTGTTCATGCTGATATTCGTCATGCCGGCTTTTATGGCGGCATCGGCGGAAGGAGCCGAGACCCCATCCGCAACCCCCGCCCATTATTATACCGCCACCTACTTTCACGGTTCGTTTCGTTGCGGCACCTGTCAACGAATTGAAACCTTGTCTGAAAAAGCCATAACCAACCATTTCGCCCAAGAATTGAAATCCGGGGCGCTGGTTTGGCGGGCCGTCAATGTCGATGAACCGGAAAACCAACATTATGTCAAGGATTACAGTCTGTTCACCAAATCTCTGATCATTTCGGAAGTAAAGGACGGAAAGGAGATACGGTGGAAAAACCTGGAAAAAGTCTGGAATTTTGTGAGAAATGAAGACAAATTCGACGAATATGTTTTATCCGAAGTGAAGGCATGGATGGGGCAATGACGATGGGAATCGGCACGGCGGAAATTTTCTCCGTTATCTGGCTCGGCATTCTGACATCCATCAGCCCGTGCCCGCTGGCAACCAATATTGCCGCTACGAGCTATATCGGCCAGCAGATCCATTCTCGTTTTTCAACGGTGATCGCGGCCACTGCCTATACCATCGGCCGCACCCTTTGCTATATGTTCATCAGCTTCCTGCTTGTCGCGGGCTTGATTTCCATACCGGGAGTGTCTAATTTTCTTCAAATGCACATGAACCGGATTCTGGGACCTTTTTTAATCATCGCCGGCCTGTTTATTCTCGATTTGATTTCGCTACGCCTGCCGAATGTCTCTTTCAGCATGGAGCGGCTTCAACAACTCGGCAAGAGCGGCTTTTTCGGCGCCGTTCTCATGGGATTTTTGTTTGCGATGTCGTTTTGCCCGGTGTCTGCGGCGCTCTTTTTCGGAAGCGTGATTCCGCTGGCGCTCAAATGCCAGTCCCGCTTTTTTTTGCCGCTTCTTTACGGGGTCGGCACCGCCGCTCCGGTCATCGGATTCGCTTTTATCATGGCCTACAGCACCCGAATGGCAGGGTTGTTTTTCAACCGAATGGCCCCGGTGGAATTCTGGCTCCGCCGCATCACCGGCGGTCTTTTCATCCTGATCGGTGTGTATTTTTGTCTTAAATATATTTTTCGAATCATTCATTTTTAATATCGGTATGGATAACGAATCCGATTAAACATCAGTGAACCTTCACTCCAGATGTTCGGAGTTGTACCAAGCGATAAGGGGGGATCATGCCTTTCAGCAAACCCAAAATAAAGCAAATCCTTTTTGCAACTGATTTATCGGAAAACGCCAACCGCGCTTTTACTTATGCGACAAGCCTGGCGGACGCATACAGCGCGGTGGTCACGGTGCTGCATGTGGTCGAAAAAATGCCGCCCAACGCGGAGATTCTCATTTCTGCATTTTTAGGATATCGGGATCTGGAGGAATACAGGGGAAAAACTGAGGCGGAGCTTATCGAACGGATCAAGACCCGCATCGAGCACTTTTGCTCGGAAGCCGCCGACAAGATAACCGAATGCACCTTTATCCTTCAAAAGGTGGTTGTCGAGCCGGGTATCGCTTCAAAGCGGATCCTGCACCATGCGGCAACGGGAACCTACGATGCCCTGGTTATGGGGTGTCGGGGTCACGGCATTATTCAAGAAGCGCTTTTCGGCGGGACAACCCACAAGGTTCTGCGTGAATGCAAAATCCCGGTCCTCCTGGTTCCCCTTCAGCTGCACGGAAAAGAAGAGAATCCATCGGCATGACGGGATGCTCAGTGGACAAAAGATAACGTAGAGTAAACGGGGAACTTCATGTTAAAAAACATGCTGGCTGCTTTTCATTGGTGCCCGACGATGAGATATGTGGCATATCAATTGATCACGAAATGGATTCTCTTTTCGGGTATGGCCTTCCTGACACCGTGGATCGCTTCAGCGAGTCAGGCTCCTCCGGACACTCAATCCATGACCTTGAACGCCTGTATCGAAACCGCGCTTGAAAACAGTCCGGAATTGAAGGTCTCATACGGGGAGCAAGCCTTTCAGGCCGAAGCAATCTCCCTGGCTCGTTCGGCCTTTTTGCCCCGAATTGACGCCCTGTCCGGATACACCCGCTTTGAGTACCCCATGCGGGTGACGCAGGCGCATGAAAATAACGAACCGGGCGTCTTTGATCGGGACTTGCTGGAAACGGGTATTGTGTTCCGGTTACCCGTTTACCAAGGCGGACAACATCGGGCCGAACTCGCGATTGCCCAACTGGGGCGCCTGCAAGCGATGGAAATATGGAAAGGCACCCGTCAGGACCTGATTCTAAACCTTCATGCCGTATTCTACAAAATTCTTCAAATAGATGAGGTCCAGCGGTCGGCGATGGCTTCCATGCAGGCCCTTGAAGCCCATAAGACAACTACCCGGCTTCAACTGGAGGTGGGCAGGGTCGCACCGGTGGATGTGATGAAAATCGATGTCCGTCTGGCCCAGATCGAACAACAGCTTTCCAGCATTCAAGCCGACCGGAAAGCGCTCATCGCGGCCCTTTTACAACTGATGGGCATGGACCGGGCAAATCTGATCGATGTTGACATTCGGGGCGAACTGAAAGCACATCCGACCAAGCTGCCGAATATGGCGCTGGCCCGCAAGCGCGCCGAAAACCAACGGCCGGAACTGGCTGCCGCGCGTCTGGAACTTGACCGAACCAAAGCCGGCGTTAAAGCGGCGCGAGCTGTTTTTCTTCCGCAGGTAGACGGATTTGGAACCTACAGCTTGAGAGCCGCCATTCCCTTTGACGACGATCATGAGGATGCCTGGTCCGCCGGACTTCAGGTTAATCTTCCCCTGTTTCACGGGGGTGCCAACATAGCCCGGTTGCGGCAAGCGGAAATCCGGCGCAAGCAGGCCGATGAACGCCACAGAGCCGTAACGCTGAAGATTGAAACCGATCTCGAGCAGTCCCTGGCGCGGCTCACCGACAGCCTGAAACGAATGGAAGTGAACCGAAAAAACATGACGCTCTCCAGCGAGACGTTTCGCATTGAGCAGGCCAAAAACGAAGACGGCAAAAGCAGTATCAATGACCTGCTAGACGCCCAGGCCGCCACGCTTGCGGCAGAGGTAGCCCATTCCCAGTCTGTCATGGACTATCTTCTGGCTCGGGTTGAATGGCGCCGGGCCGTAGGCACCCCCTTATGGCCGGTGGCTGAAACAGGAAAGGAATAAGGAATGAAACGCATTTCCGGCCGGGTTGTAACGATTCTGATCCTCTTCGTTATCGTGGTAGGCCTGGCCATGGCATTGCACAAGGCGAAAAAGCAACTGGCGGCTGCGCCTGTCTGGCAGGCCCGGCCTTCCCCTGTGGAGACTGCGATCGTCAGGGAAGGAAATCTTTCCCGCTCCCTTCGGTATCTGGCCCGGCTGGAAGCGGTGTCCATGGCGGAGATTGCCCCCAAGATCAATGCCAGAATCGTCTCTCTCGAAATGGACGAAGGGGATACCGTGGCAACAGGGGATGTTCTGGCACGCTTGGATGACCGGGATGTCCGGGCGCAAATCACCGGCCTCGAAGCCACCATCGAGGCTGGAAAGGCACGCTTGGCCGGCGCGAAGGCCGGCGCCGATGCCGCCCGAAGCAACCTGGCCTATGCGGAACGGGAAAACAAGCGGGATAAGCGTCTTTTTGATAAAAAAGGCATCAGTGCTTCGACGCTGGAGGCCAGTCAAAACCAATTGGATGAAGCACGAAGTCAAACCTTACAAGCAGAAGAGGCCGTTCGTAGCATCAAAAAGGAAATTTCCGCCCTAAAGGCTCAACTGGCTGAGGCTCGAACCCGGCTCAGCTACGCAACCATCCGGGCCGACTATCCCGGAACCATCCAAAAACGGTATGCCGAGCTGGGTGATATGGCCATGCCCGGCAAGCCCATTTTCAACATGATGGATATTTCCTCCTTCCGGCTTGCTTTCGAACTGGTAGAGGACGATTTGGCTTTGATTCAGGCCGGACAAACGGTCCGTATTCAGTGGTCCATTCCAGTTCCGGCCAATAGGCAAACCGCCACCGTAACCCGGATTTTTCCCTCCCTGGAATTAGATCAAACCGTTCGGGCGGAAATCGATCTTTTTTGTCCATGCTCCGAAAAACTGAAGGTGGGCAGCCTGGTTCCGATAGAAGTGGTCGTTAGGGAAAGCCGCGGCCTGATCGTGCCCCAAACCGCCATAGTGCCAACGCCGGCGGGCGGCAGCATGGTATATGTTGTTCGAGAAGGACGCCTGCAAGGGGTACCTGTCCAATTGGACTTGTGTCATAACGATCAAGCCCTGATTCTGGGGGAGTTGGAGGCCGGAGAGGCCGTTGCCGTCGGGGAATACCTGCAGTGGGTTCGGCTTCATGAAAACGCGGCGGTGTCTTTATGAAACCGCACCGCTTTGCGCTGGAAAATCCCTGGCTCATGCTGGTCTGCGCCCTGCTGGTGGCCGTGATGGGGATCAAGGCCTTTTTCACACTGCCGGTGGAATATTTTCCGGACACGAGTCCCCCCCAGGTGGCGGTGGTAACGGTGGAGCCAGGTGCGGCCGCCGCCGATATGGCCCGGCGCATCACCGAAATCATAGAAAAGGAGCTCTCCAGCCTTTCAGGGCTAAAAAAGGTCTCATCCACATCCAGAGACGCGGTATCTGCCATTACCGCTGAATTCTTTTATGAAAAGCCCATCGGTGAGGCCGTTGTGGATGTTCAGAACGCCATTTCCCGCATTCGGGCCGACCTGCCGAATGATATTCTGGAACCGCGTATCTACCGAATCACCGACGCCACGCGCCCCACGCTGACCCTGGCCTTATCCCCTAAACCCGGCAGCCCCTTATCCCTGGCACAGATTCGCCTCCTGGCCGACAACGATATAAAGGATTTCATTCTGAGCCTTTCAGAGGTGGCGGATGTGGACACCTTTGGGGGAAGCCGGCTTCAGATCAATGTGAAGCTCAACAAGGACCGGCTTCGAGCGTATGGTCTAAGCGCGGAGAAAATTGTCTCGGCCATTCAGTCGCAGAATATCACCGCCCCGGCCGGACTGATTTATCGGCCCGACAGTGAGCTTCTGATCAAAACGATAGGTGAGTTCAAAAACCTAAATGAATTGGAAAACCTGGTGGTGTGCCAAAAACGGGATCTTTATATTCGTCTTTCCGATGTGGGAATAGTAACGCTCGGCATTCAGGACCCGCGAAGCCTTTACCATGGTAACGGCCGGGCCGCCATAGCGGTCAATGTGTTGCGGGCCGAAGGCGGTAACACCATGGCCGCCATTGCCGCTGTCAAGCGTGCCCTACCGCAAATGATGGCCCAATGGCCCGGCATTCATTTTGAAATCACCGATGATCAGGCTCCCCTCATCGAGCGGAACACGAAGGGGATGCGCCAATCCCTTTTTATGGCCATCGGCCTCACCGTCCTGATTATTTTCATTTTTCTGGCGGATCTGCGGGCTTCCTTCATCTCACTCATCAGCATCCCCCTTTCCTTTCTCTTCGGGCTGGCAGCCCTGAGTTTTACCGGCTACACGCTGAACGTTGTAACCCTGTCCGGCTTGATCATCGCCACCGGCATGGTCGTGGATGCCACGGTGGTGGTTCTGGAAAATATTCACCGGCATTCCGGCCAGTCGGGGGGGGCCGACACCCGGCCGCGAGTGGAAGGGGCCGTTGGTGAAATTTTGCCGGCCATCACGGCGGGAATGTTAACCACCGTGGCAATGCTAATTCCCATCATGTTCGCCGGCGGCTATGTGGAAAAGGTGCTTCGGCAATTCACCCTCACCCTGTCGCTGGCTCTCGTGGGGTCCCTGCTTTCAGCCGTTTTCATCGTACCGCTTATCGCCCGAAAGATGGTGCGGCCGGACCGGACCCCCAATTGGATCGAGCGGCTGGCGCGCCCCTTCGGTCGCATCGTGAATTCCTTGGCCGATGGCTATGTGCGACTGCTCCAAACCGCTCTGAAGTGGCGATTGGCGGCCTTGTTCCTGGTCATAGCCGCGTTGATTCTGACAGCCAGAACCGTCATTCCGGTGATCGGTCGGGAATTGATGCCGCCCATGGATACGGGCATCGCGAAAGTGTTTTTTGAAATGCCGCCAGCCACTTCCATCGAAGAAATGGAGCGGCGGCTTTCCGCAGTGGAAGCGATTCTGAAAAAGACCGCATCGGTGCGCATGATATCCTCTGTTGTCGGATCCGAACCGGGGGAGATTTCCTTTGGTGGCGGCGGGCAGACCACCCAGAGCGTTCTCATCACCGTCACGCTCGTCACCCGGGATCAACGATCTGAAAGTATCTGGGAAATCGGTAACCAATGGCGCGACCATTTGAGCCGGATGCCGGGAATACGCTCTTTCCAGGTCTATGAATTCGGCGCCACACCCATGTCCACATCTCGCGCTCCCATCGATATCGTCCTTCACGGACGCGACAGCCGGGTGCTGCAACATCTGGCTGCGCAAGTCGAAAAACGTCTTGAGGGCGTCCCCGGCCTTCTGGACATGACCCGCACCTGGTGGCCGGACAAACCGGAAGTCAATATTTCCGTGGATTCCCGAACAGCTCTGCGCTTCGGCGTCACGCCGGCGGAGGTCGCCCGTCAAATGCAGGCGGCCGTGGACGGCATTCCGGCATCAGGCTTTCGTCTTAAAGGGTTTCTGGATATTCCCATTCGTGTTTCCTTAGCCGATGCATGGGTGGCCTCCCCTACTCTTTTGTCCGATATCGACATCGATACCCCGAAAGGGAAAATTCCGCTGCGGGCTATCGCCGCCGTTTCCGAAAACCGGGGCCAGACCGTCATCACCCGCGAGCATCTGCAAAACACGCTGGATCTTACCGGATACAACCAGACCCGGCGGATCACCCAGGTATTGGCAGAGATCGATACCCGTCTCGCTGATATGAAATGGCCCGGCGGCTATGATATGACCATGAGCGGCACAGCCGCGGAAATGAAGGACAGCATGGGCCGGGTCATGAAGGCCGTGGGCATCGGAATAATCTTTCTCGTGGTGCTGCTGGTGGGCATGTTCCGGTCTTTTCTGCTTCCCATCCCCATTCTGGTGGCCATTCCCCTGGCCATCATCGGATCTCTTTGGGGCCTGTTGCTCTATCAGAAACCCATGTGCATGCCGGCCATTATGGGACTGTTGCTCCTGGCCGGCATTGTCATCAACAATTCAATTTTTCTCATCGATTTCATTCGGCAGGCACGAGCCGAAGGCATGGACCGCCAAAGCGCTCTCGAGCAGTCGGTCCGCCTTCGCCTGCGTCCCGTGCTCATGACCACCATCTCCACTTTCGTGGGAATGCTGCCCATCATCTACGAAACCGCTGTAGGCCTGGAACGAATGTCTCCCCTTGGCACGGCCGCAGGATTCGGACTGCTTGTCGGCACCGTCATGACGCTTGTCATCACGCCGGTGGTCTATTCCCTGCTGGATGATCTGGCAATATTTTTCAGGCGTCTTCCTTATTATACTCATGGAGTAGCCAAGTAGTGGAACCTGGAACTTATTAAGGACAAGACCCCGGAATAGCCGCAGTCAACCGGTTGAAGAATTGGATCAGCTTTGGGACGACCGGTATGCACCTCATTTTGGATTTTGGCGTTCCCATGTCATGAATGTCATTCACCGCTATTTGGATTGCGGAGACCTGCATTGTGGATCCGCAAGAGTTAACTGTACGGAAGTGGTGATGAGTATTTATTGGCATTTTCTTGCAAGCGGCGGCATTTTTGTCCTTCCTGCCACCAGAACAGAGTGGTTGAATACGGCGAGTGGTTGTTGACGAATGCTTTGAAGGATGTTCCGCACCGGCAATGGGTTTTTAGCAAACCCAAAAGATTACGGATCTACTTTATATACGATCGCAGATTACTGGCAAAGTTAAGCAAATGCGGTTGGAACGTGATTCGTCCCTATTTAAAATCGGCCGTGCTTGATGACGATGCCGTTCCCGGGGCCAGTATAGCTGTGCACACTTACGGTAATTTTTTATATTTCAATCCCCATTTGCATGCCATCGTGTCAGACGGTTGCTTTCGTTCCGACAAAAAATTTTACCGCATCTGAATCTATGGGATACGCGGAATCATGATCCGCCGCCTGAAAGTCCATCCTATATCCCCGAATTAACCTATGACAATTCGGACTCCCAATGTGCTTATGACGACTGGAACTAAGTATTTTTCAAAATAGTTTAAAAGGATTAAGGAGCGGCTACACCCAAAAACAGCCCGGCCATAACCAACTCCTGTAATATCCAATCAACAGCACCCTAATTCCTCTTTAATTTCGCCGCTCTTTTTTATCGGGTATAATCGGCCTGAAACCCACACCAATATGTTGGGGTGTGTTCAGTCCGATTAGCTATTGCAATTGTCTATATTTTTCTTAACAAAAATCGAGTTCTTGTCTCTCGCTCATCCGAGACGATTTGGTTTTTGATCCGGATAGTGGCTGAGAATGTATAGGATCGGCGCCCTGTTTAAACCTAATTCTTTAGCGCTTAATTTTATAAACTGGCCACGGCTTACATGCGTTGCTTGTCCGTCCTCGTATTCGATCTGAACCTTCGTCTTGAATTTGCCTTCTCTAAATTTGGCGGTAATATTATCGATCGGGTCCAGGGTATACTCAAATCTCTTCATGTCTATAAACATGTTTTTTCTTTTATAATTTTGCTTTGTTTGCACTGTTCCTCTGCCGTTATTGTTTGCATCCGAGTGCCCGAAAGTAATTCGACCATATTTGTTTTGTGCCGAGTCTTCAAAATATAACGACCCCTCTCGTTTAATTAAGTCACCGGTATAGCCGACAACGTTTGTTAATTTGTAAAAGTCATCTTCATACGGCATGGTGAGCCCCCTTTCCTTTCTCCATATGGGATGTCATCCGTCCTACAGCCGTCCCCGGCTCAACAACGACAATGCCTATTTGAAATCGGTATTCCGGGCCTTTGAGCTTCTGCCGTAATATTTTGTTGGATGGCGGGGTTCAGATTGTGCCAGGCCGGCATTTCTTTTTTACCGAATGTGCCATGCTGTCGCGACGGTTGAATCCGGTTTCTTGCAGTACCCTATCCTTCATTCCCGTGTTATAAATCACCGTATAACTATTGCAATTTAACTGTCAACGCATATAGGTTGGACCCGCACGTCGTCAATTCTTTTTTATCGGGTTTTATCGGGCTGAAGCCTACCCGGTGGAGAGCGCGCCGCGAGGCATTTTTTGATTCATGTCGGCCAGGGCGTCCGCCATAACCTTTGAAAATTCAATGGCGGACACCTCGCCGCCGTCCTCGATATAATAGCAATGGGGAGCCAGGCACGCCTGCTGGTCGAACATGGCAACATCATAAGCAACCGCTGCTGCCAGATCCGTTACGGTGGCGCGGGTCATCCTTTTCTTGCCGATGACGCCCCGTCCCATTTTATGGCCGTGGACCAGCACCGGAATTCTGCGGGGCACCCGCTCCAGAAGCGCGTTGCAGGCTTTAAGCCCCCCAAAGAGAATCAGCGCGTCGGCCTGATGGAAGGCCTCGTTTTCAATGCCTTCATCGCCTCCCTGCCAATACAGGACCGCCATGGATTTTACCATTTCAGGGTCAATGTCTTCGAGGGCCCGTAGGCCCGGTGATGGCCGTTTAATTCTGTTGAATACTGAAATCAGTCCAGGAACAAGGGATCTATGATCTCCGAGCGAAGCGCTTTCCACATATCCCCGGCCTGCGAACTTTCCTGATGCGCGTTTCATCCAAGGCCGTTTTCAATTTACCGGTGCTTGTTTTAAAAGCCTCCCGTCACAAACGGTTGCCCTTCTTTTACCGGGTTCGGGTTGAAAGTGCAAACAGAACGCTTTTCGCCCGTAATTCGTGATTTGACAATGTCCAATGTTGTTTTACTGTCTAAACAGGTGCCATTTTAGGAGATTTAAGGTTTTTAAATGGCCTTTTGAACAAGGTTGGTTAAAACCGGCTATCAATCCAATAAAGTTGAGGTGCATCATGGAATCTTTAAAATATAAAAACAGAAAATTTATGATGTTTGCCATTCTATCAGCCTTCCTTTTTGTGTGGCTCATTACAGGCTCGGGCATGGCAGCAAACCAGTATATTAAATTGATCGGTACGCTTCTTCCGGCCGATCAGCAGCACGATTCCAATGTTTACGCGTTACAGTATGGTGATCAGAGTTGGTACCTGGGCATCACCGATGTTCGTACGAATACCTTTTCCCCCTACGCTTTAGGCAATGATTGGAGCGCACTCACACGATCTGCTATCGGACAATTTCGTCTGATTGGGGACAAGGATACGATCAAACCGCTGAATGTGATGAAAATGTGCGAACCGATAGCGATCACCGGCTTTATTGATTATAATACGGGACGATTAAGGGTTATCGATGTGGAGCCGACGAAAAGTCCTATTGAGTTGGCGTGGTGCACATATTAGGTGTGCATGTAAATTAGGCGTCCGGTGAACAGGTACCAGCATTTGGGTTTCAAACTGGTTCACCTCTTCGCCTGTTTAATTTTTTAAAGGAATGCACGAGGTCCGACAGGGCATTCGTTCCTGTCATGATGCATGAATTTTAGTGTCAACCCCTGCGAATTCCTGCCGGACCAAGCCACAAAAAAGTTAGAGACATAGGCAGCGGTCGTCGAAATTTTTTCGGGCAGCGCCACCCCTATTATCTCTATGAAGCGCTGAAGGAATACGTTGCGGTTAACCATTTGACGGGGGTTTAGCCATGGTCAGGGAAAACGAAGAAGATAAATCGAACCCTGGGCAGTTTGGAACTGCCATGGCGGATCCAAAGGGGAAAAATCCTTTTGGTGAATCGGGCGATTTTGCGATATGCTAGGATATAAAATCATTTTGAAGAATTGGATCAGCTTTGGGACGACCGGTATGCACCTCATTTTGGATTTTGGCGTTCCCATGTCATGGATGTCATTCACCGCTATTTGGATTGCGGAGACCTAATTCCTCTTTAATTGATCCGCTCTTTTTTATCGGGTTTTATCGGGCTGAAGCCTATCCCAACATGTTGGGGTAGGCTTCAGCCCGATTAGCTATTGCGATTGTCAATATTTTTTTTATAAAAAGCGAGTTCTTATCTCTTTATAAATCCTGCAATGCCATCAATCACTTTCCGTTCCCTTAAGTTGACCGACACCGACCTCAATAAACCAATTCGATCATATCCATTCCTTGCCTTATCGGTTTTCCTCGGTTATAAAAATCAACTTAAATTGTGGCGGGCATCTCAACTTCAACCTTTATTGATGTAGGATCAAACCGGCGTTACATTTCATGACTCAAAAACCACTCATCGCCATTGTCGGCATAGCCGGAGTCTTTCCGGGTGCCACCGATGTGGACCGATTCTGGCAAAATATTATTCAGAAAGTGGACACCGCGGAACCGGTACCTGCCGATCGTTGGGCTGTGAGGCCCGATACCGTTGTTAAGAATTTCCCCGAACCGGACAAGGCCTTTCATTCACGGGCATGCCTGATCAAAGACTTTCACCTGAATTCAGACGGCATCGAACTGGATTCCGATTCGATCAAGGCCCTTGATCCGATGCATCGGTTGGTGCTGCATACCGGCCGCGCCGCCCTGTCCGGTATCAAACCGCACAAGGACACCGGTCTTATCGCCAGGGAAAAAACCGGCGTTATTCTGGCCGCCATCGCATTGCCCACGGAATCAGCCTCCGGTTTTGCGCGATTCGTATTCGAACCGGCCATTTCCAACGCGCTCAACAAAAACGAACACACCCTTTCCGCTTCGGCATCTTCAGCCCCTGGAAGGATAATATCAAAGGCCATCGGCGCGAAGGTAACGAGTTTTCCGGCCGCCCTACTGGCGAAGGCTTTCGGGCTCGGCGGCGGCACCTTTACACTGGATGCCGCGTGCGCCTCTTCCCTGTATTCGATCAAGTTGGCCTGCGATGAGCTTCAATCCCATCGCGCCGAAATGATGTTGGCGGGCGGCGTTTCCAGGCCGGACAGCCTTTACACCCAAATCGGCTTCAGTCAGTTAAGGGCGTTATCCCCCAGCGGCCGGTGCGCGCCCTTTGATCAATCCGCAGACGGCCTTCTGGTGGGAGAAGGCTGCGGCATTCTCGTGCTCAAGCGATTGTCGGACGCTCAGCGCGACGGTGACAACATTTGGGGAGTCATTCGCGGATTCGGGCTTTCAAACGATATCGGCGGCAATCTTCTGGCACCGAATGCCGAGGGCCAACTTCGCGCTATGCGCGCGGCCTATGCGATGGCCGGGTGGTCCCCATCGGATGTGGATCTCATCGAATGCCACGGTGCGGGAACACCGATCGGGGATGCGGTTGAACTGGAAAGCCTGTCCCGCCTCCGGGAAACGATTCCCGGTTCCCGAAACCCGTGCGCCATCGGCTCCGTCAAATCCATGATCGGCCATTTATTGACTGCTGCGGGGGCCGCGGGATTGATCAAAGTCCTCCTTTCCATGCAGCACGGCATGTTACCGCCGACCCTGCATTATCAACATCCCGTTGAAAAAAGCCCGCTGGAAAACGGACCGTTTTATGTTCCGACAGAGGCGCAGCCATGGCCCCATCGGGCACCCGGAACACCCAGGCGCGCCGCCGTCAGCGCCTTTGGTTTCGGCGGCATCAACGCGCATCTGCTCGTTGAGGAATATTCTCCGGATGCATTCAGCGGCCGAACCGAAGCGCCCTCGGGTTCACCGAAGCGTAACGCGCCCATCGCCGTCGTGGGGATGGCGGCGAGCATCGGCCCCTTGCAACAGCTCAGAGAATTTCAAGAAGCGGTATTCAACGGCACCCCCGCCTTTGTTCAGCGACCCGGCCACCGATGGAAAGGCATGGACCGGTTTGTTTTCAGTGAATGGCGCGGCCTCGGCGAAAAAGGCGCTTTCGTGTCCGAAGTCCCCATCGACATCAGCCGGTTCCACATCCCGCCCAATGAGCTACCCGACATCATCCCCCAGCATCTTCTGATGCTGAACACCGCCGCGGAGGCGCTTTTGAATGCGGGCCTTTCGCTTCGCGCCGATCGGACGACTATGGGCGCCGTCATTGGCATGGGCTTTGACATGGAGGCCACCAATTTTCATTTGCGCTGGACCGCGCCGGTTACGGGCAGCGATGACCCCTCCCATCTTAAGGATGGGTGCGCCCCGCCGCTGACTTCCGCTCGCACGCTGGGTGCGCTGGGCAGCATGGTGGCCAGCCGGATCGCCAAGGAATTTCGCTTCGGCGCCCCCAGCTTTGTCGTTTCGTGCGAGGAGGCCTCGGGCATCAAGGCGCTTGAAGTTGCCATGCGGGCGCTTCAGTTGCGCGAGGCCGATGCCATGCTCGTCGGCGCCGTGGACATGACCGGGGACCTGCGTCATATCGTGCAGACATCAGCCTTTCGGGCGTTTTCCGAAAAAGGAAGGGTTCAATCCTTTGACCGGCAGGCGGATGGAATACTTCCCGGAGAAGGGGCCGTGGCGCTGGTCGTCAAACGACTGGACCAGGCAGTGGCGGAAGGCGATCGAATCTATGCCGTCATCGACGGCATCGGCGGTGCGACCGGCTCAACGGACTCTTTTTTGCCGCAACCGAATGCCTTTCACCGCTCCCTTGAAAGATGCCTGGCCGATGCGGGCCGTTCCGCAGATGATTCCCGGCCGCACTTGGATCTGGTTGAAATGCTGGGAACGGGCGACCCGGTTGAAGACCGATTTGAATTGAACGCCCTGCATTCCTTTTTAGAAGGCACAACGCCCGCATCCGGCCCATCGCTTTCCGCCATCGGTGCTGTATCGCCCGTTATCGGACACACCGGCGCTGTCGCGGGGCTCGCCTCCGTGGTGACATCCTGTTTATGCCTGTATCAGGAAATATTGCCGCCAACCGGTGAATTTGTTTGCCCGGCCCCTGAGGTTGCGGATAACGACCCGGTCTTTTTTCCCGCTTTTCCCCAATATTGGGCACGAAACCGCATGGAAGGTCCTCGTTCGGCGTGCACGTCAACCATGACAAAAGACGGCAATTTCGCGCATGTGTTGTTGTCCGGTCCGCCGGAAAGAGTGGAAAATAAAGCAGGGCAACTTGAGAAAAAACGCCCCTTAGGCTATCAACCGTTCGGTCTTTTTGCCCTGTACGGCGACAACGAAAATCAGTTGCAATCGGCACTTAACGATTTCAACACCCATTTTTTAAGCCGTGCATCCGCTGAAACCCCTCTTGAAGCCCTGGCAACCCAATGGCACCCGATCAGCGCGCCGCATTCGCGGAAAAAACTGGCGCTCGCGCTGATCGCCGATACGAAAGAAAATCTGACCCGATACGTTTCTCAGGCAATTGAAGCGGTACGTTCCAACACCAACAGCGTCATGACCCGATGGGGCGGTGTGGCATACACGACTTCGCCCATGGGCAACGCCGGTGAGGTTGCCTTTGTTTTTCCGGGGTCCGGAAACCACTCGATCGGATTGGGAAGGCAGATCGGCGCTCATTTTCCCGAGGTACTGCGTGCCATGGACGCGAATACGGACCAGCTGAAAAACCAGATGCTGCCGCACCTTTATGTGCCCCAGCGGTCGTGTTGGCGGAAAGGGTGGGAAACAGAAGCCGGCGACCGGCTGGCGGAAAACCCGCTCCACATGATATTCGGCCAGGTCATGCACGGCGGCGTGATGTCCGATTTGATCCGCCGCTTTGACATTCAGCCCGATGCCGTCATCGGCTACAGCCTGGGCGAAACCGCAGGTAACTTCGCCCTGGGGGTGTGGCAGGATCGTGGCGAAATGCTGAAAAGAATGCAGCACACCGATTTATTTTCCACGCAGTTGGGCGGCCCGTGCAAAGCAGGGCACGCCGCATGGAAAATTCCGGATTCAGAGCCCTTTGACTGGTATGTGGCGGCGGTGAATCAGCCGGCCGACGCCGTCAAAACCCTGCTGCCCCGATACCCGTTTGCAAGGCTTCTCATCGTGAACACGCCCGAGGAATGCGTCATCGGCGGACGCAAACCGGATGTGTTGGCTCTCATTCAGGCGCTGGCATGCGAGGCGGTGTTTATCGAGGGCGTGGTAACGGTGCACTGTGATGCCGTCACCCCGGTGGCGGAAGCCTATCGCGATCTTCATCTGTTTCCCGTAACGATGGTTCCGAATGTCCGGTTTTATAGCTGCGCTCAGGGGCGCCGCTATGCGCCCAACACGAAGCGCGCGGCCCAGTCCATTCTGGATCAGGCGCTGCATGGCTTTGATTTTACAAAAACGATTCAAGCCGCTTATGAAAACGGCGTTCGCGTCTTTCTCGAATTGGGGCCGCATCATTCCTGTTCGCGCATGATTCAGCGCATTCTCCGGGATAAGGCGCATGTGGCCGTATCGGCCTGCACACGCGGGGAAGATGAAATTCTGAGCGTTCTTAAGTGCCTCGCCACGCTGATCACCGAACACATTCCGCTGAACCTATCCAGTCTTTACGGTGAGCATGCATTTGCGCCGCAATCGAATTTTCTGCGCAGTGAAAACAAACGGCATGTTATCGTCCGTCCGGTCGGGGACGAGATACGCTTGCCGGCCGTTGGCCCGCGAAAGCAAGCAGCCTTAAACGAAATGCGAACCCTTCAGCGACCCGGAAATCTTTCACCGGAGGGGTCACCCGCGCAACCTGCGGATATCAAAAACATGGCGACAACCAATGGCAAGTCCGCCGAACCCGAACAGCCGGCCTTTTTTTATGATCTAGCAACAGCCATGGAACAACAGGCGGTTGCCACCGCGCGGGCGCATGAAACCTTCCTTGATCTTTCAAACGAGTTAACAACATCATTCGCGGAAACCTATGCCTACCAGATGAACTTGTTTGAAGCCCTGATTTCCGATACGCCCCGTTCGCAAAACGGCCGGTTGTCCGCAAACGAAATGGAGCCGCTTCAACCCAAACCGCTTCTTTTAGCGTTGCAATCCGATGGTCCGATCGCCTTTTCAAGAGAAATGTGCCTGGAGTTTGCCGTGGGGTCGGTTGAAAAGGTGCTCGGCCCCCTGTTCGCGCCGGTGGACACCTATCGTGCCAGAGTCCGGCTGCCGAACGAGCCGCTGATGCTGGTGGATCGCATTTTATCCGTTGAAGGGGAAAAGGGGGTTCTCGGCACCGGCAAAATCGTTACCGAGCATGATGTGTTGCCCGGCGCGTGGTATCTGGATGGCGGACGGGCGCCAGTTTGCATCTCGGTGGAAGCGGGCCAGGCCGATTTATTCCTGAGCGCCTATATGGGCATTGATCTTCATGTCAAAGGCGAGCGAACCTACCGGCTGTTGGATGCCGTCGTTGAATTTTTCAGAGAGTTGCCGAAGCCTGGTGAAACCATTCGATATGACATCACCATCGAACGCTTTGCCGGTCATGGAGACACCTACCTGTTCTTTTTTCATTTCGACGGGGTTATCGGGGACGAGCTGTTGATCCGTATGCGAAACGGCTGCGCCGGCTTTTTTACGGCCGAAGAGGTCAAAAACTCGGGCGGCATCATTTTTACGGAACCTGAAACGCAGCCGCGGGCGGGCATCCTTCCGCCGGATTGGGCCTATCCGGTCCCGATGGCCGTGGAAAGCTATGATGAGGCCGCCGTGAATGCCCTCAGAAACGGAAATCCGGCCGCCTGCTTCGGCGCTGCGTTTGCGGGAAAAACGCTTCCCACATCCCTGCGTCTGCCCAGTGGTCGCATGACGCTCATCGACCGTATCCTTCACATGGACCCGGCCGGCGGCCGGTACGGGTTGGGATTGATTCGAGCCGAGGCGGACATCACACCGGATAAATGGTTTCTGACCTGTCATTTTGTGGATGACAGGGTGATGCCCGGCACCTTGATGTATGAATGCTGCGCGCATACCCTTCGCGTATTTCTTCAGCGCATGGGATGGATTTCCGATAAGGAAACGGCCCACTATGCCCCGGTCATCGGCATTCAAAGCCGCCTGAAATGCCGGGGACCGGTGACGCCCGAAACTCAAAAAGTGATTTACGAAATCGAAATCAAGGAACTGGGCTATGGACCCGAGCCGTATGCAATTGGTGATGCCCTGATGTACGCGGACGGGCAGCGGATTGTCTGGTTTCAGGACATGACCCTGAAATTAAGCGGCGTCTCCCGCGAAGAGATCGACGCCTTCTGGGCGCCTGAATCCAACCCGGTTCAACCAATATTTGACGATGCCGACGTGGCGGCGTTTTCAGCGGGCAACCCTTCTGATGCCTTTGGAGAACCTTACCGCCCGTTTGATTCCAAGCGCTTTATCGCCCGCTTGCCCAGAATGCCTTTTTCGTTTATCAGCCGTATCACGAAAGCCGAGCCGCCGCCCTGGGAATTAACCCCCGGCGGTTGGATCACTGCCGAGTATGATGTGCCGAAAACAGCCTGGTATTTTACGGCAAACCGCACGCCGACCCTGCCGATTTCCATTTTACTTGAAATCGCGCTCCAACCGTGCGGGTGGCTGGCTGCTTACGCCGGCTCCGCGTTAAAAAGCGATAAGGATCTACGCTTTCGAAATCTGGATGGACGGGCCGAACTGCTAAGCGATGTCTCCCCTGCCGGCCATACCCTCACCACGCGATCCCGGCTCACCAAGGTCGCCATTGCCGGGGACATGATCATCGAGCATTTTGATTTTGAGGTTTCCCATGAAGGGATTGTCTTTTATCGCGGGCAAACGAATTTCGGATTTTTCACCCCCGCCGCCCTGGCGCAACAGGTCGGGCTCGGGGAAATACCGGCTTTGGACGGCAGCGCGTTTTCCGGAAATTTTCAAAAAAAAGCGCTGCCGGTGTTGCCCCCGCTGCGGCCGGATGATAGGGTAACAACCGCTTTTCCCGATAAGCATTCAATGGAAATGCCGGCCAAAGCCCTGTTGATGATCGACCGGGTGCTTCGATATGACCCGACGGGCGGCGCTAGCGGTCTCGGTTATCTGCAGGCTCAAAAAAGTGTGGACCCGAGCGAATGGTTTTTTGATGCCCATTTTTATCAGGATCCGGTGTGTCCGGGCTCCCTTGGCATCGAGTCGTTTATTCAATTGCTTCGCTTTGCCGCGCTTGAAAAATGGCCCCATTTGAAACATTCGCATCGGGTGGCGTTGCAGGCGCCATCCACCCAGGAATGGACTTATCGCGGTCAGGTCACACCCCGCAATAACATCGTTACCGTTGAGGCAGTTATTACGGACATAACGGAAGGGCCCCGGCCTTCCATCACGGCAAGGGGCTATTTGAAAGTGGATGGGTTACCCATTTATAAAATGGATCATTTCGGGATTGAACTATTGCCGGTCAATGCATTCTGATCCGCAACAAGCAACCCCCCTTAAAGCCCGGCGCGGCCTGTACCCGGCGGGCGGTAAAACGTATGAAATATTCGCGCGTACACATCGCTTCTTTTGGTTATGAACTGGCGCCTCATGTCATCACTTCGGATGATATTGAAAAAAGGCTGCTGCCGGTATATGAAACCCTTCATTTGAAGGAGGGGCAGCTTGCGGCCATCACGGGCATTTTTGAGCGTCGCTGGTGGGATCCCGGCTATGCCATGAGCCGGGGAGCGATTCACGCCGGCAGGCAGGCCATGGATACGGCTTTTGCCCAAACAAATCTTGATGCCTCAGACATCGGCATGCTGGTCTATGGCGGCGTGTGCCGGGATCACCTTGAGCCGGCCACCGCGTGCGCCGTGGCGCACGGTCTTGGACTTGGCCCGAACACCCTCCTTTACGATGTCTCAAATGCCTGTCTCGGCGTGTTAAACGCCATGGTGCAGATCGCCAATGCCATTGAACTGGGCCAGATAAAAGCCGGATTGGTGGTATCCTGCGAATCCGCGCGCCGGATCGTTGACTCGACCATTGACCGGCTTTTGGCAAATAAGGATATGGATTCGCTTAAAAAATGTATCGCCACGCTTACCGGCGGCTCCGGTGCGGTAGCCGTGCTGCTGAGCGATGCCGCACTGGCCCCGCTGGGCCATAAGTTACTCGGCGGCATGGCAAAAAGCGCTGCTGAACACCACCGGCTTTGCACATGGGGACCGGATACGGGCATTCCGGCCAGCATGCCACTCATTATGGAAACGGACTCCGTCGGGGTATTAAAAAACGGGGTGACCCTCGGCATTCAGACCTTTCAAGCCTTTATGAAAGAGATGGCTTGGTCCATTCAGGACAAACCGGACAAGATCATCTGTCACCAGGTCGGCGCCGCACATCAACATACGATTTTGGATGCCATCGGCATCCCGAGAGAAAAAGATTTTACAACCTACGAATTTCTCGGCAATATCGGAACCGTTTCCTTACCCATCACCGCCGCGATTGCGCATGAGCGAGAATTCCTGCTGCCGGGGGATCAGGTGGGATTCCTGGGAATCGGCAGCGGCCTCAATTGTCTGATGCTGGGGATTCAATGGTGATGTCTTATCAGCGGCTGTTTCCGTTTTCGCCCCATTATATGAATAATGGCGGATTTCAATATCATTATGTGGATGAGGGCGCCGGCGAGCCGGTGGTGATGGTGCATGGCAATCCCACCTGGTCCTTTTATTACCGTCGATTGATTCAGGCGCTCTCCTCGACGCATCGCGCCATTGCGCCGGATCATATCGGTTGCGGCCTTTCCGACAAACCACCCGCCAGCGCTTACTCTTATACATTGGGCCAACGGGTGACGGATTTTGAGCGCTTCATGGATCATCTGGCCTTCGATCAAAAAATCACGCTGGTCCTTCATGACTGGGGCGGCATGATCGGCATGGCCTGGGCGGTTCGCCATATCGATCGAATCGCCCGCATTGTCCTGTTGAACACAGCCGCCTTTTTGCCGCCCAAGGGCAAGCGGTTGCCGGTTAGGCTTCGGCTGATTCGGAATCTGAAGTGGGTTTCGACTCCCGCCGTGCTCGGCCTGAATCTCTTTGCCGCAGGCGCGCTGTTCATGGCACCCAAAAAACCACTTCCGGCGGATGTCAGGGCCGGACTGATTGCCCCTTACAACTCCTGGAAAAACCGTATCGCAACATTGCAGTTCGTATTGGAAATTCCTGTCAAGCCGAGTGATGCAAGTTACGATATTGTTGAATCGGTTGACCGGCGTCTGACCGGGTTATCGCATCTTCCGTTTTTAATCTGCTGGGGCGCGCATGATTTTGTTTTTGATATCGATTATCTAAACGAGTGGCAACGAAGATTTCCCGATGTGCGAACGCACCTCTTTCAAACCGCCGGTCATTACGTTCTTGAGGATGAGCCGGAGAAAATTATCGGGTTGGTAAAACCATTTCTTTTGCAAAGCGGCCGTCCGGAACACGGTGAGGGGGAAAAATGAGATTCGGCCATCATGAACACGGAAATGCCGTTGTTCTCGTTATTGGTTTTCTGCTGTTGCTGATCGGATTGGGCGGCGGCGGGTTTTTTGTTTATCAAACAAAATTGCAAAAGCAACAGGGACCGACCAAAGCGGCTCTTCCCCATGTCAATCTGACACAGGATGTGATCCGGTTTTCGTTTAACACCCTGCCGGCACTCTATAATAACATGCTGGAAATAGAGCGGGAAATCGCTCTGATTCATACGGAGCTGGCGAGACTGGAGACCCTTTCTTCCGAATATCCCCAGCAAAAAAGCATCGTTCATGCCGAAAAAGTCCTCTGGGAAAAAACACTGAAAGACCTGTTTTCAGTTCTGCAACAGATTGAAAAAACCATTGAACCCATCTACGTTGCCTATTCAGTCAACCGGGAAAAGGGCGAAGAGTTGATGGCCGCTAACACACCGGACCTTTTGAGCGCCGCCGAAGAAGTGATTGCGGCCGCCAAAACCGAAACCGCTCGAATTCAAATCGAGGCGCCAAAAACTTTCATGCAAAAACTAAAAGCCAAATTAAAAAAATAGCCGAGCCTTATGATGATCGAACTCGTGGAAAAAAGCAGGAACGAAGGCGAAATCAATATCGCCTCATACTTGACACAAATGGCCCAAAAGCACCCGGACAAGCGTGCGGTTGTCTTTCCCTTCTGCAGGGACCGCTGCGGTCGGGTAGCTTATTCTCACCTGACCTTTCAACAGCTTGACCGAGAATCCGACACGGTGGCCTTTGGTCTGGAAGAAATGGGGATTCAGCGCGGCGTTCGAACCGTGCTGATGGTCAAACCCGGCATTGAATTCTTTGTGTTGACCTTCGCGCTGTTCAAGGTTGGGGCCATTCCCGTTGTCGTGGATCCCGGAATGGGCATCGCACGATTGCTGCGCTGCCTGGGAGAAACCGAGCCCGAAGCCTTCATCGGCATTTCCCTGGCCCATGTGATACGCGTGCTGTTTCCAAAATATTTTAAGAATGTAGACAGGGTTGCCACAGTCGGCCGTAAATGGTTCTGGGGCGGGGAAACCTATAAAAGTCTTTCTTCACGACCCTGGCAACCTTATATGCCAGCCGGCATTCATGCGGATGACACCGCCGCGATCCTTTTTACAACCGGCAGCACCGGGCCCGCCAAAGGCGCCGTTTACACGCATCGCAACTTCGCCGCACAGATCGAAAGCATTCGCGCTTGTTTTACGATCGGTGAAGATGAAATTGATCTGCCGACCTTTCCCCTTTTTGCCTTGTTCGATCCCGCGCTGGGCATGACCGCCATCATTCCTGACATGGATCCCACTCGCCCCGCAAAGGTTAATCCGGATCGAATTTTGGAGGCCATTGAAAACCATGGGGTGACCAGCATTTTCGCCTCCCCTGCCCTGCTGAACCGGGTCGGGCGGCATTGCGAAGAGCATCAGCTTCAATTGCCGTCACTCAGGCGCGTCGTATCCGCCGGCGCACCGGTCTCCTCGGATAATATCGCCCGTTTCGCCGCTTTGCTGAAAGACTCGGCAGAGATTTACACGCCTTACGGCGCTACTGAAGCGATGCCGGTTGCCGTCATCGGATCCTATGAAATTCTGATGGATACCGCAATGCTGAGTGAAAAAGGATTCGGTATCTGCGTCGGCCTTCCGGCCCATGGAATTCAACTGAAAATCATTCGAATCCTGGATCTTCCCATTGAGACCTGGACGGACGAGCTCGAAGTGCCGGACGGCGACATTGGTGAAATCGTGGTGCAGGGCGACGTGGTTACCCGCGCGTATTTTCAAAACCCCCAGGCGGATGCCGATGGCAAAATTCGCGACGCGGACGGCTTTTGGCACCGAATGGGCGATCTTGGCTGGAAAGACAAAGCCGGTCGAATCTGGTTTTGCGGCCGGAAAAGCCATCGGGTGGAAACCCAAGAAGGCCCGCTGTATACCATTCCCTGCGAGACTGTTTTTAATCGGCATCCCAGTGTGTTCAGAAGCGCGCTGGTGGGCGTGGGGCTGGTCGGCGATCAAACACCGGTGATCTGCATTGAACTGATGCATAAGCCGTCTCGACGTGAATTAACCGCTATAAAAGAGGAACTGCTTCAAGCGAGTAAAGCCCATGTATTAACCAGACAAATCGAGACCATCCTTTTTCATAAAGGCTTTCCGGTCGATATTCGTCACAACGCCAAAATATTCCGGGAAAAATTAGCGGAATGGGCCGCGCGGAAGGTCAAGGCCTAAAAATGACGCAAGCCCTGGTAACCGGAGGCGGTGGATTTCTGGGCAAAGCTATTGTCAAGCAACTGATTGCCCGTGGGGACACGGTCACCAGTTTTTCAAGAAATCACTACCCTGAGTTGGATTCGCTCGGTATTCAACAGATCATCGGAGACCTTCGGAATCCGGCAGCGGTCCTAACCGCCAGCAAGGGAATGGACGTGGTGTTTCACGTTGCCGCCAAAGCCGGCGTATGGGGAAATGCCGGAGAATACCATGACATCAATTTCCACGGCACCCTTCATGTGATAGACGCCTGCCGAAAAGCGGGGGTACGGCGTCTGATTTACACCAGCTCCCCCAGTGTCGTTTTTAACGGTCAAGACATGGCAGGCGTGAACGAATCCGTGCCTTACGCATCCCGTTTCCATGCCCCCTACCCTGCCAGCAAAGCCCTGGCCGAGCAGGCTGTGAGGAAAGCATCGAATCAGTCCCTGCGGACCATTTCACTCCGCCCGCATCTGATCTGGGGGCCTGAAGACACCCATCTGGTTCCCCGCATTTTATCCCGCGCAAAACAGTTGCGAATCGTCGGCAACGGGCAAAACCGCGTGGACACAACCTACATCGATAACGCCGCCAATGCGCATGTGCTCGCGGCCGATCGGCTGGCAACCCATCTGGCGCTTTCGGGAAGCGTTTTTTTTATCAGCCAGGGGGAGCCTGTGTTGCTCTGGGATATGATCAATGCGATTCTGGCCGCGGGCGGGCATTCGCCCATTACATCCCGCATTTCCTACAGGACGGCATGGGCCGCCGGCGCGCTCATGGAAGGCATGTACCGGCTGTTCCGGCTTAAAGGAGAGCCGCCGATGACCCGCTTTGTGGCCAATGAGTTGGCGACAAGCCACTGGTTTGACATTGGCGCAGCACAATCCGCGATAGGATACACCCCCCACATCTCAACGCAAGAAGGCTTGCAGCGCCTTTCGCAATGGCTTAACCCTAATCCGGCAAAGCCGGATGCTGGAATGCTGGGATGCTGGGATGCATAAAAGCCATCTTTCACCTTCGGCGAATATACACGCAAAAGCGTGCATGTTTCTGGAAAAGGGCCTAAGCCGTAAAGGATGGATAAGGCTTTCGGGCGACGATCGATTCTACAAGGCAAAGAATCTCTTCGGAAGACGTGTTGGATTTTGAAACAAAAAAGTTCGCCCCGTTCCGATCCGCCGCCTGCCGGTATTCCGGCGCATCGTGGCTGGTCAGAATGACAATGGTAACGTCCTTATTGTTCAAACGGATTTTACGCGTTAATTCAAGACCGTTTTCACCGGGAAGCCGAATATCCATCAATATGAGGTTGGGATAAAAGCTGAAATATTTTTCCAGAACAGCCTGGCCATCGGACACGCTTTCGACTTTCATCAGGCTAAATTTTTCACTTAGTAAGGAGATTAAGGTGTTTCGAAAACTTGGATTATCTTCGACCACCAATGTTTTATACATACGGATAGATCCCCATTCACTTTATCCAATAAGCGCGTAACACATTGCAAAAAACGTATCGCGCTAAAGATTCTTTTAACCTTTACCAACGTTCTAACCTATGTTAAATAGGGTCTTCTATGTATTTTAATCATCGGGATCGCGTATTTTCGCGCTATCGGGCATCGAACATCATGGGCGTTTTCCTCCTCCGATGGCCTGAATCCCGTTTTTGCTCGGTTTTTTTCAGGCCGAAAAAGAAAAAGATGAAAATAAAACATCGCCTACTAATTGCGGAAGACCACACGATTTTACGCGAAGGCCTAAAATCCCTCCTTTCAACCAACCACGATACGGAAGTGGTGGGCGAAGCCGAAGATGGCCGCAAAGCCGTTCGGCTTGCCAATGAATTATCACCGGATCTCATCCTGATGGACCTTTCAATGCCGCGAATGAACGGTTTTGAAGCCATCCGAGAAATAAAGAAACAAAATGCCGACATCAAGATCATCGCGCTGACCGTCCACAATACGGAAGAGTATATTTTGATGACGCTTCAGGCAGGCGCTGACGGTTATGTATTAAAAGATGCCACGCACGATGAACTTCTCATGGCCATCAGTCATGTGTTAAAGGGAAAACGATATTTAAGCCCGAGCATATCGGAAAAGGTGATCGTCGGCTACCTGGAAGGGAAAAAGAGCCTTAAGACAAAATCCTCATGGGAAAATCTCACGCAAAGAGAACGCGAAGTTCTCAAACTGATTGCGGAAGGGTATAAAAACAAAGAGGTCGCCGACTATCTTTGCATCAGCTTGAAAACCGTCGAAAAGCATCGCGCCAACCTAATGAAAAAGCTGGATCTGCACAACACCTCATCGCTAACCCTGTTCGCCATGGAAAAAGGGTTGGTCAGCGCCTGAATTCAATCCTTCGTTACAACGTTTCCAGATACGCCAATAAGGCGGCAATCTGATCATCGTCGAGTTGATCAAAGGACGGCATGTCCTTAAACGGCCGCCGCAATTGTTTTTCAACCGTTTCCTTTGAAACCGGCAACGCACTGACAGACATTTTTTCTTGTGAAAACAAATCCTTTAGCCCGGGACCCACTTTAGACTCGGCTTTATTCGCATAATGGCAAAATGCGCACCGCTGCGTAAACAACTCAGCACCCTGGCGTAACAAGGCGCTATGAACACCGGCTGCTTCTGATTTGAAGGCGTTGGTTAACTTGTTCTTTCCGAAAACCAGCTCACCTCCGAAATATCCGATACCGATAACAACCAACATACATGATAAATACAAGGGAAAATGGATTGCGACATCTGCATGGCGTTTTCTTCCGAGAAACATTTGAAGCATTAACAAAAAGACGAGTAAACTGGTCAACATTATTTTCATTTTTATCTCAAACAGCCATGCGCCCCCGTAAAAATGCTGCCAATCGGCATACCCGAGCAAAACCGCCGGAAACACCATCAAAAAAGCCAGTGTCCGGCAATGTCTGGCTGAAACCGCCAAGGTTTTCCGGTCAAATAGAAATGAGAAAAAAGCGAAAATGACGCCACCGGCGATCAATCCCACCGGCAAGTGCGCGACAATGGGATGCAGCGGATGAGAGAATCCGTATTGGGCAAGCGCCTGATAGATGGTTTCCAACATATTCCTCATGATAGCTATGAGCTATGAGCTATTAGCTATGAGCTATGAGCTATTAGCTATGAGCTGTTAGCTATTAATGATAGCCTTCCGTCTCCGTTATTTTGCCGCGAAAAACCCAATAACTGTAGACGGTGTAGCCAAGGACAAAGGGCAGCACCAGCACCACGCCCCAGAGGGTGAAAATGAGTGTCTCGGGTTGCGCTGCTGCGTCAAAAACGGTGATATTCGGAGGTACCGCATAGGGATATAACGCGGTCTCCAAACCGAAATACGCCGATAAAAAAAGCAGTATAGCATAAAAAAAAGGAAGGGTTTCCCGGCGATTCTTCAAGCTTCGCATTAAGAAAAAAAAGGCGGTCACTCCGAGCAGGGGAAACAGCCAGACAAAATATATTCTGGGGGGACTGAACCATCCGGCCGTCATATCCGGGCTGTGTAACGGCGTCCAGATGCTGACCAGAACCATAAACCCGGCAACCGCCAGGCTCGCGGTGGCAGCCTGCCGAAATGCCCGCTGCTGTACGGCACCGGAGGTCTTCAGCACCAGATAAGTGGCGCCTAAGAGCATGTACCCCGCCACAAGCGCCAGCCCCACCATGACTGAAAACGGATTCAGCCAGTCAAAAGCGCCGCCCGAAAAAACACCTCCCGTGGTTTGAATGCCGGAAATATAGGCGCCCAGTGTGACGCCCTGCGCCAAAACCGCCACCAAAGACCCGATAAAAAAGGCCCGATCCCAAATTCGCTTTTTTCCGGAATTGGCACGAAATTCGAAAGCAACCCCTCGAAATATCAACCCGAAAATAAATGTAAGCAAGGGGACATACAGTGCGCTGAAAAGCACGGCATAGGTTGTAGGGAAAGTCGCGAACAAAGCGCCGCCGCCAAAAACGATCCAGGTTTGATTGGCATCCCAAACCGGCGCAATGCTGTTCATCAGCACATCGCGTTCCGCGTCATTTTCCGCACTTGGAAAAAGAAGGCCGACCCCCAGACTAAACCCATCCAAAATCACATACAGTATGATGACCAGTCCGACCAAAAATACCCATACATGAACCAGATCCATTTCAGCGTGCCTCCCCTCTTCCCATTTGAATTTCCATGGGCTGCATGCCCGCCGGTATCTGCAACGACGGTATCGGACTGTCCATATCCGGTCCCCGGTGAAGTATTTTTAGAATATAGTAAAAATAACTGACACCCACCAGGCCGAAGAACAGCACAAAAACGGACAGGGACCAAGCCACATTTCCGGCGGCAATGGGAGAGACGCTGTCGGCAGTTCGCATAACCCCGTACACAACCCAGGGTTGCCGGCCCATCTCGGAGGTCACCCAACCCAAAATAGTTGCCAGAAACCCCAGGGGCTGAATGGCAACGAGTGCCCATAGGAACCATCGCGTGTCAAAAAGCCGCTTTCTCCACCACAACAACGCCGCCCAGAGTATCACGCCGGCAAACAGAAAACCGATGGCGACCATGATGCGAAATGACCAAAAAAGAACGGCGGCGTTGGGCCTGTCCGTTTTGGGAAATTCTTTCAACCCCTGAATTTGTCCTTCAAGCGAGTGTGTAATCAGCAAGCTCAGCCCATTGGGAATGGTCAGCGCATACCGGTTTTTTTCCGCCGCCATATCGGGCAGAGCAAAGGCGACAAACGCGGCGCCGCCGGTCGTGTTGGTTTCCCAATGCGCCTCCATGGCCGCCAGTTTGGCGGGCTGATATTGCGCAACGTTTTGGCCTCTTAGATCGCCGATAAGAACCTGAAGCGGTGCAAAAAGAGCCGCCATGATCAAAGCCAGGCCCATGGACTTTCGATAAAACGGAATATGTGTTTTTTTAAGTAAAAAAAAGGCGCTGATGCCGGCCACCGCAAAGGCCGCGGTTTCATAGGAAGCCATGAGCATATGGCTCAGATGAGTTGGCAAGGCTGGATTGAAAATCACCTCCCAAAAGCGGGTTACTTTGAATACCCCTTGTTCGAACGTGTAGCCTGTCGGGGTTTGCATCCATGCGTTGGCGGCCATGATCCAGAAAGCGGAAAAAGACGCGCCGAGCGCAACCAGGCAAGTAGACATAAAATGCACGATCGGCGATACCCGCTTCCAGCCAAACAGCATGACCCCGAGAAATCCCGCCTCCAGAAAAAAGGCGGTCATGCCTTCATAGGCAAACAAAGGCCCCAACACGTTTCCAACGGCCTGAGAAAATCTGGCGAAATTGGTGCCGAATTCGAATTCCAGCGTAATGCCGCTGACCACCCCGACTGCGAAATGAACCGCAAACACTTTCACCCAGAAGCGATACATGCGGAAATAGATCTCTTTTTTCGTTCGCAGCCACAGAAATTCGACGATTACCAGATACACGGCAAGTCCGATCGTCAGGGTCGGAAACAGAATATGAAACGCCGTGGTCAAGCCGAATTGAAGCCTGGAGAGGAATAATACGTCCATCGGAATAATCCCTAAGTCAAAAACGGTTCTTACCGAAAAAAACAGGGCTAAAAGGAGCGCTCAGTTAAATAAATAGTAACGAAATCAATCCATATATGTCAACACCGGTCACGATGCGCGCTATTTTACTTTGCCGACACGTTTTATGTTATTAACAGGCGCGATGCGGCCGCTCCTTTTTTTGCCAGGCGAGATGGGGGTCACCACCTGAGCCGAAGGACCTCGCACGGAGGTGCGCAACGAGGGGTTGCGGCGCTCAGGCTTATTTTCCCGCATTTCACTGGGAGCGCTCCCGCGGGCGCGCATGGCGTTGCTGAATATTTTTTCAAACGCATCTTGCGTTCCGTTTGCGTCCGGCCGTCCCGGTTTTTGCGCACGATTCTTCATCTTGCGTGCGGTCATGTCTTGGGGCGATGATTTAGTAATCGTATCAAAACAACCCGCCAATATGCTTCCCATCACTTGAAAAAAAGATTTTTTTTTCGTTATGACCGGCTCCGGTCTTTCATCCGGCGCTTCTGTTTCAAATATTATTTTTTTGGCTTGCTGATAGGCGGCATTGATCATTTTAAGTTTTTCCTGAGCCGCGTCCCTCAGCTCCGGGTTATCCAGATATCGATCCGGATGCCAGCGCCTGACCAGAAGCCTATACGCGCGCCGTACTTCCTCAAGCGTCGCATCAGGCGGCACATTCAACACGCTGAAACAATCCGACTGGGTCATCAGGAAACGCTCCCGCGACAAACAACATAGGCGGTCCACAGCTCGTCCGGGGTCACGGAAGTCAACCGCTACCCGATCAGTCTATCCGAACCCTTCCAAAAATGCGCTTTAACCTCTCTTCTGAGTATTTTCCCCACGGTCGTTTTCGGCAGGTCTTCCCAAATAAAGACCTCCTTGGGGCACTTATACCCTGCCAGTTTTTGCTTACAGTGGCGAATCAATTCATCGGCAGAGAGTGAAGACGCATCTTTAAGCGTCAAGACGGCCACGACCTTCTCCCCCCAATTTTCATCCGGCGCCGAAACAACGGCACATTGGAAAACCGCCGGATTCTCGTAGATGATGTTTTCAACTTCCTTGGGATAAACATTCTCGCCGCCGGTGACAATCATATCGGCTTTGCGATCCTTCAAATAGATATAGCCGTCCTCGTCTCGAGTGCCCATGTCACCCGTGTGGTACCATCCATTCCGCCAGCTTTTGCGCGTCTGATCAGGATTTTTCCAATACCCTGTCATCATATTTTTCCCGCGGAATACGATCTCCCCGATTTGGCCCGGGTGCACTTCCCGATCATTTTCATCGAACACGTTCATATCGGTCATGATCAACTCTCTGCCGACACTATTTAACCGTTCGGTGATTCTCGGGTCACCTTCCAGGGCGTGATCCTTTGCCTCAAGAACGGCTGCGACCCCCGCCGATTCGGTCATGCCGTAAATCTGGTAAAAAATAGGCCCGAATTTATGAATCAGCCGCCTCAGCACCTCCGAAGCGATCGGGCTGCCGCCATAGACCAGCAACCTGAGGCTTGTCAGATCATAGCTGTCAATTTCCGGCAGATTCAGTAACCATTGATAGAGGGTCGGAACCATGTTCGTCCAGGTGCATCTTTCTTTCTGAATCAGGTGACAGATACCGGGCAATTCCGGTCTTCGAACGATGACCAGTTTACCGCCGACCATCAGCGTGCAGAGCGCAGACCAGAAGGCGATATGAAAAAGGGGTAGAATAAAGCAGTGCGCATCCCGCTTGGAAAGGGTAAAGGCAATGATCGACATATAGGATTGTGTCATGATGTTCCGGTGCGTGAGCATCACCCCCTTAGGGGCTCCGGTTGTTCCACCGGTATACATCAGGATGGCCAGATCATCCTCGCTGACGTCCGATTCCGGGTCTTTATCGGATGCCGAAGCAAGGATGCTTTCATAGAAGAGAAACGGTGCTATTTGATTATCCAACGCTATCCAGTGCCGAATATTTTCAAGCTCTTTTTTAAATGCCGCTGCATTGCTTTCATACCCATCCCCGACAACAAACAGGGTTGCCTCACTATCCGTTGCGATATGGACGAGCTCATTTTCAGAAAGACGAAAATTCAGCGGGGTGACCACCATGCCGAGTTTGCCCGCGGCAAAGTACACCTCCAAGTATTTATGGCTGTTTTCGGATAAAATGGCCAATCTGTCACCTTTTTGATATCCCAAGTCAAGGAGGGCATTGGCCAGACGGTTGACCCTGTCCTCCAATTGGCGGTAGGTTACCCTGTTATTCTCAAATATGATCGCCTCGTCATCGAAAAAAAATTTCCTGCCTTTCCTGGTTATATCTCCAAGCCTATACATGTTGTCTCCTATCTTGACTTCTAATGCTATCCTCGGCCAAAACCGGGAACTTACAACCCCTATTCATTTTTTGGACTATCCCTTGAAGCTCCCGCGCAAACGGTCCCCATGATGCGTTCGGGGTTCTGTCAATCGCCGGCTGAATAGCTGTAACCATTCACTCTTGTTTACCAGAATCAAACGCTTTCGACTTGACTCACTCGGACGTTGCTTTTTTATATAGGCTACAGGGGGATCTTTTATCAAGCACTAAGGGAGATTTCAGCAGGGTAATCGCGAAGCCTCATAAGCCGTATAAGGTGAATTCGGCCTGCTATCGTATTCATCGGCGCTGAGCGATTCAAAAAATGACAACTCGCCGTAAAAACACCACTTATCGCCACGAAATACGGTTCCGGTCATAATAAACCGACACCGCTTTTCCGGGAAAAATCGCCTTTTCCCGAATTTTTTCAGGGGAGACCTTGAGGTTAAGGGCCAGGTTCCCCGCCACCATGACGACATTTATTTTTCCTGTCTTTCTTTCCAGATGCAATCGCGAGATCACACCTTGTAAAAGATGCGGCTCTTGTGCTGAGGAGAATTCATTCGACAGCATCACCGTCATCACGGCGGCGGCATCCGGATGGGGTGGTTGAGGGGTGCGTATTTCCTGGCCATCGGACAATCGTTTTCCCGTATTTCCATGGCCCAAATCCGTCCAGGGTCCGAAAACGATATTGTGATAATCCTGATCCATCACCCGACCCTTAAAAAGAGGCAACACATCATCGCAGACTTCGCTTAGCCATGGTTGATCATGGCTTGCAATCACCAAGGTGGTTCCCCACGCTTTTCTGGCATTGAAAGCCGCCTCCTTGATGAGCTGAGCGCTTGCCGCATCAATGGCGGCAGTGGGTTCGTCCAGCAGGAGGACCTTCGGTTTCAAGGCCAATCTGGCGGCCATGGCCACCCGCTGGGCCTCACCCCCGGACAGCGCGTACCAGGGCCGTTGAGCAAAACCATTATAGGAAAGTCCCACCCGCAAAAGGGCTTTTTTAACCGCTTCGGCAAAAGGTTCCTTTTCACCCCGGAGTTTCAGACCATAGGCAACATTTTTAAACACACTGCGTTTCATCAGAACGGGTTCCTGGGGAAGGAGGGTAATCTGAAACCGCGCATGACCGGAAAACGGTTCCACCGGAAAGCCGTTATATAAAATCCGGCCCGTGGTGGGTTTTTCAATAAGGCCCAGGAGTTTCAACAATGTGCTCTTCCCGCTGCCGTTGGGACCTGAAAGGCCCACGATCGCCCCTCGCAAAAGCGCCAGCCGGTCGATTTGAAGAACCGGCTTATTCCCGTAGACATGTTCCAGATCATTGATTTGGTAGATGGGGGCTGCCATTGAACCTGATTCCCAAGATTCCTACGATCGTCTGCGTAAAAATGAAACCGAAAGATTCACCCCGAAGGCAATCAAAAGCAAAATAAGCCCTAGGGCGATGCCCATGCCAAATTTGCCCTTATTGGTCTCCAGGACAATGGCGGTTGTGACGGTACGGGTGTGCCACTTGATATTGCCGCCCACCATCATGGAAATGCCCACTTCCGTCATGACCCGGCCATAAGCGGCAATAGCGCCGGCCAGAATACCGTGCCGGGCCTCCCACAGACTGCTCAAAAACAATTGTCTTCGATTGGCCCCTAACGACAGGAGGGTGATTCGGATTTTGTTATCGACGCTTTCCACGGCCGTGGCGCTTAATCCTGCCACAATGGGAAGGGCCAGAAGGGCTTGCCCCAAGGCAATGCCGGGCAATGTAAACAAAAGGCCCCAATCCCCCAGAGGCCCCCTGCGGGTGATCAAAGCATAAACCAAAAGGCCGATAAATACCGTGGGCAGGGCCATGAGGGTGTCCACCACCATCCGGATGGATTTTTTCCCTTTGAAATCAAAGTGACCCAGAAAAAATCCCATGGGAATGCCTATTGTCAGGCTGATTCCCATGGAATAGCCGGAAACCATCAGCGTCGCTTTAATAGCGGAAAATGTCTCTTCATCCGCCGAGAATATCAGAAGGATGGCCTGGTAAAACCCATCAAGGATAAAGTCCATACTCGAAAAGAATACTTTATTCGGCGTTAGGGGTAAACAGGGGTTTTCCCAGAAGTTTGAATTCCCTGATCAGCTGTTGGGCTTCTTTTCCGGTCATCCAGGTAATGAATTGCATGGCCGCTTGGTCTTTTACCTTGGGGCAATGCGCCGGGTTAACCGCTATCACGCTGTATTGATTAAAGAGCGTATAATCGCCTTCCACCAGAATGGTTAAAGGCGGACGGCCTTTCATATCGGCTTCGTATCGAATATAGGTTCCCCGGTCGGTCAGCGTATAGGCCTTTTGTTCCGCCGCCATGGTGATGGTGGTGAGCATGCCCTGACCGCATTGAATATACCAGGCTTGTTTTTCAGGAATCGTCAGTTTTGCGGAATGCCACAAAAAGCGTTCCATTTCATGGGTTCCGGAATTGTCTCCCCGGCTGACAAAAGGCGCTTTTTTTTCGGATATCGCAGTTAGTGCGTCCGCGACGGTTTTGCCTTTGACCCCCGCCGGATCGAATTCAGGGCCGATGATCACAAAATCATTATACATGACTTCGCGCCGGTCCACGCCAAAGCCCTTTTCCACGAATTTCTTTTCCTCAGACGGTGCATGCACCAGGAGCACGTCCACGTCACAGTTTTCACCCAGCTTAAGGGCCTTGCCCGTTCCCGTGGCTGTCCATCGCAGGCCAATGCCGGTGGCCTTTTCAAAGGCGGGTTTCATCGCATCCAGCAGGCCAGTATTTTCCGTACTGGTGGTGGTGGCCATCATCAGGGTTTGGGTGTTTTCAGCCTTCGCCGAAACACCAACCAGCAACAACCCAAATACGGTAACCCTAAAAATAGTTTTTCGCAGCGCCTGGGGTTTCATTTTCTTTCATTCCTTTCCTGTTGTTATACTGACAGCATCATAGAATATCAAATGATGTTTCTCGGAAACCCAAAAAAAATCATTTGTCTGACCTGACATAGCCGCGAAAGCCGTGCGACCAAGCGGCCAACGACCTTTTCCCGTTATGAATGCTATTCCATACATGTTTCCGATAAAGGGCACTAAGGGGCATTCAAACGAATTACATCTATTTTTCGCACGGCTTTAACCATTCTGTCCGCCATGAGATCATCGCGAAGCACAAGCATGAAGTATCCGTTTTGAGTTATGGGGTTTCCATCGCGCGTGTCCGCCAAAATGATCCTGTCTTCGTATGGGCTTAACACCAGTTCGCCACAGGAAATCAAAGACCGATAGCCGTCCGGAGCAGAAATAAGAAAAACCGTATTCATGTCCAAATTCGGGCTTGATGCCTGAATAAGATTCCTTAAAGGGATACCACTGAAGCTGTGAGTGCCGTGATACCCTCGCCCCTCCCCTAAAACGGAGTAAAAAAACTCAACCGGGCTGTGTCCCGGCAATTTTTCATAGGTTTTGGACACCGCTACCGCGCCTGAAACGGAAAATTTAGCGGAAAACGGGCTGGGAGATTTTTCTCCCGGCACATTGGGGCGAAGATCATGCACCATGATATTCGTAACCGCTTCAAGGCACCGGTCCGTATAAATATCACCGGTGATGACCAGCTTTGGAAAGTCAATTTTCCGATTCAGGATTGCAATCATTTCATGGTAGGCTTTTTGATCGGCAAAATGATCCATGCCTTTTCGGGGGAAAATGGGAACCGCGGCGTATGCCACCACCACCTGTTGCGGATTTTTAAAATAGATTTCCCCCCAGGACAATGCGATCTGTTTTCCGGAAGCGGTTTTTACCACAACGGCAAGATCCACGGGTTTTTTGAAATCCGTATTTTTCTTTTCAATGCCCGCTGCGTCCAGCAGTGTTTTCAAGGAAACGCCACGATAGACAAACGCACCGTGATATTTTTTGTCGGAAGTGATCTCGTTAAGCTGAACCGCTGTGGACTCAAACAGTGCAAGCTGCTTGACATTCAAGCTTAACGGGTTGTTTACAGCCCCTGAGATATGAACAGTCCCGGGGTTTCCACCAAAGGCCGGGCAAACCCACAGAACGGACAACAGCCAAACAACGCTTTTTAAGTAAGCGTTCATTTTGTAACTCCTTTCAAAAAATTATTGGGATGGCTTCCACGTATAGATCACAAAGCCTGTTAAAGAGAGAATGAGAAAGATATATGACATAAAAAACACAGCGGTTAACGGGCTTTCAACAATCACCAGGGAGATGCCGACAGGGGCGGCTTTTGCTTCGTCATATAAAAAATCCGTCAGGGTAACCCGCTTGCCGTTTGTTACAAGAGGGTTCAACATGGAAATGGCACCGGATACGATCAATTCTTCATTTTGAGTAAACGTGATAAAGGCATAATTTTTTTCCGGGTGAAAACTTTTCCGGGTCATGAGAGATCTTCGAGCCTGGTAGTCGGCTTTGAGCATGTCCATTTGATCCTTGAATTCCACATGGGAAAGCGCAACCGCATAACCGCCTTCAAAGGCGCGATGTTCTCCGGGCCAGAGGCGAATATTGCTGTGTTTACATCCCATGACCATAGCCAACCCATGACAGAGCATCACCACCGCAAACATGCCGTGGAGAACGATGAATAACCATTGTCTGGGCATTTTTTTGTTTTTCAAAACAGCGACCAACCGCAATCCCGTACAGCAAAGAAGGTTGATGAATAATACGCCGCCGATCAGACAAGTGAGGAGAAACCAGACGAGAACAACCCCGTCGTTTCCGTGAAATTTCAAGAGCCAATCCAGGGGGAGCTGCTCGCTGATCAAACGGATGCTTTTGGAATAGGGCTTTATAAAGGTGAGGGCCACCCCAAGCGATAAGAGACCGAAAAGGAAAATGAGGCTCCAGAACGTCCAAGTAACGGAAGCCAGCTTTTTGATCATATGGGTTTCACCTTTACTTAATGCATCAACAAAAGCCAGAGACTTCCCATTCCCGGCATACAACAGATGACCCAGTGAAAGGCTTTGGGAAGTTTCCACTTTCCGGGTACATGAAAGCTAAGCATAACCAGCATGAACAAGGAGGCCGCCTTTAAAAACCCCTTGCTCCAGTGCCACGTATCCCCCCACCATATCAGGCACCAGTAGGAACCCGAGCATTCGCTGATAAGAAAACAGATGGTGCCGATCAATAAAAAATTACGGCCTTTGTGAAGAAAAGCAGACGGCGGTAAATCGGTGCCGCCCTGGAAAAACCCGCTGTAAAAATGTATCGCCGCTACCAGAAAAAACGCGCCGGCGCTGATTCGAAAATTAAAAAACGTCATCACGGCAATGCGGCTGTACATATAAAAATCCGCATTTACCGTTTTTGGGAAAAAATAAAGAACGCACATCAGAAAGGCGCACAAGAGCCATAATCGCGTGGTTACCGGAGAAAGAAACCGCAAACGGTGTCGATGCCAGGATCTTTGTTCCAGAAGCGCAAGAAGGCTGATGATAAAAACACTCTGCGTGATAATTTCATAATGACCGAAAAGGGGCGGCCGGCCGGCTTCTAAAATAATCAACCCCACGCCGAAAACACTCAATGCCGTGGCCAAAAAGCCGAAGCATAAGCCTGCCCACTTTTTTTGAAAAAGCGCGGCCGTGCCGGAAATAATGAAACTGCCCGCAATCCCGTGATAAAGAATCTCAAAAGCGGAAAAACACACAACCTCACCTTAACTTGTCAGAAATCAACGACAGCGCCGATTCGGAAATTTCTTCCTCGGGCCGGAAACCCGACCTCTTCCTCATAGTTTCGATCAAAAAGATTATCCACCTCGGCAAATAGCGTGTATTTGTCTTTCAGGCTTCTTGAAATTCGTGTTTTGGCGATAAAATAGTCGTCGCTTTTTGTGATCTCATCATCCGGACTGCCGCTGGTGGGAAGACTGTCATACACTTCATCCGCGTAAATGCCCTGCATGTCCACGGAAACCAGGATAACCGGGATCATCGCATTAAATCCCACACCGAATTTGTGTTTCGGCACCCCGATCACCTTATCGGTGGCTCTCAGCCGGCTTTTGTTTTTCGCGTCATTGAACATATAATTGAAATTCATCTTGAAATAGTCACACATGACGGCGGTTAAAGACGCCTCGACTCCCTGCATGGCGACCTCTTCCACATTCATGTAAATTTCATTGCCGGAATAGCCTTCCTCGTAATAATCTCTTGAAATCCAGTCGGAAATATCGTGATAGAACCCGGAAACCTCACCCGACATTTTAGGGTTGAAACGATGGCTGACACCCAGGGTGTAATTAATAGTTTTTTCCGGTGAAAGTTCCATGTTTCCGCTGCTGGATGAGTAAAGCTGGTGAAGAGACGGAAATTGGGTCCTGCGGGCGATAGAGCCGAAAACGGACGTCTCTTCAATAGCCCATGAAAACCCGATCATGGGATTACATTCATCTTGGGTGGAAGGGGTCTTCAGGTCTGTTTTGCCGGTAAAAAGGTCATCGGCATCAAATGCGTACCCCTGGGCTTTGTCCACCTCAAACCAGTCCCAGGCAATACCGGCAAAAAGAGACAGCCCGTTTTCATAATGCAGGCCGTGTTCCGTTCCGATAGATCCGGTAAAGGATTCATACGTATTATAAGGAAGATAATCATCGTCAGCGGCATCGTGAATGTCTTTTCTGTAATGAAAGGAAACATGCCCTTCGTGAAATTCCGTCAGACTGAAATCCCCGAAAAGAGAGGTCCCCAACACCTTGTCCTTGTATGTGCTTTTTGCAATAACTGTATTGTAATCCGGCCCGTCATAAGAAACGTAAGCATCTTCGTGGTTGTGAAAAAACAGTTTTCCCCTTACGGTCAATGCATCGAAAAGGGCCTCTTTCCCGCTGAGATCAATGCCCCAGTCATCATAATCTTCATATCTGGAGAAGGTTGAAAAACCGGGAACATCGCCTTCCCTCAAGAGAATACGGTATTCATTGGTGGCGGGCGGATGCCCCAGTTCCGAATCCAGAAGGTGAAAACTGATAAAATATTCACTCCCTGCAGACGGTGTTACACCGGCTCTGGCCCATAATTTGTTTTTTTCAAAATCCGCATTCTCCCGGAATCCTCCCCCCTCATGAATACCGTCCACGTTCGGCATGAATTTTCTCGCTCGGCGCGCAATTTCAGGCTCAAAATCATCGGACAGTTTCCAGCCGTCCGATGTATCATGACTGAAACTGATCCAGTAATTAACGGCACCTATCTGATTCCCATGGGAAAATCCGGTCCGATAGGTGTTGTTCTCTCCGATTTCGCCGGTAAGATGAAAGCTCGGCTTTTCAGTTCCCTTTCGGGTGATCACATTGATGACGGCAATCTGGGCATTGGCGCCATAGAGCACCGAAGGGGCGTTTTTGGTGATCTCGATTCTGGAAATAATATCGGCAGGCACCTGGTCCAGGCTGAGCTTGCCATAATAAGTTTCATAATAGGGTATGCCGTCAATGAGAAACAGGCTCTTTTCCTGCCCGAAACCGTGAATGGAGATTTCGGGTTCATTTTTGCGCCCCCGGGTTACAACAACGCCCGGAACAAACTGTAAGGCATCTGCAACGGTTTTGCTGTTGGTGGCCATGATGTCCGCCTGCGTCAGCACATGCGAAACGGTGACATCGGCGATACTTTCCTTTTGGCCGGTCACCACGATTTCACCCAGGCTGAAGGTATCGATTGATTGAGCCGATTCTCCAGGCCGGCTGTCCACCAATAGAAACAGGAACGCACAAATAAATCCGACGGCGATTAATCGTTTGAACATGTGTTTTCTCCTTCTCTGAAATTGAACCAACAAAACAGGTTAACAAAAAGAACTTCTTTTTTCGACAATTGGTCATTATTTGTCAATTTAATTTCACTATTTCAAACATAAAAGTTTTATAATTACTTTTTACTACTTAAAATAACCATTAAAGGCATGTTGACCGCGTATCCTTTATCGGTCAACGTGTACAGGGAAAACGAATCGCCGCAGTCGGCAGCCTGAAAAAGCATGGATGGGCTCCGGCCCGATTGACAGTTGCAATAGGCCATAGGGTTCTATATAAAAAAATTAAGGCGCTACTCACTGCTCAAAGGTTACATAAAAGGGTGCTTTGAGAAGCCGCATGAAGGATTCCAACGGAATGGATGGCTTTATTTTGGCAAGGAAAGATAGAATATCATGCAAAAAAGAGAAAAAACCCCCTCGGACTCACAAAGCTATATGGCCCAAATCGTCGGCGTGGAAAGTCTGCTCGGTCAGCGAATGTTCGCCGGTGAACTGCTTCATATGATGGATTTCGCGGCGGCCGACGCGGCTATCCGCCATGCCGAAAGCACGCTCGTAACCTTGGCTTTCGACCGAATCGAGTTGCTCGATTATGTTTACCACCGGGACTATGTTCGTTACGATGCCTGCGTGATTCAGGTCGGACGGTCTTCAATCGTGGTGAGACTGGACGGTTTTGCCAAGTCCCCCACCGACATGACGATAAGGCCCGGCAACAGTGGTTTTATCACTATGGTGGCAATTGACGAAAATGGCAAACCCAACAAAAACATTCCTGCCCTTATCTACAAATCCGCCGCGGATCTGGACAAAAAACGAATGGCTGAAAAAAGAGAACGCCAGATTAGAGAAAATAAACGCGATCTGGATAAGATTGAAGCCTTGACGGCCCTGTCTTCTGCGGATCTAAAAGATTTTTTTCCCAGAGACCGCTTGTATGCGCCTGCCGATACCATCCTATCGGTTCGAAAGCGGTTTCTTCCCCGAAACACGAATAACCTCGGCATTGTGTTCGGTGGAGACACCGTTCAATTGATGGAGGAACTCGCCCTGTCAACCGCCCGGCAGTTTACGGGCAATATTCGAATGGTGACCATCGCCATGGAGGACGTTGTTTTTCTTAAACCGCTCTATGTGACCGATCTGATGGAAATGACCTCGCAGGTGGTATTCGTTGCAGGCACGACGCTCATGGTGAAAGTCACCGTAAGGGCGATGGATCTTATGGGCAAGGGGAAAAACGAAATTACCAACAGCGGCACCTTTACCGTTTTGAACTATGATGCTTCCGGCGGCAAGACCCCGATTCCAAACGGTTTGAACCTAGCAGGGACCGATTTAGCGTTCAGAAAATGCTATTTTAAGGAGCAGATGAAATACGAAAGCAGAACGGGCCTTGCCGAAAAACCGTAAATCACCCGCTGGTTCCCGAGCGACATACCCCGCCTACAGGGCGACCGCCTTGGCCCCGAGCAAGCCGATTCGAACCGCATAATGACTTTATCCAACGGCTGTGAACCCAATTCAAAACCGCCCGCGTCGGGTTCACAATGAAGCCTTCGACGTGAAATGTCGCCGAATCCATCAAGCGTCGGCACGTTTGACTGTTGCAAATGAAAATATTTTTCTATATAAAAACCCACTGTAACTGCTCAGTAGCCGGGAGACAGAATCCAGAATTCAGAATAAAAACAACTGAAAGCAGCCGGATTAATCTAGTTGATTGAAGATTCGGGCGGTTGGTGCATTATTCTGAATTCTGGCTCCTGAATTCTGTATTTCTGAGTAGTTACAACCCACTTCGACTTTTTTTTAGGCAAGTTTTTTCTTAATTTATTTAAATCTTAATCGGGAGACAGCGGTGTCGCCGATACCACGGTTCTCGGCGTCCATCTTTATCCCCTATGAGGAGAGTGTCATGTCAATGGAGGTCGCGTATGTCCGATAGCCCATCCTTCCGGTCCGTCATGCGGCGCAAAGTCCTGATCAACTTCGGACTCTTCTTCGTATTTTTCGCTTTCTACCTGCTGGCGGCGGTGATTCAGACACCGACCTTCAAGGCGGTAGCCGACCAGCCGGTGCTGAATATGCCGCTGGGTCTTTTGTTGTCGCTCCTGATCTTCCCCCTTTCCTGGCTGATCATGGCAATTTGGTTCTGGAGGTCAAAATGAAAACCGCCTGTCTTAACACCTTGCTGCTCATCCTTCTGGCACCGACTGCGGGCTTTGCCGCGGAGGCCTCGGAAACGGAGGCTACTCAGTTAAACATTCCCATCGTTATCGGTTTCATCCTTTTCTTTGTCGTGGTGAGTATCGTTATCACCTGGTGGACCAGCCGGTCGACCAAATCCGCCAGTGATTTCTATGTCGCCGGCAAGGGCGTACCCTGGATGCAGGTGGGAATCGCCATGGTCGGCAGCTACCTATCGGCCGCCAGTTTCCTCGGCTGCGCAGGGGATATCGGGGTTTTCGGCATCGATTCGATCTGGCTGTCGATCGGTTTTTTCGGCGGCTATATGGCGGTGTTGTTGCTTATCGCCGGTCCGCTGCGGAATATCGGCGCCTTCACGGTAGCCGGCGCACTTTACAGTCGCTATCCGGATGATCGCATCAAGCTGGTGGTCATGCTCTGCACCGTGGTCATCTCCACCTTTTACCTGGTGCCGCAAATGCTCGGGGCGGGGTTACTCTTCGAGCTGCTGCTTCACTGGGATTTTGTCTGGGTAACCATCGGTTTAGGCGTGTTGATGAGCATTTACATCATCTTCGGCGGAATGAAAGCGACCCTCTACAACCAGGTCATTCAAGCCCTCTTTTTGTGGGGCACCATGGTGGTGCTGGTGACCATGGCTTACTTCACCGTAGGCGAGGGCTCCTTTGACCGAATCCTCACCACGGCGCATCAAGCGGTGCCGCCGATTATTGCCGCAAAGAATCCGGCAGTCGTTGAGGCAATCAAGCACCTGCCCGCGGATCAGGCAATCGCCACCGCCCGGCAAATGCTGCCCGCAGCTGAATCGGCGATGACCATCGGCGTCAAAACCAGCAGCACACTCGCCATGGTCAGCACGGTCATTGCCCTTGTCTTCGGCACGGCCGGTCTGCCGCACATTCTCATCATGTTTTTTACCGTTCCCAGTGCCAGGGCTGCCAAAAAAAGCGTCGCCCTGTGCATCGTCGCCCTCGGCATATTCTATTTGGCCGCCATCATTCTCGGTTTCCTGCTCTTCCCCGGAATCTATTCGAAACTGGTTTCCTGGATCGCTCAGGGGCCGGTGGGCGTGGGTATGGCCAAGAACATGGCCGTTCTGGAAATTAGTCATGTCGTAGGCGGCAATTGGTTGATGGCGATCGGCGCCGCCGGTGCGGTGGCAGCCGTTCTCTCGACCTCGGCCGGGCTGATGATCACCGTCGCCTCCTCGATCAGCCAAGACCTATATAAGGTCTACATCAACCCAAAGGCCTCGGAGAAGCAGGAATTGGCTATCGCCAAGGTCACCACCCTGCTGATGTCGGCCGTCGCGGTTTCCCTGGCGGTGTTGCTTAAGCAAGAGAATATCGCCTGGCTGGTCATGCTTGCTTTCGGGATTGCCGCCAGCGCTATCTTTCCGGCGATGCTCTGCACCTTGTGGTGGAAACGAACCACCCGGCAGGCGGTCATCGCCAGCATTCTGACTGGCCTTGGCGTCTCGGTGCTTTTTATTGTCCTGCTCTTCGTCAAGGGCGCCAATTATACCCTGCTCGGACTGTCTGTGGCGGGTGGTCCCGGCCTTTTCGGCGTCGTCGCCTCCTTTATCGTTCTCCTTGTGGTGACCCAGATCACCACCGATACCGGGAAAGACCCCGAGTCCTTCATGACACTGGCCCATCGTCCGGATGTCGATTAATGACCGGCTCGATTGTCTGATAAAGAGAGGAGACAATCGGCCATGAAACAGAGCACACGGGTTGATCTGCATTGTCACTCTGTCTTCAGCGACGGCGAACTCACCCCGGAGCTGCTGGCGGCCCGGTTGGCAAAGGCAGGGGTCGAATTCGCGGCCCTGACCGATCACGATAGCACAGACGGTCTGCCCGGTTTTCACGAAGCCCTTAGGCGGCACAACATCGGTTTTGTTGCGGGGGTCGAGATCACAGCCGAGCTGAATGGCCGCGAAATCCACCTCCTTGCCTACGGCTTTGATCGTCATCACCCGGAATTATCGGCAACACTTTCCTTTCTGCGCCAGGAACGCTTGGCGCGTAAGCAAGGGCCTTTAAGACGCATGCCCTCACAATTGCCGCTGAAGTGGGGTGGGATTCCCCCACTAGGTGTCACCCCGGCAGGACGAGTTCAGGCCGGAACGGCTATCGAACTGGTGCATCGCGCCGGCGGAAAGGCCTTTCTGGCGCATCCGCATGTATATACGACGGAACCAACGGATTTAACCCGGCTCCTGACTCAATTGCAAGATTTAGACCTTGACGGGGTCGAACTGCCCGACAAGACAATTCCGGATGAAACGCGAGTGATGATTTCCGAACTTGCCGGACAGCTTGGTTTTGTGCTTACTGCAGGAACGGACTTTCATGGCTTCGACAAAGAAAAAACTGCGCTCGGGATTGATCTGGCTAACGATGTCTGGAAAAATTTCATTCACCTGATCATCACCGCACCGTCGCCCGAAACCGTGCAGCAGTCAGAGAATGCCGATGATCGTTCAAGGAAACCGCAACGCCCCCGGACGTGGTCCTTTCACCGCTTCAGTCTGGTCTTGCCGTCTTTGCTGGCCATCGTTCTTTTTATCGTAACCGTCTGGGGGATGATCCTGCCTTCCATTGAAAAACTCCTTGTCGACCGCAAGCGCGACATGATCCGCGAGCTGACCAACACCGCCACAAGCCTGCTTGCCGCAGCCAGACAGGACGAAGCGGCAGGTCTGCTCACCGGTGACCAAGCCCGGAAAAAGGCCATGGCCGATATCGCTGTTCTCCGCTACGGCAAGGAGGGCAAGGACTACTTCTGGATTCAGGACATGAAGCCGCGTATTCTCATGCATCCCTATCGCCCGGACCTCAATGGCACCGACGTAGCCGATTTCACCGATCCGCGAGGGGTCCGCATCTTCGTTGAGTTCGCCCAACTGGTACAAACCCATGGCAAGGGCTTTGTCGACTACGTCTGGCAGTGGAAGGATGATCCGACACGGCTTGCCGCAAAAGAATCCTATGTCAGCGGTTTTTCCCCCTGGGGCTGGATTATCGGCACCGGCATGTACATAGACGATGTCATAGAGGAGATTCGGCGCATCGAGCGGAGTCTGATTATTAGTCTTGCCGCCATCACCCTCCTGGTTCTGTTTCTGCTGCTGTTCAACATTCGGCAGAGCCTCGGGGTCGCAAAAAAACGCCGGGAAGCTCAAGAAGATTTGCGGGAAGCGGAAGAACGCTATCGCTCCCTGGTTGAAGCGACCACGGAAGGAACCCTTTTGGTGCTGGAAGGCCGCTGTCGCTACGGCAACCCGACCCTCCTCCGGCTGACCGGATACACAGACGAGCGGCTCGAATTGTTGAAGTTGACCGACCTTTTACCGGAATTCCCGGAAAACGAAGAGATCCTGCGCCATCTCGACCGGGAGACAGTCGAGGCCGGAAATTTTGCAGCCACGATAACCCGTGCCGGCGGAGCAACCGTGAATTGTCTTATCACGCTCAATCCGATTTCACTAGCCGACCATCGGGGAATCATCCTGCTGGTCAAGGAAGTCTTACCGGAACGGGCGGAAGCGGATTCGATTCGACGGTTAGGGCTTGCCGCAAACAATGCGGCTATCGGCATCTTCCGGGCACGGGCGGACCGACTCGGCACGATGGTCGCCATGAATAAAACCGCGCAGTCACTGCTCCACTCCGGACAAGAACCAGGAGAAGGGGGTTCCTCTCTTGCCGCCTTTTTCGATGATGATGCCGAGTATACCGGCTTTCGGAAAATCTTGCGTGGGGCAGGGGTCGTTGCCGACCATTATCATCAGCAAATACTCGCGAACGGCGGAATTCGAATTCTTTCCCTGTCCGCTATTTTGGTGCGCAGCGAGGATGCTAAGCCGGTCGCCATCGATGGCCTGATTCAGGATGCAACCGACACCATGCGTCGGGAAAAAGAAGAAAAAAAACGAGTTGAAGAGCTGAGAGCCGCCTTGGCACTTCTCTTGGCCGGCGACGGTTTCAAAGGCGCATCGACCGTGACCGTGACCGCGACCCTGAAAGACCATCGAGTCGGCCTGAGCCCCCTGCGGGCCGAGATTGCCGAAGCAACGAAACCGGCTGAAGTCTTCCTGGCCTGTGAGCAGCTTTTGCCAAAAACAGGGATGATGGCCCAAGCAGGGGTCCCCCCCCGCACCCTGACCCACATGATCTCAGCGGTCTGCGATGCGGCCACCATCCGATTCATCGAGCTGGCGATGCGGGACCTGGGACCGGCTCCTGCACCCTTCACTTTCATTGCCATGGGCAGCCAGGGGAGAAGCGAACAAACCCTCGTGACCGATCAGGACAATGCCCTCATCTATGAGCGTCCGGAGGGATTATCCGAGGAAGCGGCCGCAACATATTTTCTCGCGCTTGGCGAAAAAGTTTGTTTTTGGCTAAACCGCGCAGGCTACCCCTTCTGTAATGGCAAAGTGATGGCAAGCAACCCGCACTGGTGTAAACCTCTTTCCGTCTGGAAGGCGCATTCCGCCAATTGGATCGCAAAAGCAGAAGCAAAAGCGCTGCTTGAATTCAGCATTTGTCTCGATTTCCGGCCGATCTATGGCGAAGCCACACTGGCTCACGAACTGCGCGCCTTCATCAATCAGGTCCTGGACGAACGGCCCAGTTTTTTGCCCCACCTCGCCCGCAACGCCCTTCTGTTCAAACCGCCCTTCAGGCTGCTGGGAAAAATTATCAAAAGTGGCGGCCCACCCAGGGAGGCCGGGCAACTCAATCTCAAGGAAACCATGCTGCCGATAGTTGGGTTTGCCAGGCTCTACGCATTGCGTCACCGGATCTACCAGACCGGCACCCTGGAGCGGATTGAAGCGCTGGTTGCAAAAAACGTTCTTGAGCCTACCGAATATGAGGCGATATCCGCTGCCTACGACGTGCTGTTGCATCTGCGCCTTAAGGCCCAGCTCATAAAATCCTCAGCCGGCCAACATCCGGATAACTGCATGGCCATCGACAACATTCGCTACATGGAGGAGGCGATGGTCAAGGAGGCTTTTATTCGCATCGATGCCATTCAGAAAAAAATTATCAACGACTTCCTCGGCGGCGCGGATCGACTGAAATATTAATACGGCAACACGTTAATTCTGCTGCCATTTATTCGCCCCCCGCCTGATTGGCTGTTGCAATTTCTCTTTTTTTTATATATAAAAAGCAAGTTGTTATCTCAAACCCATTCCTCTCACTTGGAAAAGGAGGTCGGCATGTCGGACACACCCTTGAAGGAAGTCTACCCGGTTCCAGATCATTTCCGCAGTCAGGCTTGGATCAAAAGCCGCAAGGAGTACGCCGCGCTGTACAAGGAGTCCATCGAAAACAGCGACGGATTTTGGGCACGAATGGCCGAGCAGCAGGTGACGTGGTTTAAGAAGTGGGACAAGGTGCAGGACTACAAATACTCCAAGGACGAGGTATACGTAAAGTGGTTCGAGGGCGGCAAGCTGAATGTCAGCTACAACTGCCTCGATCGGCACCTGGCAAGCCGGGGCGACCAGGTCGCCATTCTCTGGGAAGGCAACGAGCCCTCGGATGACAGGACGCTGACTTACCAGCAACTCCATGACCAAGTGTGCCGCTTCGCCAACGTGCTTAAGGGCCGGGGCATTAAAAAGGGCGACGTCGTCTCCATCTATCTGCCGATGATCCCCGAGTTGGCCATCGCCATGCTGGCGTGCACCCGCATCGGCGCAATTCATTCCATCGTATTCGGCGGGTTTTCCGCAGACGCCCTGAAGGACCGTATTCAGGACTGCGGTTCCATCTTCCTGATAACCTGCGACGGTTACTACCGGGGTAAAAAACTGGTAGACCAGAAGGTCCAGGCCGATCAGGCCATGGCACAGTGTCCAACCCTTAAGGCCTGCGCGGTGGTGAATCACGTCGGCTCCGATTTGACACCCACCATGCAGCCGGGCCGCGACTTCTGGTTTCAGGAGGCGGTGGACAAAGCCAGCGCAGATTGTGTGCCCGAGCAGATGGACGCTGAAGCCCCGCTGTTCATTCTCTACACCTCTGGATCCACGGGTAAGCCCAAGGGGGTCATGCACACCACCGGCGGCTACCTGGTGTATACCAGCCTGACCCACAAATACGTTTTCGACTATCACGACGGTGACGTCTACTTCTGTACCGCCGACATCGGCTGGGTGACGGGGCACAGTTACATTGTCTATGGGCCCCTGTGCAACGGCGCCATCTCCCTGATGTTCGAAGGCGTGCCAAATTACCCGGACGCCGGTCGCTTTTGGGACATCGTCGGCAAGCACAAGGTCAACGTGCTGTACACCGCCCCGACGGCGATCCGCGCCATTGCCGCCCAGGGCAACGCCTTCATCACAGATCGGTTGGATAAACTGGACAGTTTGCGTCTGTTGGGCACCGTCGGCGAGCCGATCAACCCCGAGGCATGGAAGTGGTATTTCGAACTGCCCGGCCGCTCCAAGTGCCCCATCGTGGACACTTGGTGGCAGACGGAGACCGGGGGTATCCTGATCACCGGCCTTCCCGGTGCTATCGACATGAAGCCAGGCAAGGCCACCACCCCGTTTTTCGGCGTGGAACCGGTGATTGTGGATTCCGAAAAGGGAACCCTTCTAGAAGGCGTGGCCAGCGGCGCCTTATGCATCAAACGGCCCTGGCCCGGTCAGATGCGCGGTGTTTACGGTGACGCTGACCGTTTTCGTCAAACCTATTTCGTGCAGTATGACGGATACTATTTCAGCGGCGACGGAGCCAATCGCGACGCGGACGGCGACTATCAGATCACCGGTCGCATCGACGACGTCATCAATGTCTCCGGGCATCGCATGGGCACCGCCGAGGTGGAGAGCGCCCTGGTGCTGCACCCTCTGGTCGCAGAGGCCGCGGTGGTCGGCTACCCGAACGAGATCAAGGGCCAGGGAATATACGCCTACGTGACTCTGAACGCCGGGGTGGAACCTACCGATGCGCTGCGCAAAGAATTGGTGACACTAGTGCGTAAAGAAATCGGCCCCATTGCCAGTCCGGATTTCATTCAGTGGGCACCCGGTCTGCCAAAGACTCGTTCCGGCAAGATCATGCGCCGCATTCTGCGCAAAATCGCCGCCAACGAGATATCCGCCGGATTCGGCGACACCTCCACGCTGCTCGACCCCGGCGTGGTGGATACCCTGGTAGAGACCCGCGCCAATAAGTAGGAAATCGGTAAACGGCAGTGCCCGAAACCGGCCCTTAAGGCCTGTTTCTAAAGCATTCACAGCGCATCACGTTAATTCCGCGCCAATTTATCCGCGCGTATCCGCCTATGCTGATCAGGCCGAAACCCGCCCCGACATGTCGGGGGTGAGCTTCGGCCTGATTATTTATTGCAATTGTCAATATTTTTCTATATGAAAGCAAGTTCATGTCCTAATTATAGGATAGGTGCCGGTATTCGGTCGCGGCTATATCGGCTGAACCGGATGGATATCTATTAATGAAATGAATAAAAGGAAGCCAAGACCAATCAATCGCAATATCGCATAAACCAAATGAAAAACAGCTTAAAACCTGTTGAACAATCACATGCTACATACAATGATGATAAGGAGGACGCTTTAATGTTAAAATTAGAAGATTGTGTCATCGTTAGTGCCGTTCGAATTCCTATCGGCCGATTTGGTGGTACCCTGAGAGATTTTAAAGTGTATGATCTTGGCGCCGCGGCGATTCGAGCCGCTATCGAGAGAGCCGGAATCGATCCGGAGATAGTGGATGAAGTGATCATGTCCCATACGCGCCAGGATGGGACGGGAACAAACCCGGCCAGAACAGCCGCCCTAAAAGGGGGCGTTCCCATTGCGAAACCCGCCCATACGGTCAACAAGGTCTGCGCAGCCGGTTTGAAGGCTGTTTCCCTCGCGACCCAGGCCCTTCGCGTGGGAGACGCCGAGGTCATTGTTGTGGGCGGCATGGAAAGCATGAGCAATATTCCTCATATCCTGCGAAACGCTCGTTGGCAGGGTTTCAGACTGACTGACATCAAGATTGAGGACGGATTCTTGTATCTTATCTGCCCGTTTTGCGGCCTCAGTCCCGGATTGACCGCCGAGCAAACGGCCGTGAAATACAAACTCACCAGAGAGCAACAGGATCAAATCGGTTACGACAGCCACAGAAGGGCCGTCAAGGCTTGGGAAGACGGCGTCTTTAACAACGAAGTCGTGCCCATCACCATTCCGGCCACAAAGAAGACCCCGGAGATCCTTTTTGCAAAAGATGAGTGCCTGAGGCCCGATGTAAGCCTGGAAAGCATGAGCAAGCTTGCCCCCGCCTTTAAAAAAGATGGAACCATCACGGCCGGACAGTCTTCTGGCGTCACGGACGGTGCGGGCGCCATGGTCATGATGACCCGAAAGAAGGCAAATGAGCTGGGTCTCAAACCCATGGCTCATGTCGTGGATTACATGTTCTATGGCGTAGAGCCGGGATACTTTCCTGAGGGACCTGCGGTGACCGTTCCCAAACATCTCAAAAAAATGGGATTGACCATAGATGATATTACCGCTTTTGAAATCAACGAAGCCTTTGCGGTCGTCAACTGCATCTGCATCAACGAAGCGGGCATTCCCTGGGAAAAGACCAACATGCACGGAAGCGGCATCTCCCTGGGCCATCCCACGGGCTATACCGGCGCGAGACTCACCCTGCATCTGGCAAACATTCTGAAACCGGGTGAATACGGCGTCGCATCAGCCTGCGGCGCGGGCGGTGTTACCGGCTCCCTGATCGTACAGGGTGAATAGGAACTGAAGAAAACGTGACGGCCGGCGATAAAACGCCTGTTCATTGGTGACAGGGCCGGCCGACGCGGCTTTACGGGAAAACCGGTCGCGGTTGACCGTAATATGGCGCAACTCCGAACTTGTCACGCAATTTTTTGCCGTTATCGGCGTTGCGCAACAGGTCCGGTTTCCATTTTACATTATGAAAAAGCACCAAGGAGAACGCATGAAAAAGTTAATGTCGGTAGAGGACGTACCGAAGCTGGTCCGTGACGGAGATACGGTAACGGGTAGCGGTTTTAGTTTTATGGCGCCGGAGGAACTGTTCATCGCGCTAAAAGAAAGTTTCTTAAAAACGGGCCATCCGAGGGACCTGACCTTGTTTATACCCGGCGGCGCCGGGGATACGCGCGGCAGAGGCTTCGACCATTTTGCTCATGAAGGAATGGTCAAAAAGATCATTGGGCCCTATTTCAACCTGACGCCCGGACTGGGAAAAATGATCCTTGAGGAAAAGGTGGAGGCGTATATGCTCCCCGTGGGCGCCATGGCTCAGCAGCTCAGAGAAGTTGCTGGCAAGCGGCCCGGTTTGATCACCCACGTCGGACTGGGAACGTTTGTGGACCCGCGCCTTGAAGGCGGTCGCATGAACTCTATTTCGAAGGAAAGCTATACCTCACTTATCGAGATAGATGGTAAGACATGGCTCCACTACAAGCCTATCCATATCGATGTTGCTCTGATCAAGGTCACCACCGTCGATGAGTTCGGTAATTCGACAATGGAAAAGGAAGCCGGCTCGCTTTTAATCCTGCCCATGGCAATGGCAACCCATAACTGCGGCGGAAAGGTCATCGCTCAGACGGAACGGATCACGAAAAAGGGAGCTCTCAACCCCAGCCATGTGAAAGTACCGGGTATCCTGGTCGACGGCGTGGTCGTCGCCAAACCGGAAAACCATTGGATGACATGGAGAGAACAGTACAACCCCGCTCGTAGCGGCGAGATAAAGGTCCCCGATATCGGCCTTCGGCCGGTGGATTTATGTGCTGAAAAGGTGGTTGCCCGCCGCGCCCTTCTCGAGCTCTGCCCGGGCGAAGTGGTGAACCTGGGGGCGGGAATGCCCGAGTTTGTATCCTCCGTCGCATGGGAGGAAAAAGTTTTTGATAAAATCGTACTGTCCGTGGAAGCCGGAATGATCGGCGGCGTTCCCGGATACGCGCTTCAATTCAACACCGCCAGCAATCCCGACGCCATTATCGACCAGGTCAGCCAAATGGACCTCTATGACGGCGGTGGAAATGACGTAAGCTGCGTGGGCTTTGCACAGATCGACAGCAAAGGAAACGTAAACGTGAGCAAGCTCAGCATGCGCATTCCCGGCGTGGGCGGCTATTTGAACGTTTTTCCCCGAGCGAAAAAACGCATCAATGCCGGGGCGTTTACCGCTGGCAAGTCGGATATCAAGATCGAGAACGGAAAAGTGCGAATTGTGAAAAACGGGCCTATCATTAAATTCGTCGATCAGGTTGACCAGGTGACACTCAACTGGGATTATGTCAATCCTGGGGACATCCCAACGGTCATTATCACCGAGCGAGCCGTTTTTCATTACAGCACGGAAGGTCTGGTCCTCAAGGAGATAGCACCGGGCGTAAACCTGGAAAATGACATTTTCAGCCAAATGGCGTTTAAGCCGATTATCGCTCCGGATCTCAAAGAAATGCCTCCTGAGATCTTTAAGGATGAGCCGCTTAATTTGGAACTTAGTGAACCCTGGAAGAGCTTTTCTCTTTACTAGGCCCACGCCAGAACCTTCCCGTTCCTGAAGCGCGCTGTGAATTTTTCGGTTACCGACTTCGGCATTTTCGACCGAAAGCGCTGCCCGCTGCAGGAACGGGCCATACATTTTAGGTCAACAATCTGAATAAAAATATCAGCAGCCGATACTTTTCAGCTAAATGTTGTATAGGGCAAACCGTTTGATACAGGCATGGACCGTCATAAACACAAGCGGTTCAACCGCTGGTCACAATTTGCAACCGGACAGATTGTTCGGTACAAAGGCAACTTTTGATTATTTCAAAATCTGCGGGTTGTCCCTCAAGCAGGAGGACAGCACCGCCGTCTCTCAGTTCTTGTCGACAGCCGGTCAGCCGGTTCAGCAGATCTTTTCCGGTCACAGTGACTCCCCGGCAAAGCAGACGGGCACCCAAATCCTGAAGAACACGGTTAAAAAGCTTGACGGTTACATTTGCCGGTCCAGCCTCGTGATTCAAGGCCGGATTGTCCATTGAGATTTCCCGCCGCAGACCCCGCAGTATTCCTTTGGTTCGCAATACCGCACCGGCCAGTCCCGGCATGGCGGCACTTAAGGCCAGCACCGCGCCATCGTGGACAACGGTTTCATCAAGGTTGTCCACGGCCTTGCCGTCCAGCAAGATGGTTTGGATGCCGTTTTCCAGATAATCAGGCTCAATGCCGATCTGGTCGCACAATAAACGGCGCACCGTGATGCCGGCGGCGGTGGTTAGGATCACGCCTTTTAACACCAACAGATGAAAACAGGAAACCAGCTCCGGAGATTTGCTTAAATCAATGGATACGCTAATGGCCATAATGTTCTAAGCCAACCGGGATAGGCCGGAATGAAGCATATTTGTCTTTTTTGACTAAAATTGAATGTAAAATAAACACCATACCGCCTCACGCCCGAAAAAGGAGCCCCGCAACGGGACTCCTCGTTATAACAAAACAAGTGCTAACGAAATCGCAACGCGATGCCATTAAAAATTGAAGACCTGGTCCAGTTCCTCGTCCGAGACATTAAAAACGACGTTGTGGGGCGGCAACGGTTGCTTCTGGAAAAATGTGGGCAATCTGTCGTCCTTGTTGGAAAAACCGGCTTTTTCATTGAAGGTTCGCTCCATTTTTAGCACTTTTTGGCCCAGGGCCGTCACGTCGTCAGCGGTCAAGGACGCGCCTGTAAAGGTGCTGATTACATCAAGCAGGGCCTGGAAGGTGTCGGCCTGATCGAGAATGGCAAAGGCGATGAACAGGCACATACCGGTGGAATCGATGGCTGCGGTGGCAATCTGCAGGTTGCGCGACAGCTCGACCTGTCCAACAGGTTTGAGCGGATCCACCGAGCCGCCGACCCCGAGGATGTTGGCTGTCACGGCGTAGCCGGCCGTGTGATCGGCACCCATGGTGGAAGTGGCATAGGTCACGCCGATGCCCTGAACGGCGCGTGGGTCATAAGCCGGCATGGCCTGGCGCTTAACTACGGGGATGCGCTCTACGCCAAAAACCTGGCCGGTTACCGCAGCGCCGCTGCCCAAAATCCGACCCAGGGCCGTTCCCTGGCCCACTTCCTTGACCAGACGGATGGCCGCCTCGGCATCGCCGAATTTGGCCAAGCCCCCTTCCATGGCCACGCCGATAGTGGCCCCCATTTCAATAGTATCAATGCCAAAGTCATCATCCAAGCGGTCCAGTTGGGCAATGACATCCAAATCGTCGATGCCGCAGTTACTGCCGTGAGCCCAAACCGTTTCATATTCGGGCTGTTTGGTAACATAAACTCCGTTTTGGTCGAAAAACGTTCCTGAGCAGCGGATCACGCAGCCCCGGTGACACCCGTTGGTAGCAGACCCTTTGCCGCCGCGCTGGTTTTCCAACTCAGCCTGGGTTTCTCCGCAGATCTTGGCGCAGCCCTCGAAGCGGCCAGAAGTAAAGTTGCGTGTGGGAAGTCCCCCAGCCTCATTGATCACGTTTTGCAGCACATTGGTGCCATAATCCGGTAACCCCTGCCCGGTGACCGGATGTCTGCGCAGCCCTTCCACAAAACGCTTGTTGGCTTCCTTAAACTTATCCGGATCAGCCGGTTTTCGCGTTTTCAGACCGGAATCGTCCACCACGATGACCTTGACGCCTTTGGCACCCATCACGGCCCCAACACCGCCCCGAGCAGCATGCCGGGTCGGCCGTAGCTCGATATCGGTAAAGGCAACAGAGGCCGCGGACAGTTTCATCTCACCGGCCTGGCCGATAGAGATGCAGGCGATCTTGTCGCCGAACTCGGCCTTCATTTTTTCCACGACAGCGTAATTACCCATCATCTTCAAGCTGCTGTCCGCAGTGATGGTAACCCCGCCCGGCGAGATCACCACTTTGTACAAAGTGTCATCAGCCGGTTTGCCTTCCAATACGATGGCAGCATAGCCAAGGCGGCCCAGCATCTGGGAAGGCTGCCCCCCGGAGTTGGCCTCCTTGATGCCGCCGGTTAACGGGCTCTTACAACCCACCGAGATGCGGCCAGACATGGCTGCAGTTGATCCGCTTAGAAGTCCGGGTGCAATGACAAGCTTATTGTCCGCACTCAGTGGATGGCAAAGGGGTGGGACCTCGCCGGCCACGATGGCCGAAGTCATGGCACGGCCACCCAAACCGGTGTAAGCCCCCAGCGGCTCAACGCGATAAGCGGGACCACCGGTGGCCCCCATATCGATTCTCAAAATCTTGTCCATGGGAAACCTCCTTTGACGTGAAAGACAATCGGTTGCGGTCAACAGCCGATCCGCTTAATGAGAAAGGTAACCAAGCTAATGCATGTTCTGCTATTATGCTTGGTTTGTAGGTATTGTGTCAAGGATAGACAATAATTTGCTGTAAATCAGCGCAGTTGAAAATAATGTGTGGTTTTGATGTTATTCCTCAATTCGTTCAGCATATCACCTCAGTGGAAGCAAAAAGAAAGGGGTGTGTTTATAACCCGATTTTCATTAAAAACCCAAAAATTGTTAATAAATTGATATAAAAAGAAAAGCACTTCTTGCTGTGTTAAAAAGCATGTGCTATGAAGGTTTTATTTTATTGGAATCGAGTCCGTGCAAGCATTGTATTGAACGGGGGCACTTTACATTGCGGCATCTCAAACATACGGTAATGAGTGTTTTAGCGGCTGGATGGATGTTCTTCGCTACGCCCCCCCCCGTGCATGCGGATATTTACATGTACCGTGACCAAAATGGGGTTTTTCACTTCACCAATGTCCCTACCTCGCCAAAATATCAATTATTTTTGAAGGAAAGGGACCCTGAGCCATCAAATACCCGGTCTACGACATGTTATGATCATCTGATCACCCAAGCATCGGCGTTGCATGGTGTTTCCTTCTCTCTGTTGAAAGCGGTCATTAAAGCAGAATCCGGTTTCAACCCAAAGGCTGTATCCAAAAAAGGCGCCATGGGACTGATGCAAATCATGCCCGATAATTTCAAGATGCTGAATATCTCTGATCCCTTTGATCCCTGGGAAAATATCATGGCCGGCTCCCAGTATCTTAAAGAAATGCTGAATCGCTACAAGGGCACGCTGCGCTTGGCGCTTGCCGCGTATAATGCCGGTCCCGGCGCCGTGGACCAATACAATGGGATTCCCCCCTATCCCGAAACTCAGCAATATATTCAGCAAGTGCTTAAATATTATAATTTATTTAAGGATGCCTGATCGCAAACCGGCCCATCCTTTCTAATTGGCATGCAGCAGGTGTTTTGAGAAAATCAGAATGAAATACGGTTGTTACCGCGGAGAGTTATAGCCTCCGGGCACGCCGTTTGCCGACAGGACAATCTGCCACACTTGATTTCTTCTGGCGCGAAACGAACCGGCGCAGGAAAGTAGATAATACGACCACATTCTGAAAAACCGATCATCAAAACAAGAGGCCAACACACACTGGTTTTCCAGAAAATTATGATACCACTGCATCAATGTTCGGTCATAATCGGCGCCGAAATTGTGCCAATCCTCGATAACAAAAAAGCCCTCAATGGCCGAGGTAATCTGCTTGGCAGAAGGCACCAAGGAATTCGGGAAAATGTATCGCTCAATCCACGGGTCATTGCAGCAGACGGATTGATCGTTGCCGATGGTGTGGAGCAAAAAAAGCCCATTCTCCTTTAAGCAACGCCTGGCGACACGGAAAAACTCGGAATAGTTTTTATAGCCGACGTGTTCAAACATGCCGATCGAAAAAATACGGTCAAAAGAGCCTTTTATGTTTCGGTAATCTTGTAAGCGAATCTCAACAGGCAATTCCTTGCAGATCGCTTTTCCATGCGCTGCCTGGTTTTCGGAAACCGTAATGCCGACCACTTCAACCCCGTATCTCTCGGCGATAAACTTAGCACTGCCGCCCCAGCCACAACCGATATCAAGCACCCGCATCCCGGGAGCCAGATTGAGTTTCGCAGCCACTATTCCCAGCTTCGCCGCTTGGGCATCATCAAGGGTGTCAGCGTCTTTCCAATAGCCGCAGCTGTAGATCAACCGATTATCGAGCATGTGTCGGTACAAATGATCGCCGATATCATAATGCTGTTGCGCCACCTGAAACGAACGATTCAAACTTTGCCGATTGACGAGCTTCGCCCTCAAGAGGTCCAGCACCACCGTCAGTGTTTTAATCCGTGTGTCCAGCCGTGCCTTCAATATGCGGCAAAAAAACTCGTCCAGTTTTTCGCAGTCCCACCATCCATCCATGTAGGACTCGCCTAACCCGAGAGAGCCTTGAGCGGTCACCCGGGAATAAAAATTATGGTTATGAACCTGAATATCCCAAGGTGCAGGGCCGTCTATTTCAATATCCGCGCCCGACAATAGCCTTTCGATCTTTCCCCGAAAATATCGATGCGACATTTTACCCCTCCGGCGGTTTCTTTTTACCGAAAGTTTTTTAAAAACATCACACGGATCACTATTCGTAAGTCGGAACCCAATGCCTAATCCGGCAAAGCCGGATGCTGGAATGCATAAAAGCCATCTTTCACTTTCGGCGAATATACACGCAAAAGCGTGCCTGTTTCTGGTAAAGGGCCTAGCAGCAAAGGGTTTCCGTATTCAATTTTTTTCTTTAAAATGTAACGCAAGACAACCCGTATTTGTCAATAATTTAATTGCAAACGATTCCTGCTGTAAGGTTTTTCTTGAGGCCTATGATTGTTATCTTCAAGTTTGACTTTCGATCGTAAAGGTGTTCTGAAAACAGAAAAAATCTGCCGGAATAAATAATTTTCAGACCTTCATATGAACGAAAAGGGAAAAAACGAATGAAGATCTATTTTGCCGGGTCAATCCGCGGCGGCAGGGATGATGCCGCCATGTATGAGACCCTGATCGAATTCTTACGCACTTTCGGCAAGGTGTTGACGGAGCATGTGGGCAATCTTGAGCTAACGGAAAAAGGCGATGACGGTCCGAATGACCCGTTCATCCATGACCGGGATATGAAATGGCTGGCTGACTGCGATTTGGTTGTGGCCGAAGTGTCAATTCCTTCCTTAGGCGTTGGATATGAACTGGGATGGGCCACGGCTTTACAAAAGCCGGTGTTGTGCCTTTACCGACCAACAGATCAACGCCCGTTATCCGCCATGATTGCCGGGAGTTCCGGCATTCAGACGGCCGCTTATTCGCAACCTGAAGAGGCAAAAGCCATACTAAATGCATTTATTCAAAAAATGACTTAAAAGTTTAACGATAACCCGCGAAGGTCTTTGGCCGTCATGCAGCCCAACCGCTCGGCTTCCGGCTTTGCCGGCTTAGGGCGTGGGTGGCGCTCATGGTAGGGCTCACGTTCCGAGTCGCTTACGCATCGGCCTCTTCAATAATTTCATATTCCATGATTTTTATCATATCCGGCTTCCCTTCATTCTTTTTGATGTTCCCGGATAGCTTTATTTTTTTCCCCGCATGCACCAAAACCCGTCGACCGATCTCATTGCGCATATCAATCTGATATGTTTTTTCATTATAAGCCGCGATTGACCAAGAAGTCGCCTTACCATCGGCATCCCAAGCATTCGGGATGATAATTCCGATGATATGCCGAAAACGAGTTTCCGTGCTCCCCCTTTTTTTTCGCATGCCCAAATCCGTTATTTTCGAATTTATTATCACTTGTTACGGATATGCATAAGCAAAGGGTGTACCAAAATTTAAACTTTGTAAAAAAGAGGCGAAACAGCGTAATCTCGTCGGAACATTCATTGATTATCGTTTAAACTCCTCCTTTCGCAACCCATACCGAAGCATCAGCTTATGAAGTTGCCGGGTGGTGATACCGGCTTCCCCTGCGGATTTATTTATTTTCCCGTTATTTCTCGCCATTAACGATTTTAAATATTGTTGCTCAAAGTTGTCCACAACCTGCCGCCTTGCCTCGGCCAGCGGCAATGATTCATCCACGGCAAAAAAAGCGGCCCGGCCGTCATCATCAAAAAGTTCCTTCGGGAAACAATCCGGCGTAAGCCGACTGGACGATTCTAAAATATAGGCTCGTTCCATCAGATTTTCGAGTTCCCGAATGTTGCCCGGCCATGAATATTGTCGAAACGCATGAAGGACTTGCGGATGCACACCGTGAATATCTTTCTGGAACTCCCGATTCAGTTTTTTTAAAAAAAATTCAACCAAAAGGGGAATATCTTCGATCCGTTCCCGCAATGGAGGGATTTCAATCGGAAAAACGTTCAATCTATAGTACAGATCCTTTCTAAACAGGCCATCCATCGTCATTTTTTTTAAATCGGCGTTTGAGGCCGATATCACCCTGGCATTGGTCTTGAGTGAGCCTTCACCGCCGACTCGGCTGAAAGTGCCGTCCTGCAAAACCTGAAGCAGCTTGATTTGCGCCGATGGCGTGATCGTGCCAATTTCATCCAGAAAAATCGAGCCGCTGTTGGCAATCTCGAATTTGCCGAGCTTTCTTCTCGAAGCGCCCGTAAACGATCCCTTTTCATGCCCGTACAACTCGCTTTCCAGCAGGGTATCCGGTATCGCGCCGCAGTGGACACTGATAAACTGCGCGCCGCTGCGGTTGCTGTGTGCGTGAATCAACTTTGCAATCAGGCCTTTGCCCGTTCCCGTCTCGCCAATGATGAGGATGGGCGTTTTCGTGGGCGCCACTGAACGAATTTTATTAAATACCGAACGCATATGATCATTTTGGGTTCGAACGAAATCTAAGGCGTCCGCCTTCCAAAACTGTTCCCGCAAATAATCAAGCTCGGATTGAATGATGACGGATGCTTTTAAGCTATCCACCACATAATTAATCTCGCTAGCTTCAAGCGGATAGGTCAGATAATCATAGACCCCTGCTTTAACTGCCATAACGGCTTGCCGAATCAGCAGCTGGGGGGACATGACGATTATTGGAATAAGCGGATATTCCCGCGTAAACGGATTCAGCGCCTCTTGGAACTCGTTGGGCGCTATTTCGGACATCAGCAGCTCTATGTCGAAAAACATCAGGTCATATCGTTTTTGATGAAGGCGCTTTAACGCCTCCCGGCCGTCGGGGACAATCTCCACATGACTGGCCGCACCTAACGCGGAACCGATAACCTCTGCCTGAACTGTGTCAGTCGAAATGACCAAAAAGCTTTGCATCCGTTCTCTCCGGTTTCACAGTATTATTCTGACGAATTATTCCGTGGCGGACTTGTTACCAATTTTTTCTTTCAAATAAAAGAAAATAGGTGCGTTGACGAAGCATAATACAAGAAGTTTGAGTTCCTGAATAGATCTAATCGGAATTATTGGTTCGTATCATGTGCTGATAAGTATCCCCATGCGAATCAAGCAAAAGGGGCGTTTGCCGGCACCACATCAACAAGCGCCGCCATAACCGAAAAAGCAACTGTCATACAATATAACATTTTAGAATTTTGAGATAATAATTATATCAATAAAATGGCACAACCATTGCTTTTCAGTACATCACATAAAAATTCTTGCATCCTGGGCCGGTTAATTATATGCGGCATCTTACAAGCGTCATCAGCAGGATATCGTCATAGGGGGGCGAAGAACAACCGATGAAAAAGAACCATCTTGAATACCTTGAAAATTTACTGCGCAACCAGCTCAGGGATCTTCTGAGCCATAATGAAAACACCATCATGGGTATCCGCGCGCAGGCTCAGGATATTAGCGATCCCTTGGACCGTGCGGCATATGACGAGGACCAAAGCCGACTATTCAGAATAAGGGACAGGGAAAGCAAGCTTATCAAAAAAATAGAAAACGCGCTGGAGGCCATTGAGGAGGGAACATACGGCATATGTGAAGCCTGTGGTGAGGATATCTCTTTTCAACGCCTGCAGGCACGACCGGTTACAACCAAGTGCATCACCTGTAAAATGAGAGAAGAAGAAATGGAAAAGGCGGCGCGCTGGCGATAAACCGAATACCGGTCTCACACCCCGCCGATAAAGGAGAATTATGATGATCGTAACAGATTGGGTTCACGTCATTGCCGGGACATTTATATTAGTAAGTCTTGCACTGGGCACCTGGGCGCATCCATATTGGTATTTTTTTACCGCTTTTGTTGGTGCAAATCTGCTTCAATATGGGATTACTAAATTTTGCCCCATGGCGGTCTTTTTAAAGAAGATGGGGATTCCGGAAAGCCATTGATTTTCACGATTAAATTCAATTAACATCCCAAACAACAACCCATAGAATTCACTTTCATATGGTATCGGCCACTTAACGCTATCTTGCATCAGTGCTATCACCTGCCCCCCCGATCTTTAAAAAGCTAAGAGGGGGCGTGCTTTTTTCTAAGGTGTTGCCATAAGGCACCTTTCGGAGCCCGTAAATGGACGCCAAGCGCATAAACCCCGTTATTCAGGCAATCGTGGACATACTTGAAAAGGTCGGCGCGCTCTCGATAAAAATTCAAAAACCCTTTGTCAAGTCGAATGCCACCGCCAGGGGAGAAATCACCAGCATCATCGTGCTTCGGGGAGATGTCTCCGGAACCGTTTCAATCACCTTTCCGACCAAGTGCATTCTGTCGGTTGTATCGAAAATGCTCGGAGAGCAGATGACGGAGCTCAACGAAGATATCAAGGACGCACTTGGCGAAATCACAAACATGATTTCCGGACAAGCCACTCAACTTTTTGAGATGACCGGGCAAAGCCTGAAAGCCTCCCTGTCCCAGGTCATTGTGGGGAAAAACCATACGATTCCCCACGCGTCGGATGCGACGGTGTTAGGTGTCCCTTGCCAAAGCGAGCATGGTGAAATCACGCTTGAGATGTGTTTTGAAGAAGAGTTTTAATCCGTATCGAATACCGCCCCCCTCTTCCCTTCGAAAACGGCAATTGAAGGTTCTTCCCCAGGCGGCAAATTCAGTTTGTAAATTGCATCTCATTTTAGTATCTGTAATGCATATGCAAACAGTAAAGATTCCCGAATGCCGGTTGGATTGATTATCGCATAATGCAGACACGATTGGAGGCCTTGTATGGATTTTAAAGCACATTTGGAAACCGCCTGGAAACTCACCCTGTCACATATTATTCCGCTTATTTTCATGACATTGGTCATGGCCGTCGTTAGCGCGCTGACTTTCGGCCTGCTGGCCCCCGTAACCATGGCCGGATATATTCATGCCATCATTTTGCTGGTTCGGGATGGCCGGGAACCCAAAATTCAGGATATCTTTTCCCAGATGCGCCTTTTTGTCCCGTTATTATTATTCGGCATCGTTACTGGCATCGCGGTCATGATCGGTTTCATGCTGCTGGTCCTGCCCGGGTTATTGATCATACTGGCGCTTTCCTTCTGCTGCCTCTATATGATACCGCTGATGACCGACAAAGGATTGGGGCTGATGGACGCCATAAAAGAAAGCTATCAAATGGCGATCAAAGGGCAGATTGTGGATCACATCGTGCTGGTCGTGCTTTACCTGGGCATCACAGCAGTCGGCGGCTCTATTTTTGTCGGATTTTTGTTTACCTGTCCGTTGGCGACCATGCTGCTGGCATCCGTATATCTTGAAAACACCGGAGGCGCGGTAACAACCATTTCATGATCGCGCATCTTGTCAGAATCATCCATTTGGATTGATTCCTAACTCATCAAAAATGGGCTGCAGAAAATCAAGGCTCTTTCGACCTGCAGTGTCTGGATCATCTTTATACGTGTATAGCTCCAAACTAATATCGCCCTTATAACCAAGGCGCATCATCTCCCTTAACACGGAAGTAAAATCAATGGCGCCGACGCCGGGAATCAAATGGTGGTGCGCACGGCTGGCGGCGATATCCTCCAAATGGACATGCCTAACCCACTTGAAAAGCGTATTAAACGCGACGGCAGGGTCTTCCCCCGCACAAAAAAAATGACCGATATCAAAATTAAGCCCGACCGCCGAAGAGTGAACGCCCGCGATAAAGTCCAGAAACTGAGCCGAGGTTTCGATCATCAGATCGGGCTCGGGCTCGATCAGCAAGTTAACACCCAGTTTTTCAGCGGTGGGAATTACCTGTGCCAAACCGTCATAAAAAAGCGCCTTTGCTCCCTCTACGGCCATTGCATTTAATGGCCCACCCGGCGGAATTGAAATGTTTTTGCACCCGAGCTCATGCGCCATGTAAAGGCTGTCAAGGGTATGTTGAACCCGAATCGCCCGACGGGCCTCAACCGGCTCAATCCAGGACGGCAAATAGGTATCCCCAACTGCAAACAAGGTAAAACTGTTAATATTCGTAACCTTCATGCAGTGGTTATCAAGGACCGATTTTATTAGATTCACCTCTTTTTCGTCGAAATCAGGGGGGTAAAGATGAGGCCGATCTCCCATAATTTCAACCCCCTTAAACCCCAACCGGGCAATCCGCTCGATAGCCTCGATCAACGTATAATTTACAAATGCGTTGGTGCTGTATCCGAATATCATGTTGCAATCTCCTTATCAGACCCTTTATCAGAAACATGCACGCTTTTGCGTGTATATTCGCCGAAGGTGAAAGATGGCTTTTATGCATCCCAGCATCCCAGCGTCCGGCTTTGCCGGATTAGGAATCGAGTTTATTAGCTTCATTATCACGGGAAACGACGCTTTCAATCAAAAAAAGATTTGAAAAGCCGGTGAAGGACGATTATGGATAGGCGGCATTATGCCGGCTGGGCCGAAAGATAAGGCGCCGAACCCCGAGTGACAGGTTCAAAAAACCGTAACAGTTTGAAAGGAAACCGGTTTGAAAAGTCCTACCAACCGAGTCTTATATTATTTTTTTTATCTTCTTTTTTCCGTGGACACCTGGCGCATTTTGATCGGATTCGTCCTGGCCGCCGTTTTTGCGCCAAAGCTGGCCGCGGACCGCGGTTACACCCTCGGCGCCGAAGTGGTCGTCTGGCTGATGCTTATCGGCATCGGATATGCAGCCGGCAATTACCCCGCCAGGCTTATCAGCAAGGGACTGCAAGGGCTTTTCACGCCAAAACGTTGACAACTTCTTGATAAATAAATAAGTTACACCGGTCGAATGCGGGCGAAGCCAGCTGGAAACCTATGCATGCGCGTTACGCATACGAACATTGATCGTCAGTTTTTCCAAAGACATTCGAATCACACCGGCCGAAACGCCGGCCTTGTCGAAATCATTTTCGAAATAGGCAAATACATCCTTTTCATGACCCATGCCGCCCAACGGAATGATGGCGCTGACCACCCGCTCCAGAATGAGAGGGTGAAAATCCGCCATTTTCTTGTTGTTCTGTTCAAACCATTTCCATATCCATTCAATGGCATTCGGATTTTGAGCAAAGCCGACAAGAGGAATATGTTTGTTTCGCGACGGCACCCGGGCCAAGGTGTAGGCAATTCCCTTTTGAATAAACGCTTCTCCCCGCACACACCCCAACGCTGTCAACAAGCTTATGCGCTCATGCTCACTGTTGGACGCCTCTAATAGACGAATCAACTGATCATAGGCCGTATTCGGAGACACCATCGCCGCCACCTGTGCCGCGCTTTTCATGATATCGGGATGAATGGCGCCGCCTGCGGAAAATATCTCGAATTTTTCCATGCCATAAGATATGGCCGTATCCGATTCAAAAAAGGCCGCCAAATAGAGAACATGATCTCTGAGAATAGCCGTGACATGCGGCTCTTCGCCGGCTGGTTCATATCCGATTCTGGAAAGAAGCGCCTCCAGAAAATTCCGGCCGAAATTCGTTACCGCCTTTGCCGCGGCTTCGGGCAGCACCAAACCGGCCAGCAACAGATGATCCGCGATACTCATCAATGGCAGGAAGGCATCCTCTTGATCATACCATTTCAGGAAATCAAGATAATCATCCATACGCGCATCGCCCCGTCGCACCAGTGCGAAAAGATCATCCGCAAGACCCCAGCGATCAAACGGGCCCAACGCTTTTGAACGAACGTGCGCTCCCAAACGATTCAGATTCTCTTTATTCGCATAGCGAACCCGATAAAACCCGGTTTGTCCGGCATTGACTTTGACTGCTGACGCATCCGCCCCGAGATCAAGCCGAACTTGCGCGTCTTCGAGCAGCACCTCCATTTGCCGTGAGTCTCCGACTGCGTTCATGACCTGAATTGAAATTGGAATCAACCATCGAGCGGCCAACGGCGGTGTCTCGGTTGACAATTCATTCGGCGGCTGATCCAGATAGGTAAACCGCTGTTGCGTCAGCACCAGTTCCCGGCCTTCAAGATGGGCCTCGATCAACGGAAACCCGGGCTGTTCGATCCAGCTTTTCATCAAGGCCGTCACCGGTTTTTTCGCCGCTTTCTCAAAAGCGTTCCATAGGTCGCTGCTGTCGGCACACCCGTAGGCATGCTTTTTAAGGTAGGCATAAAGTCCTTTCCGATACCGCTCATCCCCGATATATCCCCTGATCTGCCGGAGAATGCTGCCCCCCTTATTGTAAATGATCGGCGCGGTGGCCGTGTTGATGACCACATGCTCGCCTCCCGGAATCTCAATGGGAAAGGTTTCAAATAATCCGTCTCGGGCCAGGGCCGAAGCCGTTTGATGGTAGACAAATTGCTCCCAATTTCGCCATTCCGGGTAATAATGATCGACCGCATCATAGCTCGTGTACGTGGCAAAGCTTTCATTAAGCCACAAATATTTCCAATCAGAGGGGCTGACCAGATTGCCGAACCACTGATGCACAATCTCATGGGCAATCACTTCGCAAATCCGCGCGACGCCCGCCTGACTCGTGGTCGCCGGGTCGTATAACAACAGGTTTTCCCGAAAGGTAATCGCCCCCCAGTTTTCCATGGCGCCAAAGGCAAAATCCGGTATCGCGATCAGATCCATTTTGCTTAAGGGGTAGGGAATGTTAAAATAGTCTTCGCAAAATCGAAGTGATTTTTCGCCGAATGCAAGGCCGAATCCGGTCTCCTGAATATGGCCCGGTGTGGATAGCGCCCGCACTCGGCCATCGGTTTCATGCACCAGAAGATCAAAATCACCGACCCCCAAGAAAAGTAAATACGTCGACATGCGGGGCGTCTGCCGAAAACGGACGCGTTTTTTCCCGCCCGCCACGCGTCTTTCTTCCACGATATCCTGATTGGAAACAGCGCTCAAATGCTGGTCCACCCATAACGTGATGTCAAAGGTTGCTTTTTGTTCCGGGGAATCGAAACAGGGAAACACCTGCCTGGCGTGACTTTCCTGGAATTGGGTCACCGCCATGAACCGGGCCTGATGATCCAATTCATACCCGCTGCGATACCATCCGCCCAATTTATTATTAATCACGCCGTCAAACTCGATTTGCACCCATATGGCACCGCTCATTTTCCGGGGCAGGAAAATACTGACCATCTCCTTTTCCGGATTTGTCGTAAACGGGCACTCCTCCCATCGTTCGCCGATCTTCACCCGGCATCCCCAAATAGCCAGCGCCAGAGTATTTAAACCGATGTCCCGCGCACCGACCCCCGTCTGCATCAGAATTTCCACTTGCCCCGTAAACCGAAATGTCGCCAGATTCGGCGTCAATTCAATTTTGTAATGAATGGGTGTCCACCGTGTCATACTGCCTCCCGGAGAAAAAATTAATCATCTTTGAAATCTTCACGCGCTTGCAACAGAGCGGCTAATTTTCTTCAAGAATCGTTATGTTGTTAGAAGTGCGGCTGAACAAATGTGTCTGGTGGGCAACCAGTTCGTTCATCACATGCGTCTCTGCCTAATCCGGCAAAGCCGGATGCTGGAATGCTGGGATGCATAAAAGCCAGCTTTCACCTTCGGCGAATATACACGCAACAGCGTGCATGTTTCTGGTAAATGGCTTAAAATCATTATAATAAAATGCGCCTCATCTTTTGATGTAACATCGAAGCCATGGATAAAAACACAGCCTTGACAAACGAAGGAGTGCTTTTAGCCGATTGATTGTTTTATACATACTATCGAGTTGAATGTCCACCGCCGATACCGGCAATTATAGCATGAGACCGGGTCGTCAGCGATTTGTTCATCCTCATCATCGGGAACAAAGGCAGGGCATTTTGATGCTGCTTCAGCGGCCGGCGCCCAGTTGTTGAGGCCGCCGGTAAATTCTTTTTCAAGGTCCGAATAAGTTTGCCGGCTCGACATGAACGGTCATCCTTTCTCAGTACACCCGCAATTGTTGTTTACTGCATGTCTCCCATTGCACCGAACCATTTTCTTCGGATTCGATGTTATTCACCAGTAAGGTGGACTTTCCTGATAGCAATACCGCTTTTACCTTTTTGCCGAGTCGTATTTTCTCATTTTCTTTCAGCAACCGCCCCTCTATGGATTGAACCACTTCCACGTGCGTTTGCCTTTTAATCTCCGCAGGGGTGACAATCCCGTCTGCCGATTCAATTTTAAAATGACCTTTAAACCGACCGTCATTTCCGGTCAGGCGCAACCCCACCGCGGCAAGTGCGCCAATAACGCCCTGCCCGGTGCCCCCATGCTCCGAAAGATGCACCCTCAGACGATTTGCTATCTCATAAGCATCCGCTTTCATCAATACCTTGTTCTTGGCATCATGCCCAAAGGCCATTAATTCATCCGGTGATAAAAGCCGATCGATATTCACGACACACAACCCCGGATCGGAGCCGGGAGCACTTTCCTTCTGCAAAAACGCAATCGCAAAGGTCACAAAGGCTTCCATGCAGCCGCCCTTTATCTCTGCAGGAAAACACATGGCGCTGTTGTGCGACGTGTAGGGAATGTCCGGATGAACCAGCATCTGATGGCGGGTCACATGACCTCCGTTTCCCCATCCGTTGAGAAATAAGCTTTCCGACAACATCGATGCCAATACTCCGGTTCCGACGCTCTCCAAATTATCCGTATCGTCAATCGCTACCAGCAGCCTCATTGCTTCACTCCTTACGACGAATGCTTCCGTTCCATCCGCTTTCATCTTTATTGAATCAAAATCAACCTGATTTCCTTTTTTTTGGTTTTCTTACATTTTCGCCATTTAGAATTTTTTCCGTCATCGCATTTGAAAGCTCATAGTTGAAAAACTTCTTATAAAATGAGCGCGTTTCAGCCCGCATATCCACTTGGGTAAACCGTTCCGGATAAAGTTGTTTGGCGGTCCAAAGGATGGCCAGCGGCGTTTCCATTGATCCCGGATGCCCCCAGCGCGAAATGCCGATGGGCATTCGGTAAACCCGCTTACGTTTCACGGCAGTTAGAGCGGACCATTTCTCCTCGTGAAGCATAAAGGCTGCGGCACTTGGCTCATTGGCCAGTATAACATCCGGGTTCCATAATAAAATCTGCTCCAGACTCGCGATGTTTTTCCCCTCAATGACCTGCGGCTTCCGGTTGAGAGCCACATTTTCGCATCCGGTCACCTTGAGCCACGCCGATTCAAGCCCTTGAATCAACGTGGTTCGAAGGGGCTCGTTTACGGCATAATAAACGCGAATTCGTTTTTCCTTTGGAATGGTGTTTGTGATTTGGCGCACGCGATCAATCGTGTTTTGGTAATAGGCAATAAATTCAGCCGCACGCGCGCCGGCATGAACGGCCTGCCCGATTAGTTCGATGGCATGCTGCTGTGTCTCGATATCGGTGTAGTCGATAATCAGATAGGGTATTTTGAATCGCGCCAGTTTGGCCATGTCTGCCGGATCACCGGCAACATCGCCCGGCATAAACAAAACATCGGGCTTGGACGCCAGTAATTCTTCAATATTGATCGCCCCTTGTGCCTTGGGCACCCGGGCCTTCAAAATCGAAGGGCAAATGCGATGCAGCAGCGAATCGCGTTTAAGACCGTTTGAGACAGCAACAATATCCGGCCCTCTTCCCAACATCGTGACCACATGACCGGTAAACGCATACAGACAAGCGATTCTGTCCACCCTTGCCGGCAATACGACCGAACGACCCTTACAATCCACAAGCGTTGACCCCGTACCATCAACGCCCGTGGTTGCCGGTTGCCCATGAACGAACGCGGGTGTAAGGCACACCGCCAGCGCCATTCCGGCCAAAACATACCATAGCTTACTGTATATTTTCATTTATTATATCCAAGTGGGAGCGTCTATTCCTTTTCAGGCCCCTTGCCTGAGGGTACGAATCGGTATCACCTGTTTTCCCGGCCGATCAGAACCGTTCCAATAGGTAATGATGTCGGCCTGTATGCCGTATAATGTTTTAATCTCTTTTGCTCGCAACACGGTTTCAGGCGCGCCGATTTCGATGAACCGTGTGTCCTTAAGCATCGCGACCGTGGTGGATATCGCGTTGTTTTCGAAAAAAAAAGCATGATTGGGAAAATGCGTCGCCATAATCACCGATATGCCTCTTTCACGCACGAGCCCGGCAATGTTTTCAAGCACCATTAATTCATTCTTGTAATCAAGGTGGGCTGTGGGTTCATCCATAATCACGAGCGGTGCACTCTGGGCGATCGCCCTTGCAATCATGACCAACTGGCCCTCTCCGCCGCTTAGCCGGGTATAGGGCCTTGTTTTCAAATGAGCGATACCGATACTCTCCAAGGCCAATTCGGCGATCCGCCTGTCCGCCAATTTCGGTCCGGAAAATAAACCGGTGTAGGCGGCACGACCCATCATCACAATTTCCAATACCGTGTAAGGAAATGTCCGCTCGTGGCATTGCGGCACATAGGAAATGGATCGGGCCAGAGTACCCGGTGGTATCCCGACAATGGACTCGCCCGAGACCCTAATACGGCCGGATTTAAATCGTTGGACCCCAAGGATGCAGTCTATCAGGGTGGTTTTCCCGCACCCATTTGGCCCCAGCAAACAAAACACCTCTCCTTTTTCAACGTTGAAGCTGATATCCTGTAAAATCTGCTGACGGTCATACGAAAAACCGACGTGTTCCACTGATAACAGGGGCATCCCCATTACCATCCCCCCCCTTTCGTTTTTTTCAACAGATAGACAAAAAACGGCCCCCCGATAATGGCGGTCAAGATACCGAGCGGAATTTCAGCCCCCGTCAATATTCTACCCAGATTGTCAACCAGAATAAGAAAAGACGCTCCCAGAGAAAAGCTGACCGGAATCAGCACCCGGTTATCGTTTCCGACCAGCATGCGGCCGATATGGGGAATGACCAATCCGATCCAGCCAATCACTCCACTGACCGAAACGGCACCGGCCGTGGCAAGGCTCGCACAAATAATAACGATCGCCTTTGAAAGCCGTATGTTTACCCCGAGCGTTTGCGCTTCCTTATCTCCCATGGAAAGCACATTAATGCGCCACCTGATGCCATAAAGGCCGGCGGACCCAATAAAAATGGGAAGGACCGCCGAAGCAATCTCATCATAACCGGCATTGGCAAGCGAGCCCATTAACCAGAAAACAATAGCGGGAAGTTGCTCATACGGATCAGCAACAAATTTGGCAAAGGAGATCAAAGCTGAAAACACCGAGGCCACGATGACCCCACCCAACACCAACATAATACTGGGTGTCGATTGATACACTCTGCCGATCAAGCAACTCAGAAAAACAGCCAGAATGCCAAAACCGAGTGATAGCGGGTAAGTGGCGGCCGCCGAATGAAACAACAAGATCGATAGGGTGGCCCCGAACCCGGCGCCCGCACTGACGCCCAAAATGCCGGAACTGACCAGGGGATTTTTAAAAAGCCCCTGAAAGGCCGCACCACTGACAGCCAGTGCGCCACCCACCAACGCCCCCAAAATGGCCCGCGGTAACCGAATATCCCAAACCACTCCGTATGGAATATCCGGCACCGACAGATGAAGAAATTCAATCCGGCTCAATATGATTTTCAACACATCGAATAAGGCTAAAGGATACCTGCCGACACATAGGGATAAACAAATGCAGATAATCGGCGAAACGATAACCACCATCGCCGCAATGAAATTCCTCTCAGAGGCCACAACGTTTCCGATTGTTTGTTATTGATACTATTTAAAAAAAGCTTATAGGTAATTTTTAAACATTGGTCAATAACTATAAAAATTTAAAATTCCTGTAACATACTTATGTTGATATAACATGCATCGAATAAACATGAATTCGATTCACCTTAAATGCACTGTATCAAGGCGTGAGGCTTTAAAGCTTTGAATGGATACAAAATACATCCGATTCCCACATTGATTGCAACCTTTACAAGTTATTTATGGTTATCTTTTACCATTTTTAGATTTATATTTTTTAAAATATTGACTTTTAATGGATCTAACGGATACCTAATCCCTTCAGTGCAGTTATTCTGTGGCAATTAAAAACGCCCAAGGAGCCACCCATAAGAATTCAGATAGGAAAGGAGAGATAGATTCAACATGAAAAAAGTGATCTGTTTTTTGTTTATTACCCTAACGGCCGACATCATGTTTTCTCAGCACCTCATCGCCTCGGAATTAAGTCAAAACACGCAGGAATACACACTGGGTGAAATCGTCGTATCAGATACGAAGCTTGGCGTTGAAGCCGTCGGTACCAATCGAACCATCACCGCAGAAGATATTGAAATCAGTGGTGCCGGCACGCTGGATGAAGCCATTCGGCTTTTACCCGGACTCAGCCTTAAAACCGGCGGGGCCGGTACCCCCCGAATCGACATACGGGGACTTCGCTCCAGGCACATCGTATTATTGCTGGACGGCATACCATTTAACTCCACCAACGACGGGCAATTCGACCCTACCCTCATTCCGGTAGAAAATATCGCCAAAATCAAGGTGTCTTACGGTAGTAATTCCGTTTTATACGGGGACGGCGGGCTGGCCGGGGTCATCAATATCATCACGAAAAAAGGCACCCCGGGAATACAGGTGAGTGCTGCCGCTGAAGCCGGGGAACGGAACCGATGGCTTGAAAAATTCAGCCTTTCCGGCGGGAGCGAAACGGTCAATTTTTTCCTCAGCGGCAGCGCATCGGACACCGACGGATATCCGCTCTCGAATGATTTTGATGATACTCCCTATGAAGACGGGGACCTTCGCGACAACAGCGACCGTGAACGAAACAGCCTGTTTGCCAACGTCGGTATGAACCCTACGGACAACCTGAATATCGGTGTTGTTCTCAACTATTTTACCGGTGAGTACGGCATCCCGACCGGTGTTCTTGATAGTCGTCAGGATCCCTTTGCCAGCAACCAGAAATATGAACGCGTCGACGACTTGGAGGGTTTCTCGACTCAACTTTCCGCAAGCTATGATATTCCCGGCCCTGCGGATATTCGTGGATCGGTATTTATGAACCGGATGGAGGAGGAGGACAATCAATACGACGATGCCACTTACAGCACGCAGGAAGATCTAACTATCAACGGGCTCTATCATAAGCAGGATGAGACCCTGATTACCGGCGGCTATTTTCAGGCGCACTACAGTCTGAATGCCGCAGGTGACTTGGCTTTCGGGTTCGCGACTCGAAAAGAAGAATTCGATTCGGACGGAAAAATAGTCGAAAAAAAGGGTAAGCCCTTTGTGTATTTCAGCGAGGAGTGGGATACGCAAACGCATTCGGCGTCCTGCGAGTATGAAATCTACCCGATAAAGCTCATGGGAATTGTCCTGGGTTACAGTCACCATTGGTTCAAAAAGGATATCGGAGATGACCAGGACAAAGGGGCTTATCTCATCGGTACCCATTACGATATCACGGAAACCACCCGCATTCGGGCCTCTTTCGCCAAAAAGATCCGTTTCCCCTCTATTCGGCAGCTCTATGACAAAGCGACGGGGAATCCGGACCTGAGCGAAGAAAAAGCAAATAACTATGAAGTCGGCGCCTCGCAACGAATCGGTGAAACGACAGAGCTCTCCCTGACGGGCTTTTATCAGGATGTGGACGACTACATTGAAAAGGACGACGGGCCGTATGAAAATCATGACGAGTATCGTTTTCAGGGAGTCGAATTGTCAGTTGAAACCCGCACCGTCAAGAACCTGCTGCTCAGAACCAGCTATACCTATATGGAAAGCGAAGACAAGTCTCCCGGCTCGGAAAAAGACGAGCTGCAATACCGGCCGGAACATAAACTAACATTGGAAGGCAAATACGATTTTATGTACGGATTTTCAGCTTATGCAAGTCTGCTTCATGAATCCAACCAATATACCTATTCCAGGAAAAGTCCGCTGATTAAACGGGAAATGAACGATTATACCATTTTCGATACGAGGCTTGAAAAATCTTTTCTCACCAACAAATTGACCTGCTACGTCGGCGTGGATAATCTTTTCGATGAGGATTATGAGGAGAGTTACGGTCTTCCCAGAGAGGGTAGAACGGTTTATGGCGGAATTCGCGTCACGCATTGAGTTCATTCCGGCCTTCCCCTTTTTTTCCAGCGCCGGGGAAGGCCGGCGTCTTCTGCTAGGAGGCAACCACAAACTTCGTGGATTCCATCGCCAATTCAAAATAAAATCGCTGTTTGTCCACCGCGAAAGCAATGCGCCGGTTTTCCTTGAAATCTGAATCAATTGTTAAAATAATGGCACTGTTCAGGGCCAGTGCTTTGGGTTGACCGCAGACGGTTGATAAATCATAACGATCCTCGATCAGCTTGGTCAGTTTTCCCATGATCTGGTTGACCATTTCCCCCAAACTGTCTGGAACGTCCACCGAGGTATAGTCATTGGCCAGCTCCTCCTCCGGAAGCCCCATGGAGGTCATATAACTTTTATACAGGTTCAGGGCCGCTCCGCCTGAGAAGTTGATAACCACCAGCCCATTATAATCCCCGTTAAACGGTACAAAGCAGCCGATTTGAGGCCGAAGGCTAACCTTCGGGACTTTTTGAATGGTTTTTGAAAAACTGATTTCTTTTCGGGTGTTGATTTCAAGAACTTCCTTTACGGCCTTACAACACAGGCCAATGACGGCGTCAATGGCTTCAATAGGTTCCGACATTCATGCTCCTTTTTTTGAAAACTTACCCAATATAACGTCCCCCTTGCACGGTGTGCCGGGAGCGACCCCAAGGTTTTGCTTGGTTGTTGTTCCAACTTGACATTCCTAACAGAGGTTATGCTATTTTTCAATACATCTGATACGAGGTGATATCAATAAATATAAATAACAATTGGTTGTCTCACCTATCCACTCATTCCACGCATTTCTTTGGCTTGACATGACTTCGACCGGTGCTCTATACGATCAACACTTTTATGCTCGTTCGAATACAGTCGCCTTCGACGGTTTTCAGCCGAGCGTTCAATCCGCTTCACTCATCCGTAACGAGGAAACATCCATTGGAAACAATTCATGTTCAGAAAATTTCCGGCGAACTGTCCATCAACGAATCCCAGGTAGAAGCGACCGGTGCGCTTCTTGAAGACGGCGCCACCATTCCCTTTATCGCCAGATATCGAAAAGAAGTCACCGGAAGCCTGGATGAAGTGGTCATTACCGCCATCAGAGACCGTCTGAAGCAATTGGAGGAGCTTGATGCCCGAAAGGCCAGCATTCTTAATTCCATGACGCAACAAGGGGTGTTGACCGATGAGTTGAAAGCCGCCGTAGCGGCGGCGGACACCCTCGCCGTCCTGGAAGACATCTACCTGCCGTTTAAACCGAAGCGACGAACACGGGGAACCATTGCGCGGGAAAAAGGCCTGGCGCCGCTGGCGGAGATGCTGCTAATGCAAACGGGTTGCGACCCGCAAGCCGAGGCCATTGCCTTTTTGAATGCCGATAAAGGGGTCGAAAGCGTCGCCGATGCACTGGCCGGCGCGCGTGACATCATCGCAGAAATCATCAATGAAGACGGCGAAGCCCGCGCCCGATTGCGACGTCTCTATCTCACAAGGGCGACGATCAAAAGCAAAGTCGCCGCGAACATGGAAACTGCGGGCGAAAAGTACAAAGATTATTTTGATTGGCAGGAGCCGGTCGCCACCGCCCCTTCTCATCGAATTTTAGCAATGCGCCGCGGAGAAAACGAGGATATGCTCAATCTTTCCATGGTGCCGCCCGAAGAGGAAGCCATCGACATCCTGCAAGACCTTTTTTTAACGGGGGACGGACCGGATTGCCTTGAGGTCAAAGCCGCATTGCTTGACAGCTATAAGCGGCTGCTGTCCAGATCCATGGAGACTGAGTTGCGCCTGGCCACCAAAGAAAGGGCCGATGCGGAGGCCATTCGCGTTTTTGCCGATAACCTTCGCCAATTGTTATTGGCGCCCCCTCTCGGGGCAAAACGCGTGATGGGCATCGATCCCGGGTTTCGTACGGGCTGCAAATTGGTCTGTCTGGATCGACAGGGGAAACTGCTCCATGATGATGTCATCTTTCCCCATTCTTCGGAAAGGCAGGTGCAAATCGCAAGGGACACCGTGTTGGCGCTTTGTGAGCGCTTCGAGGTGGAAGCCATCGCCGTCGGCAATGGGACAGCCGGCAGGGAGACCGAAGCGTTCGTCCGCGCCCTGCCCCTGCCCCGGTTGATTCCGGTGATCATGGTCAACGAAAGCGGTGCTTCGGTTTATTCGGCCTCCGAGGTCGCCAGAAAAGAATTTCCAGATCACGATTTAACGGTTCGGGGCGCTGTATCCATCGGCAGGCGCCTGATGGATCCACTGGCCGAATTGGTGAAAATCGATCCCAAGTCCATCGGCGTCGGTCAGTATCAGCACGATGTGGATCAAACCGCGCTCAAGCAATCCCTGGATGATGTGGTGATCAGCTGCGTCAACAGCGTGGGGGTGGACGTCAATCGCGCCAGTGCGCAATTGCTCACATATGTGTCTGGCCTCGGCCCGCAACTGGCGCAAAATATCATCGTGCATCGGGACGAAAACGGACCTTTCGATTCAAGAGAAAAACTTAAGAAAGTGCACCGGCTGGGGCCCAAGGCCTTTGAACAGTGCGCCGGATTTTTACGGATTCAAAACGGCGCGAATCCGCTGGACGCGAGCGCCGTTCACCCGGAAAGATACGCCCTGGTGAACACCATGGCCCGGGATTTGGGATGTCACATTACGGACCTGATGTCTTCTGCCGAACTTCGAAACAAAATCGACTTAACCGCCTATGTAACGGATACCGTGGGGCTTCCGACCCTCAACGACATTCTTAAAGAGCTTGCCAAGCCCGGTCGTGATCCGCGAAAATCTTTTGAAATCTTTGAATTTGCGAGCGGCATCGAAAAAATGGAGGATCTGTTACCCGGCATGAAGCTGCCCGGCATCGTCACCAATGTCACCGCGTTCGGAGCCTTTGTGGACATTGGCGTGCATCAGGACGGTCTGGTGCATGTCAGTGAGCTGGCGGACCGGTTTGTCAAAAATCCGGCCGAAATCGTCAAGGTTCAGCAAAAGGTGATGGTAACCGTGCTGGAAGTAGATTCGGCAAGGAAACGAATTTCCCTATCCATAAAAAGCGCACCGGGCGACCGGGCGCCTGCGTCTCAAAAAAAAGCACCGTCGACTCATGGCAAACCCCGGCAAGAAAAGCCCGCGAATCAACCCTTTAACAATCCCTTTGCCGCATTGAAAAACAAAGGATTTGACAAGCCATGAGAGCCGTTATTCAGCGAGTTGCGGAAAGCCGAGTCACGGTGAAAGACCAAACCATCGGCGCCATCGGGCAGGGCCTGCTCGTACTGATAGGCGTTGCCCGGGATGACTCGGAGAAGGATGCGGATTATTTGTGTGAAAAAATTCTGAACCTGAGGGTATTTGAAGATGAGGCCGGCAAGATGAACCGTTCCATTCTTGATACCGGCGGCCAGATGCTGGTGGTCTCCCAGTTCACGCTGCTGGGTGATTGCCGAAAGGGCAGGCGCCCCTCCTTTATTCAGGCCGCGGCACCTGAATCCGCCAACCGGTTATATGCATATTTCGTAAACCTGGCGCGCCGGAATGGGCTGACGGTTCAGACCGGTGAATTTGGCGCCATGATGGCTGTGTCGCTCGTCAATGATGGGCCGGTGACGCTGGTTGTTGACAGCAAATAAGTCCTAATCCGGCAAAGCCGGATGCTGGGATGCTGGGAGGCTGGGATGCTTGGCAGCTAACAACCTTCTCCAATGATACACGCTGTTGCGTATATATTCACCGAAGGTGAAAGATGGCTTTTATGCATCCCAGCCTCCCAGCATCCCAGCCGCCCAGCATCCGGCTTTGCCGGATTAGGTGCATGTTTTCGCCAAAGGCTTTTCAGGAAAAGATGCGATGATATTCTTTCGACCCCACATTCTATGTTTTCTCTTTGCTGCCATCATCCTGGTTCCCGGCACGGCCAGAGGGAACGATGATTCGGCTTCATTCAACAATTTATTGGGCAAGGATGACGCCTGCCTTCTGGCGGCACCAGACGGCCACCTCCTGGTGGCGGTTCGTATCGACCAGCCCTTGGTGCCCGCCTCCACCCTGAAAATTCTTACAGCGCTTACGGCATATTATTATCTCGGCCAGGACCACCGGTTCACCACCGAGTTTTATCTGGATAATACAGGCAATTTAAAAATAAAGGGATTCGGTGATCCGCTGCTGATCTCGGAAGTCATCGTGGAAATGGCAAGCGCTGTTCAGCGGCGACTGGCCTCCCGCTCGATCAGGATAAATGATGTGGTGCTAGACACGTCTTTTTTCGCTGATTCACTCACCATTCCCGGTGTAACCGATACGTTGAACCCTTATGACGCGCCCAACGGCGCCCTTTGCGCCAACTTCAACACCGTATCGTTCAAGCGGCTAAAAAACGGAACCACCATCAGCGACGAACCCCAGACGCCCCTGTTGCCGTCCGTGTTGCCGCGCATTCGAGCTTCCAAGCTCAAAGAGGGACGAATCATGTTGTCTAATCAAAAAGATGAGGCGGCACTTTATTTTGGTGAGCTGTTCCAGTATTTTCTGAAGCAAAAAGGGGGAATCGTCACGGGGCGGGTTCGGCTCGGGAAAATTGATCCACTAAACGACACGCCGCTTCTCTCTTATGTTTCTTCTTTTTCCCTGGATGAAACCGTCGCCAAGTTGATGGCGTATTCCAACAATTTTATTGCCAATCAATTGCTGATCGCCGCCGGCGCCAAAGCGTTCGGCGCACCCGGCACACTGGCCAAGGGCGTGGCCGCCGCCCAAGCATTTGCCAAAACAAAACTGGGGATTCAACAGTTGCAACTCGCGGAGGGGTCGGGAATTTCAAGGGACAATCGCATCTCTGCGCGCACAATGAGCCGGCTGCTCAAGGCGTTTTTGCCTCACCATCATCTGCTGTGGGAAACGGACCATGCCTATTATAAAACCGGCACACTGATCGGTGTCTCGACCCGCGCCGGATACATAAAAGGGGCCGAAGGCGCCCTGTATCCCTTTGTGGTAATAATCAATACGCCGGGTAAATCGGCGGATCGGGTGATGGACAGGTTGCGCAAACGCGCGGTTAAATAAGCCTGCTTAGCGCTGCGGCTTAAAAGGTGACACCATTGCCCGGATCGTCATTGCGGTTTGCTATAATTGTTTATTCAGTGCTAACGCACCCACCAAAAGGGGATCACGGTGATAGTCCAGTGTGGTTGGGAAATTAATGAAGGGACAATCAGGCAGAGCCAGAAAACGGCCAAGACTCTTTGGCGGCCGAGCCAGAAAGAACCGGCGCAAACGGTATGTGAGAGCATTTGGGCTGGCATACCGCTTCGGGCAGGAACAAGGTGGGCTCCTGCCGATATCCTTTGATTCCGTCATACTTGAGCCCGCGCACAACTCTTGATCATAACGCTGCTGAGCACTTACAAACATTGGTATCCATTTTTCAACTTACCTCTGCGTTAGTAAATGCCACTTTATGGGTATGAAGATTCCCTGTTGATATTGATTCCCAACAGTATCGTTTATTTTGGCAATCTTTTAAAAAATAGTCATGATAAAAAACTGGTGTTCCGTCGGGTAGACCAAGTAATTCGGCAATTTCGTTCGTACACACGTAAGGACGAAGTGATTCAGTGTATTCCAGCGGAATACTATCCAACCATTTGGTTACACCTAGTATCATGTCAAAGGGTTTACTGTTGCTATCTATCTTCAACGTACGAAATATATCTTCGCTTAAATAATGGCTTGAGGCCACTTTATATGATGGATTATGTTTAAATGTCATTGTGTGAAAAATTTTAAATACTTTAGAATTAGGGTGTTGGGGTTCTATATCGTAAAATTTTGCTACACGACGAGGCGGAATAACCCACCCTGATGAGATAATGGCAAATTCAAGCGATTCAAGGACGGCAGCGGTAATTTTCTTTTCGATTATAATTTTTCCAATTACGACGGAGTCCAAGTTGGCATCTTTGGGAATAATGATTCCCATCCCTTGCTTTTTTGCCAAAAGGCCTTCGTCTTCCAGAATATTGAGTGCTCGACTTATTGTTGAGGTTGAAACCGCATATTTTTTCGCAAGATCCACGATAACACCGAATTTTTCACCTCTTTCGTACTCCCCGGTAAGAATACTATGTTTTAATTTAAGGTAAATTCTAAAATATGTCGGCACATTTTCTTTTGAATGCATCTAAAATTCTCCAATTAAAAGCCGGTAATGTCCGGTTAGGGGGGGAGCATTACTGGTTTGTAAATAAAAACAGACGGCTAAAAAATAAACTTCAGATTCTGCCAAAACATCGGACGGGTCATCTCCCGATTGGTCTCGCGACAAGAACTCATCTTAAAAACAACGAAACCCAGTACCCCATAGATCATCAGCAGCGGAGCTTGTGCTTTACCTTTTTGGCGTTTCTCGGATACTCGATCCTGCTCAACCGTTTGAGCAGTCCGGGCAACTTGCCGCGAAAAATCCTAACCTGCCCGCAAACCGCCTCATTGCGGCCCCGGCTCTCGCCTTCTACACTCTCGTATGTACACTTTAGTAGTTAAGTAAAAACTAATACAAAATCAAACAATCTTTAAATACTGCCCTTTCTCATACGCCATTGGCGATAAATACCCCGGCATAGAATGGAGCCGGATACTATTTTAGAATGTAATATAGTTCAAGATCAGCTACCCTTGCAACTCATGATAGGATGCATCCCATAAGAATTAAGCTTTTTTTGATAATCGTGGCATGCGTATTGACTGCCGCGATCCGAAAGCTGCAAAAGCCCTTTCGGTGGCTTTCTTAGCCAGGAAGCCATTGCCAGGGCATCTCTATTTCGAGCTGTATTTTCATCCGATCATCCATTGCCCAACCGTCGATCTGACGAGAAATCAGATCTATAACAACGGCCAGGTACAGCCAGCCTTCGGCCCGCAAATGCTTTACCATTTGGTGGGAACCGCAACTTGCTCTGTACTCGTTAAATATTTCTTTAATTTGCCTTGCTAATCAAACATCGCCCAGCCGGTGATCATCCCCTGATGCATACCGGACCAGGTAATCGTAAAATTCGCTCCGGCTCACTCGCATAACCGCACATGACAGGGCCACAGGATTGTCCTCATTTGCTGCCGGATGAAATCAAACCTTAATTCGACTCGTTGGGAAAGAAGGCCGCCGCCTTTTTAAGCTCTCGCGCTCCATCAAAAGGCGTTTGTTTTCTTTTTTGAGCCGTTCAACCTCATCTTCCAACTTCTCTCATTCTTTGGCCTTGTTGTAATTACGCTTAACTCAGTGTTCGCTGGCATTAGACCATATCATACTGGCACGGTATGTTAGTGCAATAATAGCACGGCGAAATCCTGCGATTGAAATTCACTAGGCCGTTGCGCCTGCCATAAACCCTTCCGTCAGCGCCTGGGTCATTTTCCGGGGTTCCGTACAATCGCCCACATAATAGACTTGCGGTACTTTTCCCCTCAAAAGGTGGGTCAGCGACCGGTTGCCCCGCATTCCAACGGCCAGCACAACGGTATCCGCCGGGAAAAGTTCGCTCTTGCCTTGACGGATGCCTTCAACACCTTTGTCGCTGATGCCGACGACCTTCGCGCTTAATTGGATGCCCACGCAGGCTTGCGCCAATCTTGATATCAGATGCCATCGGTTGATCTTACAAACGTCTTTGGCCGCGGAATCAAGCATTTCGATAATGACCGGCAGCTTTCCCTGCATGCTCAGGAATTCGGCCGTCTCGCATCCGACCGCGCCTCCACCGATGATAACGACATTCTGGCCGGTTTCCACCTTTCCCGCCAGAACATCCAGCGCCGTCACCACCTGCTTCAGGTCAACGCCGGGTATCGGCGGAATGATCGGATCCGAACCGATCGCGACAATCACCACATCCGGGCGTTCCCGCTCGGCGGTTTCCACCGTAAATTCGGTGTTCAGCATCACGTTAACAGAGGATCGCTCGACTTCCCGAATCAAATACGCATCTAATAACCCGATTCTTTTTTTATGCGGCGGAATAAAGGCCAGGTTCAACTGCCCGCCCAATTGCCCCGTTTTTTCAAAGAGGGTAACATGATGCCCTCTGGCAGCCGCAATTTTGGCCGCTTCCAAGCCTGCCGGGCCGCCGCCGACCACAAACACTTTTTTGGGTTTTTGCGCAGGCGTAAACGGATAGTCCGCTTCCCGGCCCGCTGCGGGATTCACCGAACAATGCACGCACACATTGTCCGCAATGGATTCCAGACAGTGCCCGCAGGTGATACAAGGCCGAATCTCATCCGTTCTGCCCGCTTTGGCCAAATTGGGAAAATCGGGCTCGGCGATCATGGCGCGGCACATATAAATATAATCGGCTTTTCCTTCTTCCAATATGCTCTCGGCGATTTCCGGCTCTTGAATCTGTGTCCCGGCGCCGATGGGAATCTGAACGGTTTCTTTAAGCGCTTGCGCGATGGAAGCCCACTGGCCCTGAGGGGTTGCCGGCGCGATCATGGGGATGGGATCTTCATGCCATCCGGGCAAGGCATCAATGGCGTGCACACCGGCCTGTTGCAGAATGAGCGCGATCTCTTTCAGGTCGTCTACAGTAATTCCGGATTTGGTCTTTTGAGGGGAAATCCGCGTCAGATAGGACCAATCCTCGCCGGCCTTCTGTTTACAATCCGCTAATATATCGGTCAGAAAACGCATTCGATTTTCTACATTGCCGCCATATGAATCCGTTCTTTGATTCGTGATGGGCGAGATAAACTGGGATACGAGATATCCGGCCGCGGCTAAATATTGAACGCCGTCAAACCCCGCTTCTCTGAGCCTTCCGGCCGCATCGCCGATATCCTCGATAATCTCCCTGATTTCATCCTCTTTCAACGGCCGGCGATGGGGTGAACACCCCGGAAGCGGTCCCCCCAGTCTAAACGGAGGATCCACCCGTTTGGTTATGGTGGTGCCCGACGGGCTGACAAATTCCACCGGACGTCCCGGAAACGCCCAGCTATAGGTTACCACCAGTTGCGCGACCACCTTGACATCGAATTCTTTACAGGCCGCCGCCAGCTTTGAAATTCCGGATATAAAGCGGTCATCATAAACGCCGGGGAAGGGGGGATTGTTATCGAGTCGGTTAGGGGTCATGGAGATGACGATGAGACCGGGTCCCCCTTTGGCGCGTTCTCGATAAAAACTGATGAACCGCTGGTTTATCTCTCCATAGGATAGAAAATTGGTGGCCATGGGCGCCATCACGATTCTGTTCTTCAATTCCATGTTTCCGATGGTGATCGGCGAGAATAGTTTTTTAAATTTCAAGACACCCTCCTTTTTTTTGCAATATAGCAGGCTGTTTAAAAAAAATCGAGCCCACGGCAGCCAACCGCAAGTTCGAAGGATGGTCCGGGTGAACCCCGGACCATCCCTTAAAGCCGCCGGGTTCTAAATCCCGGCGGTCTTTTTATATCACCATTTGTGTCGTTCTGCCCGTGAATTGACGTCTCAGCTCGATTTTGTCGAGTTTGCCGGTTGAGGTGACCGCCATATCGTCTATGAGCGATAATCGAAAGAAAACATCAATTCCAGATCAACTTCACTCAAGCTCTTTCAAAAACCAAAGGTGCTGTCGGGTTGTTGTTTCAGAATACCGGCGGGGCGTTTAATTGAAGATCTGCAAAGCGTTTTTCAAAGAGCCGTTGAACCGATAAGGCCGGGAAGAAAATATCCTCGAAAACATAAAGCCAAACCGAAGAAATTCTTCCTTTAATACAAACCTATCGCTTAAGTGAATGACATTGGGTTTATAGTAAAAAAATGATTTCTTTATTTAACGCAAAGCACGGGGCAATGCGCCTTGATAACGATGTATTGGGCGTTGGAGCCAAAAAGCAGTTTATCCAGCTTCGAGCGCCGCCGAATGCCGATGACGATCATATCGATGTGGTTTTCCC